>NZ_JAJKFT010000010.1:950031-1266709 GCF_020966755.1 Blastopirellula sediminis
GACACGTTCGGCTGCTTTCCGCCGGCGATGGGCGGTACGAATCTGGGAAATGATCCAGAGCAAAGTAACGTTGGGCGATTGAGCGGAATGGTCTGCATTCTTCCCATGCTTGAACAGAACGCGTTATACGAACAAATCACCGCGCCGCTGGACGCCGACGACAAGCTTTACCCCGCTTTGGGGCCGGCCCCCTGGATCGCCGACTATCCACCCTGGAAAATAGAGTTAGACGAACTGACATGCCCCAGCGCCGTTCGCGAAGCGAGCGAACTTGGCCAAACCAACTACGCGTTTTGCATCGGCGATTTGGCTCGTGACGTTCATCAGCCAACCAGGTTGCGCGGGATGTTCGGCGGCAACCTGACGTCCACCTTTAAGGATGCGGTCGACGGAACGAGCAACACGATCCTGCTCGGCGAAATCGGCAACCGGTCGGACAATAGAATCGTCGGCCAATACGCGACGATGGCGCCGGCCGAGATGCTGGATGATCCGAGCAAAAGCCGGCAATTTCGCTCAAAGCGGGACGACGAACGTTATTCCGACGACTTCCCGCTGAGCGAGTTCGGTCGCGGTGGACGCTGGGCCGACGGCTCGGCCGGAGACAGTCAGTTCAACACCATTCTTCCCCCGAACAGCCCGAGCTGTGCCGTTGGCGGAAGGGAAGCCGCTGACGGTCTTTATTCAGCGACCGGCTATCATCCGGGCGGCGTGAACGTCACGCGGTTGGACGGCTCGGTCCGCTTCATCTCCGAACAAATCGACTGCGGCGATCTGACCAAGCCAACCCTCACCGCCGCACAAATGTCTAACCCATTAGTCGGCAGTCCATACGGAGTTTGGGGCGCGCTCGGAACCATCGACGGGGGTGAAGAAGTCGGCGACTATTAGATCGCCGCATGCTTGTTTCTCCATCCTTAAGACTTGCTGCAAACGCAATCGTTGAGCCAGCTGCATGAATGCTTATCGCCGTTCCACCTTCGGCTTCACGCTCGTTCACTTGTTCGTCGTCATTGGCATCATCTGCTTGTTGCTCGCCTTTGTGCTGCCGGCAATTAATCAGGCGCGTGAAGCAGCGCGGCGGATGAGCTGCGAAAACAATATGAAGATTCTTGTATTGGAGCAACACAATTTTCACGACACTTATGGACGCTTTCCCAAGGTGCTCGGCGGCACAAACGGGTCCCTCGATCCTATGCAGAGCAATCTGGGGAGACGAAGCCCATGGGTCGATCTTATTCCCTATATCGAGTCGTCGCCGGTCCCCCATCAAATTGAGAATCCGCTTACGACCGACGTCGCCACGTATCCCGGCGGAGGACCTGCTCCTTGGATTTCCGACTATCCTCCCTGGCAGCTCAATTGGTCCTGGTTTGAATGCCCCGCCGCCACGCGCGAACCAAGCGAACTTGGTCAAACCAACTACGCCTTCTGCATCGGTGATCTGGCCCGCGATATTCACGAACCGAAAAAGTTGCGGGGAGTTTTCGGCGGCGGGCTGACCTGTAATTTTAGAGACGTTACCGACGGAACCAGCAATACGATCCTATTGGGAGAAATCGGTACTCGTTCCGGCCGCGCCGTCGTCGGGCAATATGCGATCAAAGTCTCGGGCAACATTCTCGACAAACCAAGCCTCCACACGCAATTCCGTTCGCCTGGCAAGGGCTGGTTCTACGACGACAAATTCGAATTGAGCGAATATGGCCGCGGCGGGCGCTGGGCTGACGGCTCAGCCGGCGATAGCCAGTTCAATACGATCCTGCCGCCCAACAGTCCCAGCTGCACGGTCGGCGCCAAAGAAGCGGGTGACGGTCTCTACTCAGCCGGCAGTTTTCACCCCGGCGGCGCGAATGTCGCGCTGGCCGATGGGTCGGTCCGGTTTATCACAAGTGACATTGATACCGGCGATCTCACCAAGCCGACGCTAACCGTCGAGCAAATGTCGCAGCCAAACGTCGCCAGTCCGTTTGGAATTTGGGGCGCGCTCGGAACGATCGACGCTGGGGACGAGAGCGGCGACGATTAAGGCGACGCATTTTTCTGGCCGGTTTCTCACGCTGCCATTAGTCTGAAAGGGCGAACAGGGATATTTTCGTTTCGCTAGCAGCAAAGAGGTTCTCCCATGCACGATTCGCAGCGCGGTGCAGAGACGAATCGGACGTCGCGCTTTCGCATTATTGACCTATTGGTCGTCGTTTTCATCGTCCTATTTCTGATAGGCTTAACGCTTCCTTCCATGGGACATTCACGTGCGCAATTTGACCGTGCCCATTGCACCAACAACCTCAAAAACATCCTGCTGGCGACCGCCAACTACGAATCGACCCACGGCGCTCTGCCGATGGCGATGGGAGGAACCGACGTCAACGGCGATCCGCTGCAAAGCAACGCCGGCCGACTGAGCGGCATCGTTGCGATGCTGCCGCAGATCGAACAAACGGCGTTGTACGATCAAATCACCGAGCCGCTCGATGTGGACGGCACGCTCTATCCGCCCCGGGGTCCGGCGCCTTGGATCGCCGCCTATCCTGCCTGGACGACGCAAATCGAGCTTCTGAAATGCCCGAGCGCCGCCGACGGAACGAGCAAATTCGGGCAAACGAACTACGCGCTTTGCATCGGCGACATGGCCCGCGACATTCATCAGCCGACTGTCGCCCGCGGCGCGTTCGCCTGCGGTTTGAGTCAACGCATGTCGAAAATCAAAGATGGCGCGAGCAACACGATCTTTTTCGCCGAAATCGGCTCGCTCGACGGCAAACGAATCAACGGCCAATATGCGATCGAGCAATCGGACAAGTTGCTCGACAATCCTACGCTCTGCTTGAAGCTACGCGACTCTTGGAACAAAGCCTATTACCCAGGCAACACGAAGCTCAGCAAACTGGGGCGCGGCGGCCGTTGGGCGGATGGATCCGCCGGAGACAGTTTGTTCAATACAATTCTCCCGCCCAACAGTCCCAGCTGCGCCATCGACGGCGACGAAGCGGTCGACGGGCTCTATTCGGCCGGCAGCCAGCACAAAGGGGGCGTCAACGTCGGCATGGGGGACGGCTCCGTCAAATTCATCGTCGACTCGATCGACTGCGGCGATCTTTCGCAGCGAACGCTAACTCAACAAGAAATGTCCGGCCACAAGGTCGCCAGTCCGTTCGGCATCTGGGGCGCACTCGGCACGGCGGACGGAGCCGAAAAGATTGGCTTTGGCGAATATTAAACGTCGCGGGCAGCTCCGGTAGGAGGCTCTTCTTCTAAGCGTTAAAATGGCGGGACCTATTTTGGAAGGAGCCTCGTCATGATCTCTGCGCTACTGGTCGTCGCCGCGATCGTCTCGGCCGACGCCGATGCGAAACCGCCGCTGACTGCGAAAGCAAGTCGCGACAACACGCAGATCCGCCTCTTGAGCGAAGAGAAGCGGACGGTGATCGACGTCGAATGCCCAATCGGAATCGACAACGCGATCGTCAAACGAACCGGCGACAAGTGGCCGGAACCGCTGATCGTCCGGTTGCACTTGAAGGGGCTCGAATCGTTCCGGGTTGAGAACTACGCGTGGAACGTCTCCAGCAGCGGAGTGCCGCGCGTCTTGGTTTCCGTTCCAGATGGCGGCACGGTCCAGCTTGGCTTGGCGCACCGCACGACGCCGTTGCGGATCGTCAACAGCGTTCCGAAGATTCCCTTGCAGGACGGGGGCTATTTTGAAGTGACGCTTCCCGACAAGTTGTTCGAGAACAACCCCGCCGAACTGAAGCTGTCGTGGGTCGACTTTTATCGCTAATCAAGGAAGAGCCCTGATGCCCCCGTTTCTCCCGGCCGCCGAACTGAAAAAGACGTACGATATCTTCGGCCACTTCTATACCGTCGCCGTTTCGCCGGACGAAGTCGCTTCGTGCCGCAGCGTGCTGGAGATCATCGACAAGGAATGCACCCCGGGGGACGTCAACATCATCTGCGATCGGCAGCCCGACGCCGTCTTCATCATGATGAACCCCGGCTCGTCGCAGCCGCTGGTCGAAGTGAACAACCATATCGACGCCGACCAGATCGGCGACCTGGCGATCTCGCTCGTCCCGACCAAGCCTGACACCACCCAGTACCAGGTGATGCGGGTGATGCGTCACTGCGGCTGGCGCCACGTCCGCGTGCTGAATCTTTCCGATCTGCGCAGCCCGAAGAGCCCGGTCTTTATCAAAACGTTCGAGCGACTGGAAGCGGATCACGACTACGTCGCCCACTCCATCTTCTCGCCGGCGCGTAAGAAAGAGCTGACGAAGAAGCTCCCCCAAAGCCGCGACACGCCGCTGGTCTTTGCGTGGGGACTCAGCGAAAAACTGAGCCCGCTGATCGAACGTTGTTTGAACGCGATCCCGGCCAAGCAAAACTTCACCGGGCTGTTGGCGGAAGGAACCGAAGATAAATATCGCCACCCGCTGCCGACGCTGCAGCGCGATAAAGAGATCTGGTTCCAGAACATGATCCGGCTCTGCGAAACGTAAAAATAGTAGCCCGAAGCGCAAGCGAGGGAAATGCGTTTGCCAAATGACGAATGAAGAAACCAGAATGACGAAAACGAGAGGTTGTTCGTCATTCGAGCTTCGACATTCGTCATTTCATTGAGACCGCATTTCCCTCGCTCGCGCTGCGGGCTACGAATGACGTGCGTTACGACGCACTCGTCGGTTCCGCTTCGGTAACCGGTCCGATGTGCTTTACGTTCTTCTCTTTGAGCCCCGCGCGGATCTTCTCCCAATCAAAACCTTCGCCTGGATCGTGCTTACGTCCTTTGGGCGTCGCGATGTCGCTGTGGCCGGTGATGTGGGTGATCGCGTATTGGTCGATGAGATAGTTCGAAAGCTTCACCAGCGTCGCGTACTGGGCGTCGGTGTACGGTTCCCAGTAGCGACCATCCGCTGATTGGATCGGTTCGGGACCTTGGTACTTCCGGCCGTCGTAGGTGACGAACTTGCCGTCGACCTTTCGTAGCGGGCCCCAGTTGCAGATTTCGATCCCGACGCTGAACGCGTTGACGCCGCTCTTGCCCGCCAAGACGCTTCGTCCCGCATGCCAGGCCGACTTGTCGAGCGGGACCATTTGCACGACCGTCCCATCGCGGCCAACCACGTAGTGAGACGAAACCTGGGCGTCCGGATTGCGGAACCAACCGACGGTGCTCGCCTGCGCGCCTCCGGCCGTGTAGTGCATGATGATCGCCGAAATCGCTTCTCCTTTGCGCTCGCTTTGGTGCGGGCTCGGGTTAAACGTCACCCAGTCAGGCTGCGCGAGCGCCTGCGGAGAGGCCGAATCTTCGGCCCAAACGAAAGCGGGAAACGCCGCGATCAGCAGCGCACAGCAGAAGAAATTGCGATTCATAGCAGGGAAGCCGATAGCGGAAAAAAGGGAAGAGAAGGGAAGCTCCTCTGATTTTACGTCCTTTCCCCCGCCATGCGAGCGAACCCCGGCAGTCGCGGGGGAAAGGAAAATTCTGACCCGCAAGGGGGTTACCTCTCATTGCGGCGGAGAGCGGAGCGCCTACGATGATCTAAGGGACTCCATTCCATTTTTAGGCAAGAAAATCATGAAAGCGATGTTGCTGTCGGAATACAAGCAGCTGGATGTTGTCGAGATCGAAGAGCCGAAAATCGGCCCGCACGACTTGCTGGTGCAAGTGAAGGCCTGCGGCATCTGCGGCAGCGACATCCATGGCTACGACGGCAGCACCGGTCGCCGCATTCCGCCGCTGGTCATGGGACATGAAGCGGCCGGCGTCGTCACCAAGGTCGGCTCCGACGTCACCGGCTTCGCCGTCGGCGATCCGATCACCTTCGACTCGACCGTCTCGTGCGGCGTTTGCTTCAACTGCCGCAAGGGACACATCAACCTTTGCGACAACCGGATGGTCCTGGGCGTCTCGTGCGACGAGTATCGCCGCTACGGCGCCTTCGCCGAGTACGTCTCCGTGCCGCAGCACATCTGCTACAAGCTGCCCCCCGGTTTGCCGTTTGAACATGCGGCGATGATCGAAGCGGTCTCGGTCGCCGTTCACGCCGCGAATCGCGCTCCGCTCATTCTGGGCGACACCGCGATCGTCGTCGGCAGCGGCATGATCGGTTTGCTCGTCGTGCAAGCGATCCGTCTCGCCGGCGCCGCCCAGGTGATTGCGATCGACTTGGATCAAGGACGTTTGGATCTGGCGAAGCAGCTGGGCGCTGACGTCGGTTTGAAAGCGGACGAAGTCGACGTCGTCGACGAAGTGAAGAAGCTGACCGGCGGTCGCGGCGCGGATGTCGCCGTCGAAGTGGTCGGCGCTACGCGGACGATTCAAACCGCGATCGACGCGACCCGCAAAGGGGGCTCGATCACGCTGGTCGGCAACTTGTCGCCGAAAGTCGAAATGCCGCTGCAAGCGATCGTCAGCCGCGAGCTTTCGGTCTACGGCAGCTGCGCCTCCAACGGCGAGTACCCGGCCTGCATCGATCTGCTGGAACGGGGCCTGATCAAGGTTGACCCGCTGATCACCGCCCGCATCTCGCTCGACGAAGGACCGGAATGGTTCAAACGCCTCTACGCCGGCGAACCCGGGGCGATGAAGGTGATCGTCGATCCGACGAAGTAACGGATCCCCCCCCACTCCGCAGAACCGCAATTTGCCTGCGAATCTTTACGCCGGCAAATTGCTTTCCCCGGAAGTGCGGCCCAAGAGAAAGGTCGAACCGCCGCGACCCGCTGGTTACGATAGAGAGAAACCTCGCCTAACCACGGAAAGAATCGTGTCACGCCTGATTCTGACGCTGCTTCTCGTTTCCTGCGCAACCGCGGCGCTGCCAGCCGCCGAAGCGAAGCGGCCGAACATTCTGATCATCCTGGCCGATGACCTCGGCTACTCCGATCTTGGCTGTTACGGCGGCGAGATCCCGACGCCCAATATCGACGCGCTCGCCAAGCGGGGCGTCCGCTTTACGCAGGTCTACAACTCGGCCCGCTGCTGTCCCAGTCGCGCGGCGCTGATGACTGGGCTCTATCCAACGCAAGCCGGCATCGGCGACTTCACCACCGCCCAGCCCAATCCCAGCCGCGGGCCCGGCTATCTCGGTCGCCTGCGGGACGATTGCGTCACGCTGGCCGAAGTCTTGAAGCCGGCCGGCTACGGTTGCTACTACGTCGGCAAGTGGCACCTCCACAACCAGACCGGCCCGATCCGCCGCGGCTTCGACGAGTTCTACGGCTACACGTTCGATCACTCGCACGATCAATACGACGCTGACTACTACGAGCGACTGCCGGCAGGCCGCCAAAAGGAAATCAATCCTCCCAAGGACGAGTTCTACGCAACCGACGTCTTCAACGACTACGCGCTGGAGTTCATCCGCCAGGGACAACAGAGCGACAAGCCGTGGTTCCTCTTCCTCGGCCACTCGTCTCCCCACTTTCCGATCCAAGCGCCGACCGAGCGGGTCGACAAGTACGAAGCGACTTACCAGCGCGGCTGGGACGTGCTGCGGGAAGAACGATTCGAACGGATGAAGGAGATCGGGCTGATCGACGGCGATCGTTGGCAGCTAACGCCGCGCTCGATCGTGCCGGTTGATCGCGACGACATCGCCAATGGTTACTCGGGGAAAGAAAACCCGGCGTGGGACGCGCTGCCGGCAGATCGCCGCGGCGATCTCGCGCGGCGGATGGCGGTCTTCGCCGCGATGGTCGAAGGGGTCGACGTCGGCGTCGGGCGAATCGTCAATCACCTCGAAGCGACCGGCGATCTCGACAACACGCTCATCATCTTCCTGACCGACAACGGCGCTTGCTACGAATGGGGACCTTTCGGCTTTGACGGCGTTTCTCGCGTCGGGACCAACACCCTGCGAACCGGCGAAGAGCTCCGCGAAATCGGTCAGCGCGGCACGCATCAAGCCTATGGCAGCGGCTGGGCGAATCTCGGCAATACGCCGTTTCGCTTGTACAAGCACTTCACGCACGAAGGTGGCATTAGCATGCCGCTGATCGCTCACTGGCCCGCCGGGATCGGTACGCCCGACGTTTGGGTCCGCCAACCGGGTCACATGATGGACATCCTGCCGACCCTGATGGAAGCGAGCGGCGCCACCTATCCGACCACCTTCGATAATCGCGCGATCACGCCGCTGGAAGGGACCAGTCTGCTGCCGGCGATGCGGGGCGAAGCGTTACCGCAGCGTCAGATCGGCTTCGATCATCAGGCGGCCCACGCGCTGCGCGACGGCGATTGGAAGATCGTCTGGTCGAAGCGGATGCCCCACAAGATTGAGTGGGAGCTTTACAACCTGGCCGAAGATCGCTGCGAAACGAATGACCTCGCCGCCCAAGAGCCGGAAAGACTGAAGTCGATGGTTGCCGCGTGGGAAGCGTGGGCCTGGCGCGTCGGCGTTCACTATGATCCGGCGAAAGCGGCTCTCTCCGGCGACTTCTCTCACGTCGATCGCAACTTCCCGATCGCCAAACGAAGCTGGACGATCGAAGCCGAAGTCGACGCCAAGTCGCCGTCTGGAGTCGTCGCCGCGCAAGGCGGCAATCGCCATGGCTATGCTCTGCACTTTGTCGACGGGAAGCCCGCTTTCGACGTGCGTGTCGGCGGTATCGTAACGCGGCTGATCTCCAAGCAACGATACTCCGGCCAGGTCCATCTGCGCGCGGGGCTCGACAAGAAGGTGATGATGCTGCAAATCAACGACGAGCCGCCGTTCAAAATCGCTTCGCCCGGCCTCATTCCCGCGCAGCCGTTCGACGAGCTGTCGCTCGGCCATGATGTGCTAACGGCGGCCGGCGACTACGAGGCTCCCAATCCGCTGCAAGGTTCCCTCCGCTCCTTCGCGATCAAACACGCGACTCCTTAAGCTCTTCCTCGCTGTTTCCTCCCTCACGCCGATCGGACCGATCATGAAAACGTTCGCCCTCTTGTCGCTGACGATCCTGATTACCTTCTGCAGCGCCGCCAGCGCCGCAGAACGTCCCAACATCATCCTGATCATGGTCGACGACATGGGCTTTTCCGATCTCGGCTATCACGGCAGTGAGATCGCGACTCCCAACATCGACGCGCTCGCCCAGGGAGGCGTTCGCTTTTCGCAGTTCTATAACAACGGCCGCTGCTGCCCGACCCGCGCGACCTTGATGACCGGGCTCTATCCGCATCAATCCGGGATCGGCCACATGACCGAATCGCCCGGCGAGTTGAACTATGGCGCCGGCAAGTCGCCTGCTTATCAAGGATTTTTGAATCACAACTGCGTCACGATCGCCGAAGCGCTGCAGGGCGCCGGGTACGCGACGCTGATGTCGGGCAAATGGCACCTTGGCGAAAATGAGGAGAGCCGTTGGCCGCTGCAGCGCGGTTACGACAAGTACTTCGGCTGTCTCTCTGGGGCGACGCTCCACTTTTATCCCGGCGGCGATCGCGGGATGTCGCTCGGTAACGAGGCGATCGAAACTCCAGAAAGCACCACCGACGAGCAGTTCTATACGACCGACGCGTTCACCGACTATGCGATCCGCTTTTTGAAAGAAGAGCAAGCGGGCGACAAGCGGCCGATGTTCCTCTACCTCGCTTACACGGCGCCTCACTGGCCGATTCAGGCCTTCGAAGACGACATCGCCAAGTACCGCGGTAAGTACAAGATTGGCTGGGACAAACTGCGCCAGCAGCGACTCGCCAAACAAAAGGAGCTGGGACTGGTCTCGGCTGATCTAGAGCTCTCCCCGCGTACGCCGAACATTCCGGCCTGGGAAACGCTCGACGCCGAGAAGCAGGACGAGATGGATCTGAAGATGGCGATCTACGCCGCGATGATTGATCGGATCGACCAGAACATCGGCAAGCTGATGAAGTACCTGAAAGAGTCCGGCATCGAAGACGACACCATGATCCTGTTCCTCTCCGACAACGGCGGTTGTCAGGAAGGGGGCGTCCTCGGCGGGGCCAACTTCCGCGATATCGAGAAACGGAATCACGAATACTTCCATGGCTACGGCGAAGCGTGGGCCAACGCCAGCAACACGCCGTTCCGGCTTTACAAGCACTTCAATCACGAAGGAGGAACGGCGACCCCGTTCTTCATTCATTGGTCCGCCAAGATCACGTCGCAAACAGATTGGTACGCGGAACCGGCGCAGCTGATCGACGTGATGCCGACGATCCTCGACGTCGCCGGCGCTACTTATCCGACCGAGTACGAAGGAAACCGAATCCATCCGCTCGACGGCATATCGCTTCGTCCGGCGCTGGAAGGGAAGTCGCTCGACCGGCAAAAGCCGATCTGCATCGAGCATGAAAACAACGCGTCGATTCGCTCCGGCGATTGGAAACTGGTCGGCCGTAACGTCGCGCGTCCGCGCGGCGTTCATCCCGAAAACTGGGAGCTCTACAACATCACCGCCGACCGCACCGAAACCAACAACCTGGCGGCCGAGAACCCCGAGAAGGTCCGCGAGCTGGCCAAGCAATGGAACGCCTGGTCGAAGCGGGTGCTGGTTTATCCCAAACTGGCCGACGACGCCCCGGCGAAAAAGCCGACCGCCAAAGCGAACTAGTTCACCGGATCCTGGCGCCATGCTCTTGCCGCGTCTTCGCGGGATGAGCATGTCTTCGCCCCGATAAAGCGAACTAGTTGTACCAAACGGCGAAGCTCATGAACTGACCGTTGAACGCACGGTTCACGCGGTTCCAAAATGCGTCGTCGCTGAGCGGTCCCTTTTCCAGAAACGGCGTCGCGCCGCTTCCTTGCCACCACATCACCGCGTCAAACGGCTGCGGCTCGAAGAACATCTTCTTCACGTTCACGCCGCGGCCGTCGGTAATGCGCGGGTGCCGCGCCAGTTTTTCCCCTTGCAGGATCGCTTCCAGCTCGTCGAGGAACTCTCGCCACGTCTTCAGCATCTCCGGCGAAGTTCGCCCGCGCGTCACCGGCGACGTCTGCTTCGGCCCTGGGATCCACTCACGATCGTTGTCATCTTCCGCTTCGATCGCATCCCACGTTCGCCGACTGAGGGCGATCACTTGCAGGAAGTGGGCGTGCGCGTCCTTCAGCTTCTCCGCATCTTTCACCGGAAAATTGATCAGGTGGATGAAGGCGACGAGATCGACAATATCGACGTCGCTGATCGGGAACGTCTTTTTCGCGTCGGCGAGATAGGCGTTCGGCGAGTCGATCTTCTGAAAGATGACGTAGCCAACCCGATCATGCAGCTCTTGCATGTCGTAGGCGAGCCAGGTTTCGGCCATCCCGCTCAGCAAATGGCAATAGCCGCGCAGCCAAAGACAATCGGCGTAGTCGAACGCGACGACCGTCTCGTACGGACGCTGGGCCTCCGGATTGCCAGGAACGTTTTCAATCATGCGCAAATGCATCGCGACGGCGCCCAGCGTTTCGATTTCGGTCGTCGTTCCATCGCCGTTGAGGTCCAGGCGAATCTGGAACAGGGGGAGCGGCAGCTTTACCCGCTTGTCGTCGACCTTCGCGAGCGTCTGCTCCGCCACGGCGAGATCGTCGACAAACTTTTGCAGGATGTTGCGGACGTCCTGATAGCTGGTCGCTTTCGGGTTGGGGTTCTCAGTCGCGACGATGCGGAGAAACGGGATCTGCCCTTGATAATCCCGTACCCCACATGCGTAAAACGACTGCGACATCGTTTCCACCGCCCCTACGAACTGCACTACCCCCAACCCAAATCGCTGCTGATCGTCCGACGGGTTTTGGTCCAAGTATTTTTCGAGCGCCGCTTGGCCGCCTTGCAGGTCGTAGCTGGTTAAAATCTTTTCCGCGCTGGGCACATCGGCGACCGACGCTTGCGTAAGAAACAACAATAAGAAACCAGCGCCGATCCAGAGCGCATTCTGCAAACGGGGCATGACTTTCTCCCAAGTCGAAGAGGAGGGGGGACGAAGAGCTTACCCGCAAAAGGGCGAACTTGTTTCTACTACGCGAAAAGGAACCGCCAAGAAGGTAAAAAAGAAAGAACTTCGCCGCCGCGGCGAATATCATGTTTGCAGATAATAATTCGCCAGCGACTGATTGACGTGCAATGCGACAGGACCATGACATGACGATCGACCCCAGCGCCATTCGCGAGCGCCTCGTCAAGCATGTCGATTGCCTGGCGTCGCTGATTGGGATCCGCACGCTCCATCATCCGACTGCGATCGAAGCGGCGATCGGCTACATCACGCAGCAATGGAGCGGCATGGGTTACGACGTCCGGCAGCAGACGTACGAAGCGGTCGACGGCTTTGGGACCAACTTGATTGTCGAAACCCGCGGCGCCAAACGCCCGGAGCAAATCATCCTGCTCGGCGCTCACTACGACTCGACTCCGTTCACCCCCGGCGCCGACGATAACGCGTCGGCCGTCGCGGTGATGCTCGAAGTAGCGCGGCTACTGAAAGAGCATGTGCCGCGGCGGACGATCCGTTATGTGGCGTTCGCCTGCGAAGAGGCGCCTTATTTCAACCTCGGCGCGATGGGAAGCCAGCATCATGCGCGCGAAGCGCGGCAAGCGCACGAGCGGATCCTCGGCATGCTCTGCTTGGAAATGGTCGGCTACTTTCGCGACGATCCGAACTCGCAAAAGATCCCCGCGACGATTCCCAGGATCTTTCATCCCCTGTTTCCCACCGTCGGCAACTTCCTGGCGGCGGTCGGCAACTTGAACAGTTGGAGTTTGAACTGGAAGTTCCGCCGCGGGTTCAAGCGCGGCTCCCAACTTCCCCTCTGGTCGCTTAACCTCCCCGAGCGCGTCCATGAGATCCGCCGCAGCGACAACAGCTCGTTCTGGGACCAAGGTTATCCGGCCCTGATGCTGACCGACACCAGCTTTCTGCGGAATCCGAACTATCACCAGATGAGCGACACGCCGGAGACGCTCGACTACGACCGGATGACCCAAGTCGCCCTCGGCGTCGCCGCCGCGGTGAAGCGTCTTGTCGGGTAGAGCAGGGAAGTGTCGCATCCAAAGATGCTGATTCGTCGCCCTGCTAGCACCGGCTTACGGCGGCATCATGCAACTTAGCGGGGTGCTGACGGAGCACATTGCGCACAGGAAATGTTTCGTTGATTTCACGTTGAATTGCCTTTCGCCTCTATCTAGACTTTGGGAGTACTTTCGAGGGGCAGCTCGGTGACCATTAAGCAGTATTTTTCGTGTCCTAAATGTGAGCGACCTTGTCGCTGGGAGCCTGAACTGGCGGGGCAGCGCGTCTTGTGTCGCCGCTGCCGTCAGAAGATCCGCGTCCCCAAAGTGCTGACGCCCGAGCTGGAAGTCCAACCAGAGACGCAAGTTTCGGCCGACGGCAAATGGACCGTCGACGCCAGCCATGCGGCGGCCGAAAAGCCGCACAGCCACCGCGATACCTGGACGCCGGCGATGTCCGACACGCCGTCCCAACCGATCGCACCTCGTAGCGCTGCTAGTCCCAGCGTGCCGCCGCCGGTCCACATGCCGGCGATGCCGCCGTCGCCCCTTCCGCCGGCGCCGCAATATCCGATGCCGACCGCTCCCTATCCTTCGCCAGGCCCCGGCCAATATCCGATGCCGAGCGGCGGTTACGTTCCGCCCCCTCCGTACATGCCGGCCGCTCCGACACCGCCGCCAATGCCGATGCCAGGCGGATACTATCCGCCCCCGCCGGGTCCGCCGGGCTATCCGCCTCCGCCCTCGTATCCGCCGCCAAACGGCTATGGTGCGCCGCCGGCGCCATCGTATGGTTACGCAGCGCCTCCCGCGCCAGCGCCGACAACTCCTGCGCCGCGCGTTGTCCCGGTACGTCGCGAAGCGAGCGGTTCCGGCGCTGGGAAATTTGCGTTCATCGTCATGATGGGACTCCTCGGCACGGTCGCCGCTCTGGTCGTCGCTTACAAATACGTAATCCCGTTCCAACAAGAACAAGCGCGGCTCAAGGCGCTCGAAGCGTCGCTGCAAGCGCCGGAGTTCGACTTCAACGCCGTCGAACCGACCAACGCGCCGTTAGCCGCCAGCGAAACGACGATCCCAGAATATCCCGAGCTGACCGCGCGTTATCCGGCCGAGTGGACGGAACTCTACAAACGCCGCACCGCCGCTGTGGAAGAGGGTCTCACAGGCACGATCCGCCGCTCCATCCTCGGCCTTCCGGCCCACGTCGCCGAGTCGAAGCGAATCCAAGGCCGCTGGTCCAAAGGAGACATCGCCGCCAGCTGGACGATCAACGGCTACGACGTCGAGATGGTCCTGCTCGGTCCCGACAAAAAGCTCGGCACGGCCGACGACTACAAGTTCCGCTTCAAGGTGTCGCGCAGCGACGCGAAGTAATCCGACGTAGGTTGGGTGCAGCGCAGCGAAACCCAACGATCGGCTTGCAAGCGGAAGGTGGGTTACGCAAGCGTTTCATGCCGAATGCGCAGATCAAGCTCTTTAGCGCTTGCTCCACCCACCCTACAGGAAGCGCAAACTACTTCCCAATCTCTTCCAAGTTCACCCCGGCCGTTTCAATCCGGGTCATCCACGTCACCACCGCGCCGATCAGCGATGCGGCGATCAAGATGTAGAGCAGCCAGCGGACGCCGATGTCGGCCAGCAGGATCGGAAAGAGAAACGCCGTCAGCACCGCGCCGATCTTGGCGAACGACGCTGCCAGCCCGGCGCCTTTGCCGCGGATGTGCGTCGGAAAAACTTCGCCGGCGATCAAATAGGTTTGCGCGTTCGGCCCCAGGTTCGTCATAAAGCTGAACGTCATGAAGCCTGCGAAGATCAAGTAGAGCCGCATCGGATCGGCCGCGCCGACCGACAGCGACGCCAGAAACAAGCCGACCGCACAGCCGATGAATCCAAAGATCTGCAGCTTGATCCGGCCGACTCGATCGGCCAACAGCGCCGCGCCGATAATCCCCACGATCAACAGCAAGTCGATCACCGCGGCGCCTTTGGCGGCGGTCATGTCGTTCAGCACGATGTCGGCCACCTTCGTCGCGTGCGCCTTTTCGGAACCGACCGCCGCGGCCAGAATCGTCGGCGTAAAGATCCCGATGCCATAGGTGCTCAAGTCTTGCAGAAACCAGGGAACCGACGTCAGAATCGTCGCGCGGCGGTTCTTGGCCGAGAAGAGTTCGGCGTAGCCCCCGCTGCACTTTGCTTCCTCTTCGATCTCGGCGAACTCGGCCTGCTCTTTGGCGGCGTCAAGCGCCACTTCCTTCGGATAGGCGGGTTCGCGCTTCAGCAGCCGCAGCGTTTCCCGCTCGGCGTCTTCGTACTTCCCTTGGGCGAACAGCCAATGGGCGCTCTCCGTAATCGTCAATCGCGCCAGCGTCACAATCACCGCCGGCACGATCGCGGTCGCATACATCCACCGCCAGGCGCCGATGCTCGGGTTCTCATACAAAATCAAAAAGCCGATCCCCGCGCCAACCAGCGCGCCGACCGCCTGAAAGCCGAAGGCGCCGAGCACAAACTTGCCGCGGGCATTGCTCGGCATGCATTCCGAAATCACCAGGTGAGCCGTCGGATAGTCGCACCCCAGCGCTACGCCCAGGCCAAACAAGCAGATCACCAGCACCAGAAAGTTCGGGCTCAGCGCGACCGCCACCAGAAACGCGGTGAAGATCGCCATCTCGAGGATGAAGATCGGCTTGCGGCCGTAACGATCGGCCAATCCGCCGAGCGCCGTCGCCCCGATTAAAATTCCAAACAGCGACGCGGCGCCAACCAGGCCATGTGCGGCTGGTCCCAATTGGAACTCTTGCGCCAGCAGCGGCAGCGCGACGCCGGTCATAAAGACGACCAGCCCTTCAAAGAATTTTCCCGCGGCGGCCAACCACCAGATCCGCCACTGCATCGGCGTCAGCGGAGCGCTCGCCGTCGCGGTCCCGTCCGACCAGATCGGCGCTTCGTCAATGTATTGCTGAACCGTCTTGCCGCTTCCCCCGGCCTCAGGCGACGTCGTCATCGTCTCGCTCCTCCGGCGATCCCGCTCAATCCTCGCTATCGCATATCGGGCCCAACCACCCCAGCCAGAACTTCCCGGCTGAACTATAGCACCCGACAAGCGCCACACAAGCGAAGCCCCCCAAACGTGAAGAAAGCTTCGCGAATTCCGCAAAAACAAGCCCACCGCGCGCAATACTAACCCGAGGCGCAAGCCGAGGGAATGCGGCCAGAGCAAGAACCCCGCCGCGCGCCATAGTAGCCCGAAGCGCAAGCGAGGGAAAAGCGGCCAAGAAGAAAGCGAAGAGCCAAAAACAGAAAGCGGCAAGAATAACCATCCGCTCACCAACCCGAGGCGCAAGCCGAGGGAATGCGGCCTGCCACCACAAACCAATGCAAACCTCCCGAACCAACACAACCGCACGCGCCTCTTCCCAACGACGCCCCGCAACCCCAAACGCCCGATGCGAAAGACCATCCCCTCCACCTACGATCCCGCGCTAACGTCGGACGACATCCGCGAGTTCAAACGCCTGCTGCGGCAAACGCCAGGCGTATCGCAAAAATTCAGGTCTGCCCGACGCATGGATGAGACGCACGCCGTTTTGTATACAGGGGTTTTCGCAGGTCGCGTGATTGAAATGGTGCGAGTCGACGGAGCGTGGCAGGTAGGGGAGATTGGCCGATGGCTTTCGTGAGAAGTCCCGTAGCATCTTAAGGCTGAGCGTCAAACTGCTGGGGCTCGGAACAGCCTACGTTACGAGGAGACATTGGAACGTACTTTTCGTAAGATCCTGAGGAACAATCGCCCGAACGATATAGCCATAGATCGAACCGAACATGACGCTCCCCGATCGAATCAAACGTGCCGGCAATCTGTTTATTGACCGAATCGATCCGCAGATCATCTTCGCGGCGGTTGAGTACGCTGACTTCAACGAATGCTGCCTTGCCGTTGAGATACTTTGCGAACAACTCTACGAATATAGCGTTCCCATCACCCTGGAAGAATTCGAGCAGCTTCGGCAACTGGCGACCGAGACGACGGCTGATCCGTCACTAATTGAGATGCTTCGTTCGCTGGTGCGATCGAATTCGACCTAGAGAGACCACAACGATCGATCCGCAGAAATGACCAACGACTTTCCCAAGCTATTGCTCGAATCAATCGCCGACGGGTCATGGAAGTCGCCGGGCGCCGAGTTGTTGAGGCGACTACTTGGAGAAGACCTTCCCGAAATAAAACTATTTGAAGACGTCGCCGTTATGCGGCGGATGCCTCTGGTACTGGATGCGGGCGGCTTCGTTGATGACCCCCAATTCTGTTTTGTTCGGGAAACAAGATCAACGCAGAAGGATCCCCGACTTCTCCTTGACGATGCTATTTTCATCGGCGGCTCGACCGCGCCTGGCGAGGACGTTCTGATCGCGATCGATACCGGCGTATTCGATCCCGATCCGGTCGTACTCGTCTTGGACTGGCGATGCGCAATTCCCAATCGCTGGACGCCGCGTTGTAGGTTAAGTGAGTTGATTGGCCAGCTGCGGCGGAACCAAACCTAACGAATCAAACCATCTGGCTTCTTCGACATCGGATCCACCTTACACCGCGGGCAGGAATAAAGCTCCGGCGATTGGTCATAGCACCAAACGCTGCCGATCCCCACGTATCCGGCCTTCGCCTGTTCTGGATCAACGTCGTCGTGGATCCCCAGAATCGGCCCCAACTCATTCTCTTTCGCCGCCGCGTCGAATATTGCTCCTGAGAGAAGGACGAGTCCGCAGCTGGGGCATCGCTCTGGGAATTCGGATTTCTCGGTCATGTACGCCTTTTCATTTTCGTCACCTCGGATCGGTCATGTAGCGAATCGGAGCATAGATCATCGCTCAACCCAATTCGGCGTTCTTAAGTGAATGAAAATAGGAAACGGCTTTCGGCTCGCCGTCCACCAGTCTTTCCAGGTAGCGATCGTCCTTTGCCCATTCGTCCGGGAGCAAGGAAACGTCCCCCACGTTTGAATAAGGAGACAACGTCAGACTCCAGCCTGAATCCAATGCCCCATCGATGAGTTCGAAGAATGAAGCGCAAAACGGAGTCGGGTATTCGTCGTTGATATCTTCGCAAATCAAATACCAAGGAACGCCCGCTCGAAAGCAAACTCCAAAGACTTGATAACATCGACCGACTACTAATCGAATTGATTCCGAGTGGACGTAATCTGCGACGTGCTCACGGATCTTCGCATCCCTCAGCGACGATACCCTGGTTACTACGCATTGGACGAGCATGCTTTATGACTCCTTGAATTCGCAGATGCGTAACCGACGTATAAAGTGCAGTCCCGTAGGCTGGGTCACGACCCAGCATCAAAAGGTCGAGCGTCAAGCTGCTGCGTCTCGACCCAGCCTACGCACTAGCTACTACATTCCGCCCGATTCGCTGGCGACAAAATCGGAGAGTTTCATCCGCTCGCTGACGCTGAAGTTTTCCGCGAACGATAAGACCTGGGCATCCTTGTCGATCACGAGAATCCCCTGAAACATCGGCAACGCGACGATGTCCTCCAGTAGGGTCATTTCTGGTTTCCCCGCGAGCTTGGCGATGCTCTTGGTTTTCTCCGGGTTAGATGCCGCCGAGAAAACAAGCATGTAGATAGCCATAAAAGGGATGGTGAGATCCACACATTCTTCGCAGGCAGGCGATATCTCCTTTAACTTCTCGCCAAGCAGCCTGGGGCTCGTGGTTAGCAAACCGGAAATCTCGCGAAACTTGGCGTTCCCCTCGAATCGTTCTCCCTCGGCAAATCGTTGCTCCGGCAATTGCACGCAGCCGAGTGGATCGGTCGACGCCGGCGTTACGTGAGTCTCTTCGCCCGGAAGCGGTTGCGACAAGATGCGTGTAAGACGACGAAACGAAGCGGCGGGAATGCGTTTCAATGGCGCTCCCTCCACTAGCGGAAGGCTCGCTAACTTTTCCAAGATCTCCAGCAGTTCCGGATTCACGCTCCATTCATCGTAGGTGCGAAAACCACATCGCGGCGGATCCTCATGCACGTCAAAGCGAACCAATAGTCTCGACGCGGGCCAGCCAAAGAGTTCAATCTTGACGAACGGCTCTCCGCTGCGCCATCCCCGTCGAGAACGGAGCAGTTTCAGTGCAGGCCCCGACCTTCTCGCCAAAAGGCGGTGATCAAATCCAAGTTCTCGGAGTCGTTCAATGAGCGGCTGTAATCGGCCAACTTCAGTGTTTTCCCACATCCAACCTTCGGGAACGATATTATCCCAACTGACGAAAAACTCTCCTTCGACCACCTTTCCCGCTTCAAAGAAGTCGGCCGCTTTACCCATTTTCAGGTGCGGCCAGTGGGCTCGCATCTCTGATGGCGCCTTCGCATCATCGACCCAACCACGAACCAGTTCAAGGATTCGCTCGATCTCCTGCGATGACAAGCGATCCGTAAACAGGGGCGTCTCTCCCCACAAGAATGTCATTTCGGCAATAGAGTTCCAAAACAGAACCTCGCAGCCACGCTCCTGTTTCTCAAATCGTACCGTATGCTCGTTCTCGAACTTCGCTTTTCTGCGAGTGATATGGGTCGCCAGTTCAAGTTGAGACTTCGCGAGTTGGTAGAGCCGCTCCGACCCAAGCTCGGCGGCGCCTGCAAACGGGGCCCGCTGGGCCAGCGTTTCTCGCGAAGCGCCAAGAATCCAGGCGGCGAGCCCCTCGGCGACATCGGCCTCGGACTCGGACTCGCCGACGATGACGATCTGATCGGCATCGAGAAAGGAGACCTGAAATTCGACGGTATCGGAGCGTGGCGAGTATTCCTCACTATAAAAGTGCTCGACCAGGCACGCGCGGTTACCATAAGCAACTCGCAATTCGCGTCGCATCACCGACGAATCGTCTCTTTCAATGACGAGACTCCGTTCGATGTCGCGCAACCGAGGCGCCAGCACCTCAACCAGGTGGCGCAGATGATCGCGGGAAACGCCATCCTCCAGGAAGTACTTCGCCAACACTGCACCTTAGCGCGAATGGGAAACCGGGACGCGGAAATGGGGACGTCTTATCCTATCCGACAAATTGCCCTAGGGCGTAGCATTGTAGGCTCGGTCAAGACCCAGCAACCTAAAGGCCGAGCGTCGATGTGCTGGGTCTAGACCCAGCCTACGCTACTCGCAAATCTGTTTGCCAAATTGCTCGACTTTTGGGAAAATCTGGTGGCAATGACGTCTAGCGCTTGATCACCGCTGGGGCGTCGGTTTTCTTTTCGCCTCGGCTTGGGACGAGGTTTTTCCGCGGCGGGTTTGCTTGGCCTAGCTGCTTGCTGGTTGGTTGTTGAACTGACTTTGGTGTTGTTATGCGCGCTGCGGCGGCGGGGCGTTTGCGCTCTCTGTGCGCGCTGTTGGCAGGAGACTTGGAAGGGAAGGGGAGTTCGAACCGGCAGGCGAAAAAAAATTGTCGCGGTCCAGTCCACTGTCGGTTTGGGTGCGAATCAATTGGGAGCGGTTCGGCGGCTCGTGAGCGCTAAAAAAAAGTTGCGCTGCGGTCCAGTCCAGTCCGTGTGAAAAAAGAATGCGTTGCGGTCCAGTCCACGATCGGAGATTCCGGCCGGATGGCGCGGCATCTTGTCGCTGCGCGACCTGCCCGGTTTGAGGCAAACCGGACGGGCCACCCTGGTTGGAAAAAAGATGACTTGCGGTCCAGTCCACTGTCCGCGTGAAAAAAAAAATGCGCAGCGGTCCAGTCTGGTTTTTGTTGTTTGGCTTGCGGACGCATTCCCTCGGCTTGCGCCTCGGGTTAGTGTCGTGCGTCTCTTTCCGCTTTCAGCTTTCCGCTTTCCGCTTTCCGCTTTTCAGGCCGGCCGCATTTCCCTCGCTGGCGCTTCGGGCTACTAATGACGTGGCGATAGTCGTCTAGATGCGGGCCCGCGGGTGCGCTTTTTCGTACGCTTCTTTGAGGCGCGTGGTGCTGACGTGGGTGTAGATTTGCGTCGTGACCAGGCTTTTGTGGCCGAGCAGTTCTTGGACGCTGCGGATGTCGGCGCCGGCGTCGAGGAGATGGGTCGCGAAGCTATGTCGCAAGGTGTGCGGAGAAGTGCGGGTGTCGAGTCCCGTCAGCGCGATGTACTTTTCGAGCATCCGGCCGACGCTCCGCGTGGTCAGCCGATTGCCGAACTTGTTGGTGAAGACCGGCTTTTCCTTCGCCGCGGCGGCGCGGACGCTGAGGGTTCGTTTGGCGAGCCACGCGTTCAGCGCGTCGATGGCGTAACTGCCCAAGGGGCCAAGTCGTTCCCGCTTCCCTTTCCCGCGAACGCGGATCAAACCTTGCTCGAAGTCGATGTCGCTATCGTTGAGCCCGACCAGTTCGCTGACGCGGAGGCCGGCGCTGTAGGTGGTCTCGAAGATCGCTCGATCGCGCAGTCCGGCGGCGGTGTTTGCCGGCGGGGCGCTGAGGAGCTTGTTGATCTCGTCGCCGGTCAGAAAGTGGGGCAGCTTCCGCTTGCGACGCGGATTGCGAAGCGGCTTGGCCGGGCTGCGGTCGATCAGCTCTTCGCGCTGGGCGAAGCGAAAGAAGGAACGCATCGAAGCGAGACGGCGCGAGACGGTCGTTTCGCTGTAGCCTGCGTCGCTGACGGCGGCGACGTAGCCGCGCAGATCAAGGGTGGAGACTTCTCCGGTGGTGGCCGGAGCGGCGTAGAGCTCTTCGAGATAGTCGACCAGGGCTTCCAGGTCTTCGCCGTAGCTTTTGATCGTCAGGTCGGACGCGTTGCGTTCGACCTTCAGGTACCGGAGGAAGCGGTCGGCGGCGGCTCGCATTTCCACGGCCGCAGGCTCCTATTATTCGAATTCGTCGAAGTCGAGGTGATCGACGCTGCCGATGTCGATGGCGCCCTTGGCGGGGAACTCGAAGCGCGGCTTGACGGCCGAGCTAGCAGCGTCCGACTTTTCGTCTGCTGGCGCCGCAGCCCGAATCTTCTGGCTGAGGACCGCCGCATCATACCACGAAAAGCTGAGTTCCGGGTTCGAAGCGTACCGACCGAGCGTGCGCAACGTTTCGGCGCGACGGCTGTCGTTAAACATGAAGATGTAGCGCTCGGCGCCTTTGACCAGTGCTAGTACGTTGATCTCTTCAGTCACGTGAGGCTCTCTTTCCAAACGCACGCTTCGGGGAACAAGTGGCAATAAGCGTTATCGGCTTTCTTGCCACCTCAACGCCACTTTCGATTTTCCGGCGCCGCCACGAAGTGAGAGCATCTCGGTGATATGCGTGTAGCAACAGAATCGAATGAAATCATCGCTACGATCCAAAAACCCTTGCCACCCGCCGATGCGAGCGTCGTCAACAAAGTCATAGTGATCTTGGGCCAGTTCGGTGAAGTCGGTGTCGTTTTCGTCATAGCTGCGAATTTGCGAAATGATCGGGCCGTTGTAGGGCAACAGCGGCGGGCGCACGGGGCTCGGCGGCGGCGGCACGAAGCCGCGCGGATCGGGCCAACCGGTCGGCAACTGCGGTTGCTCTGGCGGCGAGTTGCCGGCTGCTAGCGGATCGCCGATGCTAGCGGCGCCGTTGACTTGCGGCTCTTCCGGCGTCGGTGCGCCTTCCAGTTGCGCGGCGAGCGGATCGTTGGAGGGTTGCGGATGCGGGTCAGGCGTTTGCGTCAGCAGTTGCTCTTTGGCGAGCGCGAACTCCGCTTCCCAGAGGTGCGATTCCGGAATGTACTCTTCGTCCGCCGTTCCCCACGGCAGACCATAGCCGGGCGGGATTGCGTGGAAGCCAGGATTGACCGAGTACCAGTTGACGGCCAGCGTCATCCGCTTTGGATAGTAGGGGGTGTAGTCGGTGATCGAACCGACGATGACGGCGTCGACGCCGAGCATTTCGCCCAGCTTGCGGATCTCTTCGAGGTCGCGGCCCCGATTGTTGGTCGCTTCCATCGCGCGGATCACCACGCCGACCGGAACGACTTCGAAACCGCGGATCCGCTGCAACTGACCGTAGTAAGCGATCGTTACATCGTCGGCGTTCAGCGTGGGAGCGTCGCTCTGATTATTGAAAGGAATAATCGCGACTTTGCTGAGTTGCGGAAATGGATTGTGAAATTGCGGTTGGCGCTTCACATCCGGGAATGCAGTGCACCCCGTGCAAAGGAGACCAGCTAGCAATATCAACCAATACGGACGCATGAAAATGAAGGTCGCTTGCAGGTGTGCCCCCCTGCGCGACGATCTCCGAGCGCACCAAAATGCGCAGGAAATCTTGTCATTGCTCAGCAATCGGCAAAGTCGACGCAATCGCTTTAGTCGGAACGCGAGATTTTAAGAAGAAACAACAGAAACGGGTGCCATGCTCTTACGGCGTCTTCGACGGAAGAGCATGTCTTCGGCCTGTTGAATCAACCAATCGGGCGCCACTGCTGGCTTGTCCAGCAGTGCGAAACTGCCGAATGACTCCATTTCAAGACTCGCCCGCAAAGTTAAGTCTGCTGTTCCCTATCCAATCACTTGCATACCGAACACTGCTGGACAAGCCAGCAGTGGCACCCGAGGGAAAATATGCTCTAAAACAGCGATTGCATGCTAGCGAGGCCCAGCGGCTCGCGACTGGTAAACGGTTCGCCGTAGCGCTTGCCGATCACCTTGCCCCAGTAAGAGGCTTCGTCCCGGAGCTTCTCGAGGAAGGTGGGCGGCTCTGGCGAACGTCCTTCGACGAACTGGCTGTGATAGCAGGCGATCGACGCCGCCTTTTGTTCCCAGTGCTCGCTGATGTCGAGGACGAAGGCCGGCTGTGGGGTCATTTTCAGATGGACGCAGTAATAGTTGTAGATTCGCTCGGGATGAAACGGCTCGCCCGGCATGTCGGTCTTGGAGAGCTTCGACCAGAACCGGGCCGCTTCGACCAACTGCGTCGCGGCGACATGATCGGGATGGGCGTCTTCCCAATAGGGAGCGAAGAGCCAGCGCGGGCGGACCTGGCGAAAGACGGAGGCCAATTGCTCGCGAGCTGCTAGCGTCGGCTCGAGACTCCGATTGGGCAGGCCAAGGTTTTCGCGCCAATCGAGGCCGAGGATTTTGGTGGCGGCGGCGGTTTCGGCGGCTCGTTTTTCGAGCGAGCCGAACGGCGTCGGTTCGCCGCTGGTCAAATCGAGCACGCCGACGCGGAGCCCTTCGGCTTTGAACTTCAGGATCGCGCCGGCCATGCCGAGTTCGGCGTCGTCGGGATGGGGGGCGATTACCAGTACGTCGAGCTGCATTTCAGTACCAAATAGGGGAGTGCGTCAGGGAAGTTGCTATAGCGTCAAGGGAACCGATTTGACAGACTCCGGCCCTTCGAGCATGTCCGGAAATCTCAATTTGCATTGGCATCGCCACGTTTTCGCCCCTGCGGCGTTGACCTGCATCGGCGAATCGAAAGGATTCGCCTGCTTCGGTCGCCTTGCAGGGACAAAAACGTGACGATTCCAACAAGCAAAGCAGCTTTCCGGACAGGCTCTTAATTCGGCTCGATGGCCACATGAACCAGAACTATGAACCGCATGACCTTACTACTTTTGCTCTTGGCCGCCAACTTCCTGGTTGGATGCCAAACCTGGCGCCCATGGCACAAGAAATCGAAAGACGAGCCGATTGACGCCGAAGTGGAAGACGAAACGAGCGAAGCGAAGTCGTACATGGAGTCGGTAACCGACGAAGTCTCGGGCTTCTCGAAAGCGTTTCGCGGCGACAGCGATGGAGATAGCGGCACCGGTCTGAGCAGCCGTTCGCGCGACATCGAACGCCGTTTGGGCTACAAATAGCGGACGCGACTTACGTCGATTCGGCGGCGCTATCGGTCGTCGTTTCTTTCGCAGACCCGTCGCCAAGAAGCCACTGGTGGGCCTCGGCGACGGTACGAAATACCTGGCCGTTAAACAGCCCGCGGTTCCGCAAGACCGTTTCAATGAACTTCAGCTGTTCGTACCGCGCCGGATCTTCCGCAACCCAGGCGACGCGATGCTTCGTGGTGAGGCCTGCCTTGGGGACGCTGTCAATATGTTTGAACGCCTCCAGGGTCGGCATTTCGACCTTGGCTTCCGACTCTCCCAGAATGTTGTAACAGTCATACTCCTCGCAGGCGGCGATGATCTTGCGCAAGATCTCGAATGACATTTCCGCCGAACTACTGCCGCGGCCGCGGACATGAATATAGTCGCCGCGAAACTCGATAACGCTTTCCTCGCTCCGCGGCTTTCCATCAGTTTCCATAGCAGTCCTTCGCCATTGGGTCAGGAAGTGGGGGAATCCGAGGTATTGGGAGCATCGACATCGGCCGTAACGTCATTGAGGAGCCACTTCCGCGCCTCGGGGACGGTATGAAAAACATGGCCGTTCGCCAGCGCTCGGTTCCGCAGGACCGTTTCGACGAACTTCAGTTGCTCGTATTTGTCAGGCGCTTCGGCGACCCAAGCGATCCGATGCTTCCAGGTAATGCCGGCCTTCATGAACAGGTCGATATGTTTGAAAGCCCCCATGGTCGACAATTCTTCCTTGGTTTCGGCTTCCCCGAGAATGTTGTAGCAGTCAAACTCCTCGCACGCGGCGACGATCCCGCATAACAACCGAAACGACTTTTCCAAAGAGTTATTGCCGCGGGCGGTGACATGAATGTGGTCGCCGAGAAACTCAATGATGTTCTCGTCGATCAGCTGTTTTCCATCAGTTTCCATAGCACGTCTCGGCCCATCGATCAGGAAGTGGAGGATTCGGACTTCTGCGGAGCGTCGTCGATCTGCACCCGACTAAGACGCGCTCGATTCGGACCGCTTGGGAGTGTTCTCGTGTTCGAGAGGATGAGCAAGCAGCCAATGCCGCGCTTCCTCGGTCGTGCGGAACAAATGTCCGTTGACCAGAGCGCGGTTCCGCAGGACCGTTTCGATGAACTTGAGATCTTCGTACTTGTGCGGATCGGCCGCCACCCAGGCGATGCGATGTTTCCAGGTGATCCCCGCTTCCCGGAAGATCTCGATGTGCTTGAAGGCGTCCATCGTGGAAAACTCTCCGCCGGTCCGGGACTGGCCGAGAATATTGTAACAATCGTATTCCTCACAAGCGGCGACGATTTGCTTCCACAACTCCAAAGAACGTGGGACGGAGTCGGCTCCCGTTGCGACGACGGAAAGATAGCCCCCCATATATTCGATGAAATTCTCGTCTTTCATGGCACATTCCCTTTCCGTTGGGACGACGCGCCTCATCGTCGAAAACCGCCGGACGAAAGAGTCGATTAACTTGCGGAGGAGAACTCAATCATGTTCGCGAACTTCGCTCGAACAATGAAGGATAGTTCCCCCATTCGAGCAGGCCTCATCCACATTTTCATTACCCTGAATTTGGTAGGGCTTTCACTAGTCAAGATAAACCACCGCTTATCGCAAATACAATGATTTGGGCCCAAAAGCGATGGAATCGACACCCCATTGCCAGCGACACCCTAATAGTCCCGGTAACAGCACGATCTTTGCCACTGCCATTCAACACAGCTTTTCAGCTCACTATTCCCCGCTTTTCGCCGCAATGCATGCCGCAAAACCCAGTAAACTCATTGCTTTTCTTTTAGTAAGCCGATACTCTTACGCAGGACGCGTGCTGTCGCGTCGTCATGCTCCTCTTTCTGCGCGGGTCCATTCGGAACAGGGTAGCCACAATGCGCCGTTCGAATCCATTATTCCCCAAGAACTCCGGTTTTACGCTTGTCGAGTTGCTCGTCGTGATTGCGATCATCGGCGTGCTGATCGCGCTTCTGTTGCCGGCGGTGCAGCAAGCTCGCGAAGCGGCTCGCCGCATGCAGTGCACCAACAACCTGAAGCAACTTGCGCTGGCGCTGCACAATTATCACGACGTCAACCAGAACTTCCCGATGGCGGCCGCGCACGGGTCAGGGCGGATCAGCGTCCAGTTCCGCTTATTGCCTTACATCGAACAGCAGAACCTGTACGACCAAGCGGAGTACACCGCCGACTACCACGCCAACGTCGACCTGGCGAAGACGCGGATCGACGGCTTCCTATGCCCCAGCGGTACATCGGAGATTTCCGCGCGGTCGACGAGCGTTGGCGATGAGCCGGACGCTTACACGACGCACTACTACGGCAACGCCGGCCCGATCGGAACCAACACGCTGACCGGCGCCGCCTATCAGCAAGTCGCGAGCTCCTTCGGCGCCGTTTCGCAGGAAGGGGTCTTCGCCGCGCTGAAGTGTTACTCGTTCCGCGATCTGCTCGATGGCACCAGTAACACGATTGGGTTCGGCGAACTCTCCTATAACAAGTACGCCAACTACCGCGCCTGGACGCGCGGCGCTTATCAATACGATGCGACCAATCTCGCGCTGCTCGGCACGAAAACGCACTCTCAGCCGATCAATTACGGCAAAAACGGCGCCTCGATGTCGTTTAACGCGGCCGGTTACGGCAGCGAACATCCAGGCGGCGCCAACTTCGGCATGATGGACGGTTCGGTCCGCTTCGTCGCGCAGACGGTCGACATGAACATCTACCGCGGGCTGGCGAGTCGCGCCGGCGGCGAAGTGAATTCGTTGGACTAACGGATCGAAGGGACCATCATGCGACGCACCTATTTGCACCTCGGCGCAATCGTGCTCGCTGGCATGTTGCTCCTCGGATGCCAGCGCGACGAAATCTCGCGTCACCGCCTCTCCGGAACGGTGACGTACCATGGCAAACCGGTTCCGGCCGGCGCGATCTTCTTTGAACCAGACGCGTCGCAAGGTAACTCCGGCGCCCCGTCGTACGCCCAAATCAAAGAGGGAAAGTTCGACACGGCGGCCGAGAACGGTCTCGGCTTTATCGGCGGCCCGCACGTCGTGACGATCGAGGCGTTCGACGGCAAAGCGGTCAATGACTACGCGCCCTTCGGCGTATCGTTGACGCCGGGAAAGAGCTACGTCAAGAAGTTTGACCTGCCGAGCGAAGACGCCGAACTAACGATTGAAATGGGGGACGGCTTGAAGAAGTAACCGCGTCGAAGCGCGACTTACGTGCTCGAAACGAACCAAAGGGCCCAGTAACAGGGCCTTTTCTATTTCGAAATTCTCAAAAAACTTTAGAGTCCATCGGCTGCAATCGATACGTCGCCGCACGGTCGTTTCGCAAAAAAACATCGGCCAACTATGAAATTGCACCTTTTCTCTACCCGAAAGGACTGTTGCCAGCTTTGCATTTGAGCGCAAATCTGCCAAATCGGCCTTGCGACGGACTTCTAAGTTGATAGCGGAAAACAGGTTACGCCCCTCATATCCTCCAATCAGGGCATACCCGACATTCGCAAGTGGGTTTATTTTTATACGAACTAGTTTTTTGCTTATCTCTTGCCATTGGCTGGTCTCGCCACCACTTGGCTCTTTTCATCCAATTCCGTTTCTTCTTTCGGGAGTCACTCATGTCTCGACTTTCTCCGTATCGCCGCGGCTTCACGCTGGTGGAACTGCTGGTCGTGATCGCGATCATCGGCGTTCTCATCGCGTTGCTCTTGCCGGCGGTTCAGCAAGCCCGTGAAGCGGCTCGTCGCGCTCAGTGCACCAACAATCTGAAGCAACTGACGCTCGCCGCCCACATGCACATCGACACCTATCCCGATTGGTTTCCGCTCGGCGCCATGAACAGCGCCGGCAATCCGACCAAAACGGAAAACGGCGCCCAGTACTATCGCATTACCTGGCACGTTCTGCTCTGGCCGTTCATCGAACAAACCGCGCTCTATAACAACTACGATTTGAAGAGCCCCTTCTATACGACGCCGAACATCAATCAGTTGCGCGTCCCGGTCGCCGCTTACTATTGCCCGTCCGATCAAGTCGGCGCCGTCCAGGGCGCCGCGGCTGACCCGACCTACTGGCGCGTGATGGGGAACTACGTCGGCAACATGGGGAACACCCATCTCCATCAGAACGCCGCCGACCAGGCGATCTACAACGGCTCGCCGTTCGGCGTCCGTCATACCTATCGGATGAGCCAGATGACCGACGGCACGTCGAACACCGCATGCTTCTCCGAGATCATCATTGCGGCGGCCAACTCGACCTCCGACAACCGCGGCGACATTTTGAACGACGAAGGCAGCCCCGGCTTCATGTCGATTCTGACTCCAAACTCGTCGAGCCCCGATCAGTGCCGTCAATGCAAGGCGTCGGCCATGGATCCGAACCACAACGACTATCGCACGATTCCCTGCGCCGTTGTGGCCGGCAACAGCGAGATGCAAATCGCCGCGCGTAGCCGTCACCCGGGCGGCGTGCTCGTCAGCATGTGCGACGGTTCGGTCCGCTTCGTCGGCGAAACGGTCGCGCAATCGGTCTGGCAAGGACTGCTTTCGGGACGCGGCGGCGAAGTTGTGACGCTTCCGTAATCCCACGCTTCGCAACGATCGAAGGCGGAACCGCGCGGTCCAGGACGGTTCCGCTTGCGAATTCGGCCATCGATTCAAACTACTATTTTTAAGGCTGTAATCATGCGAGTAACCTTACTTGCGACAATCCTGATCGCCGCGACGTCGCTTCTTTCCGTCGGCTGCGGCGGCGGGATAAAAGACAACGAAGTGAAGGTCAGCGGAAACGTAACGATCGACGGCCAACCGATTGAAATCGGCTCGGTGTCGTTCGTCTCCGCCGACGGGTCGACGCCGACCGGCGGCGGCAACATCAAAGATGGCGCTTACGTCGCGTTCGTCGCTCCTGGCGAAAAGAAGGTGTTGGTGCTGGGGAACAAGCTCGTCGGCAAAGAAAAGCTGTACGACACGCCCGACAGCCCGACGCGCGACATGTACGAGAAAGTGACGCCGCCTGAATACAACGCGGTTCACCTGACGCCGCTGACCGCGACAATCAACAGCGAACAGGACGGGCTCAACTTTGAGCTGACGTCGAAGGTCAAAGCGAAGCGCTAAACCGACGCTTCCTGCTCACCAAGAAACGACAAAGCCCGCGGCAAGATCGCTCTTGCCGCGGGCTTCTTTTTTTCGCGTTCTCCGCGCTTAGTCGCGGCGGCTGGTGTAGATGATGATGTAGTAGAGCAAGGTCAGCACCGCTTGCAGCGTTGCGGCGACGTACGTCAGGGCCGCAGCGTACAGCATGTTGCGAACCGCCGGCATATCTTCTTGCGGAACGATGTTCAGATCAACGAGCACCCGTTTCGCACGAGCGCTGGCGTCAAACTCGACCGGCAAGTTGATCAACTGAAAAACCACGACGCAGCCGAATAGGATGATGCCGGCCAGCATCAGGAATTGGATGTTGAAGATCATGCCGGCGAAGAGCAGGATCCAGCTGGCGCCGCTCCCGAAACTGGCGGTCGGAACAGCCAGATTACGCAGGACCAGCGGCGCGTAATGTTTGGCGTCTTGGATCGCGTGCCCCGCTTCATGGGCTGCGATGCCGACGGCGCCGAGCGAACGAGATTGGTAAACGTCGGGACTCAGGCGCAGCACTTTGGCGCCCGGATCATAATGGTCCGAGAGTTGTCCGGGGATTTGTTCGATCGCGACGTCGTACAGCCCAGCCGAGTCGAGGATGTGCCGCGCGGCGGCGGCCCCTGACAACGGCGCCGGCTTTTTCATCGCCGAGGCGTACGTCGACTTCAGCCAGAGCTGGGCGATGAACGCCAGCAGCAAGGCCGGAGCGATAAACAGGAAGTACATTGGGTTGAACCACATGGCGTGTTTCTCGCCTTTCGATTTCGGGTGAAAGTAACGGAGCGGGCCGGCAGGATTTCTGCCCAGCTATGGGGTATTCGCCCTCCGCTGCTCGGAATTATAGACCTGCAAAATGGCAGGAACAGCTTCTTTCCCCCTTATTGAGCAAGTCATGTTCCACAATCGTCAAATTGCCTAAATTGCGTATTCGCTAGTTTCTCACTGGGCCCCATGCTATAACAAAATGACGCCGTTTTTCGTTCGAAACTACTTCTTTTGAGCAGCTTGTATGTCGTCGGTTCGGTATTTCGGTCTTTGCCTGGTCGTGGTTATGACGCTTGTTCTGACCGGTACGAGCTGCCGTCCGTCGCTTGCTCCCCCTGCAGGGCAAGAGCTGCCGACTGCGTCGACCGAAATCGACATGGACAAGCTGCGAGATCGGATCGATGCGGTTCTCGACTACACGCTGGCCAATCGCCGGCTGAACACCAAGGATCACGCCGCGTGGCAGATTCTGCACGGAGCGCTCGCCTACCAGGCTGTCTTCCCGGTTGAGAATGACGGCAAGTACGTCTCCGCCGTCCAGCACGTTCTGGATGGAGGGAAGATGGAAGGTTGGACGATGGAGCGCGGTTCGCCGCTGCCGTTCGTCGGCGCCGATGGCGAAAAGCGTTACGGGCTGCGTGCTTTGCTCGAACAAGGAACCAAAACGGGCCAAGGGCACAACGATCAGTGGCTCGCCATCTTGTCGCAATGCAACTTGTCGCCGGAGACGACGATTCAGTTTGATGGGAACGAGTACACCGTCGCCGATTTCGTCGGCCAGGTGCAACTCGACCTTTCGCGCAACTTCGATCATGAATACAGCTGGACCTTGATCGCGCTGACCGCCTACTTGCCGACCACGACCAGCTGGGTCGACTCGGCCGGCAAACAGTGGAGCATCCCGGGCCTGGTTCAAGCGGAAGTCGATCACGGCTTTGGGAGCGGCGCTTGCGGCGGTACCCATCGTCTGATTGGTCTGTCGATGGCTCTCAATCGTCACACGGCGCAAAACGGCGAAATGACGCCGGAATGGGTCGCCGCCGACGATCGCATTCAAGAAGCGATTCGCAAGGCGCGAGAATACCAAAACCCCAACGGCGCCCTCAGCAGCAACTACTTCCTCCGTCCGGGCAGCTCGCCTGACCTGGCCGAAGACATCGGCACGACGGGGCACACCCTCGAGTTCCTTTCGCTGTCGCTGACCGAAGAGGAGCTGAACAAACCGTGGGTCGCTCGCGCCGCCCAGCACATGTGCAAGGTGTTCGAGCAAACCGAAGGGGCTCCGCTTGAATGCGGCGCTCTTTATCACGCCGCCCACGGTTTGGTTCTCTACCGCGAACGGGTCTTCGGCCCGCGCGAGTACAAGTTCGAGCTGACCGCCGATCCAGGCGCTTCGACCAGCATCGCTCCGGCAGAGCGATCGTAGTTAATCGCGTCGACCGAGCTTCAGCCGTTTCGAGCTGCGATCGGCGATGCGGCGGTATTCGATGTCGACTTCATCCCCTGGGTTGAGCCCAGAGACCGCGGACATCACGTCGCCGCGGCTCCGTACTTCGCGGCCGTGGACCTTCGTCAGCAGATCTCCGACGCGGAAGCCGATCTCGGCGGCTGGTCCGCCGGGACGAACTTCGGTCACTTCGACGCCGCCGTCCGCCTGACGCACGTTCATTCCCATTTGCGGTCCGGCGCCGATCAACCAATCGCCGAAGACTTCGTTCCGCTTCAGCCGATCCCAATGCTTGCGGACCGGATACGGATTGACGATCACCGGCGATCCGCCGCTGAGAACTTCGACGCAGAGGCCGCCGAGACGTTGTTCGATCTCAATCGCTCCTTGCCCAACGTCAAACGGAAAGTCGGGAGGCGAAGTCCAAATCGCGCCGAAGAATTCTCCCTCTTTGCGAATGACCTCGGCGGCCGGCTTTTGATTGGCGTCGACGCCGACCGCGAGCAGCACTTGCTGGCGTTCGTAGTTTTCGCGATAGGTGAGGTCGATCCAGGGCCAGCGATTGTCTTTCGGCGGCATGTCGGTGATTTGCAATAGGCCAAGGTCGTGCTCGCGATCCACGCCGGCGGTCTTCGCCGCGAACGTTTGCCCATCGGCGGTCGTAATCTTGACGTCGCGCTGCGGCGGAAAGACCTGATGTCCCGGCGCCACGACCCAACCTTCGGTTTCATGGACGATAAAGCCGCGTCCCTGGCGACCGTCGCCGTAGTCGATCGTTACCGAAGCGGCGAGCGCCTGCGGCAAGTTTTGCTCGCGGCGATCATTCCAGTTCTCCCAGTTGTTGCGATCGGGACTTGGCGCGATGATCAACTCGTAATCGGTATGGCGACGTGCGAGGTAGAAGTGATCGAAGATGCAATGTCCGCCGTCCACGACGCGAATCGACATTCCCGTAACGCCGATCTCCCCAAAGTTGGCGAAGAGGTCAGCGAAGCCCATCCGCCACTCTTCTTTCAAATCGCCGGCGTCGAGCACGACGTACCCTGGCTCTTTCGCCGAGCCTTTGCCGATGCGATAGATCGCGGGAGTTTCGCGATCGCCGGAGTGGGAAAAGCGGATCTCCAATCGGCCGCCCCCTTCCTTGCGATAGGCGAACCTCAGGAACCGCAATTCGCCAAGCGCCGACCGTTCCGTAATCACCAGCGGCGGATCGAACTTCGCCACTTCGACGAATTCGTCACTCGGTGCGATCCGGATCGCCGGCGCGCCGATCATGCTGGGGGAGTCGACCAATTCGACTTTCCCCTCTGCGCCTGACTCCGTTTTCATCTCGGCGACCTGCTCGGCAGTCGGGTCTTCCAGTACGGTGATCAACGTCATCCGTTCGGGGCCAACGCTGATTTCGCGCCAGTCGATCGGCATCCGCGCGTCGCAGGGAAACTGTCGTATAACAACTTCGACCGGCCCAGTTCGTCCGGCGAGCGAAACGTAGCGCGGCGTTTGTCCCAGCTCATGACGCTGGCTCTCCGGTAGTTCGCTTTCGAGCGCGGTAGCGCCGTCGAGCAAGACTTCCAAACGGGGCGGAGCGCCGAAGTTGCCCCAGCGATCGGTCGTGATCGTCAGCCAACGGTCGTCGGCCGACAGATCCAGCGTCCGCCGCAACTCAAACGGCTTGTTGACGGCGAGCGCCGCCAGGCGCCATTCGATCGGCTGACGATCGACGTCGCGCCGCAGGTTGACGATCCGGATCTCTCCTTCCGGCTGCGGCGCCACGGCCCAGCCTTCCCATGCGGCAATCTGCTTGATCGCCCGAGCGCGGACTTCCGTTTCAAGCTGTCCGCGATCGAGCAAAAACTGCGGTTCCAGCCAGTTGGTGAGATCGCGAATGTCGAATGGATCGGCACCCGCCGGGCGATTGTCATGCGCCGGGTCGACCTCCAAGCGAAGCTCCTTCACTTTCTTCTCGGCAGGCCACGAAAGGGCGCCGCTGTCGATCACCTCTTTCGAACCGACGATCAGCGGGCTCTCGAAGAGTCGCTCGTTGTCGAGATAGATGCGAGCCTGCACGCAACCTCCGTCGCGCGCGGCGTAGTCCAAGCCGATCTTGGTTTGAAAGCCGCGGACCAGCGGCGAAAGAGGAACGCTGATCTTGCTGGCCGCCAACACGCCCAAGCCCCAGCCATACAGTTCGTCTCCCGTGCGGAGCGGACCGCCGACAACGCTTCGATTGTTACGAACCGGCCAACCATTCTCCGAGAAGAACGCGCCGCTCCGATCTTCGGTTTGGGCGAACCGAACCAGCGGCGGACGCTCGGGCGCAAAGCTGCGTCGCAAATAGCTGCGGGCATTCGGAATCCAGAGGACGTCGAGCGACCAGGCAGGCTGCATCGCATGGACCCAGCGATCTCCCTGGTTGTTGTCTCCTTGCGAATCGGCGTCGAAACGTTCGAGCGAAGTGGTCGCGACGATGCCGTCGATCGATTCCCACTGCAGGATGCGGGACATCTTCGGATCGCTGAAACCATTGGGAAGCAACGTCCCTAGTTCGTCGAGATAAACGTTCCAGCTGTCGGCTTGCGGCATGTGGAGCTCGGCCAGTTCGTCGAACCGCGCCACGCGTCGGCCATTGGCCAGCAGCAGATGAGCGTCTCCATCGACCAGGCGAATCGCACGGAAGCTGACTTTGCGGCCATCGCGATAGTAGGCGCTTGAAGGTTCGTAGCGATCGATCGGACCGCCCCGCTTCCAGACGATCTTCTTGACGAAGCGATCGAGCACGCGGACCGAATAGTCGATGCGCTGATCACCAGGCCGGCGAATATCGACCGTCGGCTGGACTTCAAAGTGGGAAGGAACAATCGCCCCTTGAACCGACGAAGTCGGCACATACCGCGTAACGTCGCCGGGAAGGCGATCGCCGCTGACCAGTTCGATGTAGGCGTTCGGCGTTTCGCTCGGCTGGAGCGACCGATCGAGCAGCCACCGCATCGAGTTGTCGCCGTCGATCAGATTGCGACCGGCCAGTTGCGGCAGCGCGTTGTTGGAGTACCAGTTGCGGATCTGTTCGTCGGCGAGCCGCTCCCCATTTTCCATCGCGGCCAGATAGCGCTTCGGCTGCTCGTCGGCGGCCAACAGAAGATTCGCGCCGATCAGGATCGAAACGAGCGAGAGCGTGATGCAAAAGCCGAACTTCATGAGCACGATGCAAAGGGGAAGAGGGCTGGGAGTCGAAAGTTCCAGTCTATCAACAACCTATGAGCGCCGCCCGCGGATGGTTACGACGCAAACGAGCCAGAAATCGAGCCTGGCCGTCAAAGGGAACCGAAATCCTGGCATTCCCGCACAAACCCCACTATACTGGCACGCGAAAATACCCCTACGGGGAGCAGCGAGCCGGTGATGAGCGATCTCACAGACCGAATTGCAGACCCTTCGTTTCGCGCCAAGCTGCGTCTGGCGCTCGTATCGGGCGTCGGTCCGCGCACGTCCCAGGTCTTGCTCGAGCATTTTGGCACGCACGAGGCGATCCTGACCGCATCGCGCCACGAGCTGGAACGGGTCTCTGGCGTTGGCCCAAAGCTGAGCCAGAAGATCGCCACGGCCGGGGAAATCGACATCGATCGCGAGATCTCGCTCTGCGTCGATTTTGGCGTCGACATCATGACGCTCGACGACGAGCGTTATCCCCATCTGCTGACCGAGATCCCCGATCCACCGAGCATTCTCTTTCTGCGCGGCGAGTTGACGCCGGCCGACGCATTGTCGGTAGCGATCGTCGGAACGCGGCACGCGTCAAGCTATGGTCTGCAGCAAGCCGAGCGGTTCGGCTTTGAACTGGCGAAGGCCGGCTTTACGGTCGTCAGCGGCTTGGCTCGCGGGATCGACGCCGCAGCGCATCGCGGAACCCTTCGTGCCGGTGGTCGTACGATCGCGTATCTTGCGAGCGGACTGCGGAACATCTATCCGCCGGAACATGAAACGCTGGCCGATGAAGTGGCGGAGCAGGGGGCGCTGCTGAGCGAATCGCCGCCGCTGGCCAAACCACTGAGCGGCGCCTTTCCACAGCGGAATCGATTGATCACCGGAATGAGTCTGGGGGTGATCGTCGTGGAAGCGGCGCTGCGGAGCGGAGCGTTGATTTCGGCCCGCTGTGCGATGGAGCAGGGGAGGGAGGTCTTTGCGATTCCGGGTCGCATCGATAACGCCAACGCTCGCGGCTGTCATCGGTTGCTCAAAGATGGGGCGAAACTGGTCGAGTCGATTGACGACGTGCTGGACGAGCTTGGCCCGCTGACCCGACCGGCGAAAACCGAAGATGGCAAAACGATCCATCGCCCGATTGAATTGCAATTGAACGAGATGGAAACGGCGATCATGCAAGCGCTGGCCGACGGTCAGCCGGCCGATATGGACGCCGTCGTCAGTCGGAGCGGGCTACCGATCCAAAATGTCCTCTCCACCATTTGCGTCCTGGAGATGCGACGGCTGGTCCGTCGGTTGAGCGGCGTCAGCGTCCAGCGAGCGGTTTGAACGACTTGGGCGTTTCCCTGCCGGCGCGCGACGCTGTGTGACCCGGGGAGGCTGCGGCTTGGGAGTTTCGCTGATCGTGATCAGGAAGATGTACTGTTCAGGGTGCTTTTCTTTCATCCCCCCAATTTAGCCAAAGGGGGCGCCAACTAGCTGTCACTCGGCGGGGAACAACTCACCCTTTTTCGCCCGCTGGCGAGGAAAACGTTCGCCTGCGATGATTCAGGCTTTAACGGCTGTGACGATCACGCAGTTTTGTTTTGGGCCTGCGTCGACCGGTCCGCAGATCCCCGCAGGTTTGACGCAAGCGGCGGCCGATAAAACCAGAGATATTCCCCGTTTTTGATATGACCACCCGACTCGCCTGCCCTATGACCGACTCCGCCGCGATCCAAGAGGACTTCGCGACCTTCGTCGCGTGGGCGCTTGCGCAGTTAGGTGTCGACGTCGCCGATCAGGGAGACGGCTTCTATCTGGCGACTCCCTCCAATCCGCAGGCGACCTGGCCGCCGGCCGAGTTCCGCTACCGGATCGGCCCGCATGGGGAAGAAGCGACGGACGGCGCGGTGGTGATCAGCCCGGCCGGCACCTTCTGGCAAGAGATGCTTCGCCGACTGGAGCAACTCGATCCCGCTCCGCAGTCGGCCCCAGACGACGAACCGTCAGGAGTTGGCGCGTTGGCCGAAGCGATCTTCGCTCCGTACGTGATCGAAGGGGGAAAGTGCCAATTGGGCGGCTGCCGTCTGGAAGAACGTCCGTTGCTTCGGATGACGTCGATTCCGGCCGACGGCCTAACGGTGCGACATCAGTTCTTTTGGCGCACCGGCGAACAACTGAGCGGCGCAGAGATCGACGCGTTCGGGCTGAACCATTTATCGCGACGTTTGGCTTACACGCGCGACGCACGGGCCAATGTGCAGATCTTGCTTGAGCAATCGCACGACCGCGCGATGGCGGCGCAAGTTGGCGATCGGATGCTGGCGACGATCGTCTGGTGCAAATACGTGATCGGCAAGATCGACATCCTGATCGGCGACAGCGTGACCAGCTTGCCGTTCGAAGGCTGGGCGCGACACTTCGTTTCGGGCGATATCTCGCCGCCGCGATTCCACTGCGAAGCGACCGGCCGCATCAGCTATCACCTGGGGGTCACCGATAGCGGCGTGATCGCGCCGGTCGAGTCGATCGCCACGTGCGAGCTGACCGGCAAATGCGTGCTGGAGTCGGACCTCGAGACGTCGACCATCAGCGGCAAGCGGGGATGCAAGGACCAATTCGCCACGTGTCCCGTCAGCAACGATCGGTTGCTCACCACAGAACTGCAAACATGCAGCGGGTGCGGTCAGAAAGTATCGCCAAAGTCGCTCCGCGGCGGCGTTTGCCTGGTCTGCCGCAGCTTGCGATCGATCAGCAAAGACGATCCGACGATGGCTCGCATCCTCGACGTCTACCCCGAGCTCGACAAGTGGGGAAGCTGGCGGATGGCGGAATCGCATGACGCCTACGTCTTACGTGGCGGCGGCTGGTGGAATGAGATCCGCCTGACGCTCGATATGGCGACGCTGGAGCCGCGCCTGGCGGAAGAGCGAACCAAGGTGGTCGGTCGCTGGCGACCGTTTCCCGACGTCGAATGGCGACGCATCTTCGAGAAGTAGGCGTTAGCCCCGCTTGCTGCGAGTTCCCATCACCGCGGCGACGGCGACGATCGCCAAGCCGATGACTCCGACGCCAAAACCGCCGGCGGCGAACTTCAGCTGATTCGCGCGCACGATGTTGACCATTTCGGGGTGGGTTCGCAGGTCGCGAATCTTATCGAGATAGCCCTTCTCCGAAAACTCTTTCCACATGTCCAACGATTCGGAAGCAGGCAGCTTTTGGAATTCGCTGACGACGAGCTCTTTCGGCAGCGGTTCGACTTCGACCGCTTCCGGCACGTTCATCATGACGTACGAACCGTAGGCCAAGCCGATCAGCATGATCACGAAACCGACCGCGAAGAGCAGGCCGGCCGCGCGATTCCATTCTCCCCGCGAACCGGTCGATTGGCTGCGAGAGTCCTCTTCGTAGAGCGGCAAGGTTCGCATTTCGCGAAGAGGCGGAACTTCGACCGTGCGGCCGCTGGGGGTTTGAATCATTTCCCCAGCTTGGGTCGGAGTGACGACAACTTGCTCACCGTCATCGGTCGTAAGAAGGTATTTCAGCATAGATCGAGAGGACTAGCGACAAGAGGGAACCAAACGGGCTCGGTGGAAACCTCTATCTTAAATCGAAACTCGCGAGGGCGCCCCGCTCAAACGGCAGGTTTCCGGTTTTTCGCCGATTCTTTACCCCGGCGCAGCGGAACCGCGATTTCCCCACCACGGCAAGCTGATGCCGCCGTCGACCAGCAGGGTCGCCCCGGTCATGTAGCTGTTGGCCGGATCGCACAGATAGGCGATCGCTTCCCCCATTTCCTCCGGCGTTCCCAAGCGTCCCAGCGGAATTTTGGCGCCGCTGGTCTGCAAAGTTTCTTCCGACGCGAATTTCCGTTCGCCGGGCGTATCGGTCCAGCCAGGCTGGCAAATGTTGATCCGGATGCCGAACTCAGCGACCTCAATCGCGGCGGTTTTCGCCATGTGATCGAGCGCCGCTTTCGACATGTTGTAGGCCATCGCCCTGGGGGCCGGAATGAACGCGTGGGGGGAGCTGACGAAAGTGATCACGCCCCCATTTCCCTGCTTCAGCATCTGCTGCGTTGCGGCGTGCAGCAGGTGAAAGGCGCCCCACATCGTGACGTCGACCGTACGGCGAAAACCGTCCAAATCGGCCTCAAAATAGCGTTGCCGATCGCTGTAGGCGGCGTTGCTGACCGCCACGTCTAGGCTGCCAAACTTGGCGACCGCCTGCTCAACCATTCCCTGGACGGCCGCAAGGTCGGCGACATCCCCTTGGACGGCGATCGCCTGGCCACCCAGTTTTTCGATGGTTTCGACGACTTCGGCCGCTTTTTCGGGCTGCGAGCGGTAATTTACGGCGACGTTGGCGCCTCGTTTGGCGAGCGAAATCGCTGCGGCGCGACCGATTCCGATGCTGGCTCCGGTGACAAGGGCGGTCTTTCCAGCCAGATTCTGCGAATTCATCCGTTGCAACTCCCGAAGGTCGAGGAATAGGAGGGGGGCGTTTATGCTATCGAGCCCGATTGCGGGAAACAACCAGCACTAGAGCCGGCGGAAGAGCCGATGAGATAGCGCGAAATATCAACTGGAATGTTGAACATTTTCGTCGAGTTGAGAAAACGCCACGCCTAGGCAATTTAGGCAATTTTATGGGGAATGGAAATCGGGACGAACCGCAGGAGGAAATCCAAACTAAACTCTAGACCGAGCGGTGCCCCTAGTTAAAATTTAAAGACTGCAAATTTGGACAGAAGAGGCCAAGCAATCGCAAACTAATCCCGTTTCGCACCCTTAGCGACATCTTACCGCCGCGGCGATGGATTGAGGAAGACGCTCAAATCCGAAGATGGAAAACCCAAGGGTCGCTAAATCGGTAGGCGAAGGGAGTTGCGGATTCGCTTTCGGTTCACCGCAGTAGTATCGCGTCTTCCAGAGTCGTCGCATCGTTCCAATTTGGCAACAGAAATGTCTTTCGTTGTCAATCACCCCATAAATGGCGGGCAATGCGCGTTCCACGCGAGGAAAACTCGTGGAAACCGGACAATACGTTTGATTAGAATAGTTAGCATAACCGATTCCTTAATATCCGCGATGTGTATTCGGGATATCGGCTAAGCAGATGACAGAAGTGCAAGCTTGCCACCAGGTCAGAGTGACTGAGAGGTCTCAATGACTGGCAAGTTTGAGGCGATTAGGCAATGTCTGATTGGGCATCGATGAAGCGGAACAAGCGGTTCCACTTGGCGATGTCAAATTAGATGGGCAGGATGCCGTCGCAAGACTCAAGAGTTGGCGGACGTAGCACGTAGGAAAAATACGGCGTCTTGGGAAAGCGGCGCAGTTGCGACATATGGATCGAGGTCGTAACGCGTTTATGTCTAATCTTTTACCAAATGTCCACGGACGGCGATGCGTTACTAGTTCGGTGGTAGACTTGCTTGGTTTGATGCCAAGCCGCCGCGAAAAAACAACAAGAGAAGCACTAAGACGACAGACCCTTTTCCCCGCCTCATCGTAAGGTAGATCGCAGTTCCCGCATGCAACGCTAAGAAAGCGTTACCCTCGGCGCCGGTCGCGATCAAACAGGTGGATTGAAGCTCGAACGTTCTTAGCCGCTTCCTTGACCAGGAAATCCCAACTCACGTTTTGGCGAGTGAAGGAGTGCAATGTTGTACGACGCCCTGATTGATGATTTTGAAGACGATGACGCTCGCGTCCGCAGCCCCCGCGATTTCGACGCTTCGGTCGAAGTGTTGGATGGGGACAGCGATGACGGCCCCATGCTGGACATCGACAACGATAACGATGACAGCATCGAGGATTCGTCCGACGAATTTCTCGGCGATGACGGCGAAACCTGGTCGGACGACCCGGTTCGTATGTACCTGACGCAGATGGGCGAAATCCCGCTGCTGACCCGTCAGGAAGAAATCTTCCTGGCTCGCAAGATCGAGCTGACTCGCGCCAAGTTCCGCGGCATGCTGCTGGAATGCGATTACGTCATTCAAGACGCGATCAAAGTCCTGCGTCGCGTTCAGGACGGCGAACTGCCGTTCGATCGCACCGTGCAGGTCTCGGTGACCGATCGCTTGGAAAAAGAGCAGATCCTCGGCCGTTTGCCCCACAATCTGAAAACGCTCGAAACGCTGCTGAAGCGCAACTATCGCGATTATCGCATCGCCACCAGCAAGTCGCGCAGCGAAGCGCAACGTGCGGAAGCGTGGGTTCGCCTTGGTCGTCGCCGCCGCCGCGCCGTGAAACTGGTCGAAGAGCTAGGTCTACGCACCCAGCGCATCGAATCGAAGATCGGCACGCTCGAAGATTTCTCGAAGCGCATTGACGATCTCAAAGTTCGCATCGACGAACACAAGAAGGCGAAAGGTCACGAAGCTGATCGGGCCGACTGGGTCGCCGAATATCGCAACATCCTGGTCGCTACCCAGGAAACGCCGACCAGCCTGCGTCGTCGCGTCAACCAGCTGAAGGTGATCTACTCCGAATATCAGCAAGCCAAGCGTGAGCTGTCGGAAGGGAACTTGCGTTTGGTGGTCTCGATCGCCAAGAAGTATCGCAACCGCGGTCTCAGCTTCCTCGACCTGATCCAGGAAGGGAACGCCGGCCTGATGCGTGCGGTCGACAAGTTCGAGTATCGCCGCGGCTTCAAGTTCTGCACCTACGCCACGTGGTGGATTCGCCAGGCGATCACCCGCGCCGTAGCCGATCAGAGCCGCACGATCCGCATCCCGGTTCACATGGTCGAAACGATGTCGCGCGTTCGCAACGTCGCTCGCCAGCTGCTCCAGGAAAAGGGTCGCGAACCTACGCTGGAAGAAACGGCCCGTCGCGCCGGCACCACCGTCGAAGAAGCGCGTCGCGTATTGGCGATGAGCCGCTATCCGATCTCGCTCGATCGTCCGGTCGGCAACAGCGAAGATAGCCAGTTCGGCGATCTGCTTCCCGATGGCGAAGCCGAAAGCCCGGCGATCGGCGCCGCGCAGGAAATGCTGCGGACCCGCATCAGCCGCGTGCTGAAGACCCTCAGCTACCGCGAACGTGAGATCATCAAACTCCGTTACGGTCTGGGCGACGGCTACAGCTACACGCTGGAAGAAGTGGGCCACATTTTCAAGGTGACCCGCGAACGTATCCGCCAGATCGAAGCGAAGGCGGTTCGCAAGCTCCAGCAGCCGAGCCGCAGCCAAGAGCTGGTCGGTTTCCTCGACTAAGCTTTTCGCGAAACTGCGAAACGACAATCGATAAGCCGACGCTCGCGACTTCCGCACGTCGGCTTTTTTTATGGAACCAACGCATGTCGACAGGCGAGCCTTCCAATCCGTTCCGCTCGCCTGACGACGGCGGCTCGTCCGACGTCGTCTCGGCGACTCCGCCGTCGGTAGCGCTCGTCTATCTCTTCTCGGCGCTGCTCGCTCTATTTCAATTGTGCGTCGCCGTGGCGCTTGCCTTTCAGTCGCACGACCGCACCCAGGCGCTCATGCTGTTCCCTTACTTGCCGCTGCTGTTGGCGGTAGGACTCTGGTTCGGCGGACGCGCCGTCTGGGCGACCGCTCGCTATTACCTGGCGTTCGCCACCGCTTCGTCGGCCCTGTTTGCGGTCGCTTCGCTCGCGGTGGGGCATCCTTGGCCTTCGGCGTACGCCGGCGTCAACACGATCCTCTGCGCGCTCCTCTATTGGGAGCTTGGCCGTTCGGCCGCGCGGGCCTATTTTGGTTTTATCTGTCCGCGGTGCGGCGCTGATCGCCCGCGTGGAATCGACATCCTGCAAATCGAAGTCCGCTGCCGTCAGTGCGACTATCGCTGGTAACGCTGAGGAATCGCTCCCTTGTCGACTGACGACAATCCTTCGGAATCGCACGGCCAAGCCCTCGATCACAATCGCGCCGCGTGGGATCGCAAAGTCCATCAACGTGATCGCTTCGCGCGCCCGGCGAAAGACGAAGACTTTCGTGATCCGCTCACCCTGGTCGATCGCTGGGGATGGCTCGGCGGCAGCGTCGTCGGCAAGCGGATCTTGTGTCTCGGCGCCGGCGGCGGTCGCCAAGGACCGCTGTACGCCGCGGCAGGGGCGATCGTCACGGTGGTCGACATCAGCCCGGCTCAGCTCGAGCTCGATCGTCAGGTCGCCGCCGAGCGACGTCTGACGCTCACCACCGTCGAAGCGTCGATGGACGATCTCTCGATGCTCGGCACGGCTGACTTCGACGTGGTGATCCATCCGGTCAGCACCTGCTATGTTCCCGATCTCCGTCCGGTCTACGCCGAAGTTTCGCGACTGCTTACCGACGGCGGCACGTACATCAGTCAACACAAAACGCCGACCAGCCTGCAGACCGACATCCGCCGCAGCGCCGGCGGCTACGAACTGATCGAGCCCTACTATCGCCGCGGTCCGCTGCCGCCGGTCGCTGGAAGTCGCCATCGCGAGGAAGGGACGCTCGAGTATCTCCATCGCTGGGAAGAGCTGATCGGGCTGATGTGCCGTAGCGGCTTTGTCATCGAAGATCTGGTCGAGCCGCTGCACGCCAAGGACGACGCCGAGGCAGATTCGTTCGCCGATCGCAGCCGCTACGTCGCTCCCTATGTGCGGATCAAAGCACGCCGCGTTGGGCAGAATGCCAAGCAGGAAAGCCGTGGGGCGATCTGGTTGCCTGGAAGCTAACCTTCTCCGCAAATAGGCTCCTTCTACGGGGCGGGATCCCTCTGTCGTTTTTTTCGCCGGACCTGTCGCGCTAACCGACAGGCCCGCCAGACGACGCCGGCCATGGTCTCTTCCGAAAGCGAAAATCCGCAGGAATTGCGCTGAAAAACTCTTCATGCGCCCGCATTATCCATTGGCGCAGAAAGTGCGTTTAAATCGCACTTTCATCGGAACAGGCAACGAGGAAACAACGGAAGTGCAACTGCGTCGTGGCGTTACCCTGGTGGAGTTACTGGTCGTGATCCTGACCGGCAAAGGGCTCGACGATTGGGTTAATCGCAACATCAGCACCGCCAGCTACAACCTGGTCGGCAGCGGCACGCCGACGCTGATGTACCTGGTGACGCGCGACAGCGGCGAGGTGATCTCTGATGGGCAATAGCGTAAGCGGATTCGTCGCCGTCCTGGTCGCGACGGCGGCTCTCAACGGTGGTTGCAATAAAGCTGTACCGACGGAAACGCTCGTCTCCGGCGTCGTGCGCTTCCGGAAAAAGCCGGCTGACGGCGTCTACGTGCTTCTGCACAAAGATCGCAACCCTGACGCGGCGGCCGATGCGACAGCGCGGACCGGCAAAGACGGGACGTTCGTCGTCAGCGTCTCGGAGCCCGGCGCCTACGCGGTAACCGTCTTCTGGCCGACAACGACGAACGTCGACGGTTCGGTCGAAGAGGGAGCGGATCGTTTCAACTATCGCTATCGCGATCCACAACAACCGCTCGCCGAAATCGACGTGCACGAGGGCTCCAACCAGTTGGAACCGCTCGAAGTGAAATAGTCGGCTTAGCGATTGAACAGCTTATCCAAGCCGCGGTTCAGACCTTTTTCGATCAGATCTTGCGCCGCGCCGCCGATCGCTTGGCCGGCGATCCCTTCGATCGCACGAGCGTCCAGCTTCGGGCTCTCCAGCGTTCCGCTGATCGGCACTTCCAGCGTCTTGCCGCGGAGCGACGCCAACGCAGGATTGCTTTGGATCCACGCCTCTTGCACCGGGATCTTGGCGAGCATCTGAATCGACTGGTCGACGCCAACCGATCCCTGGCTGATGATCTGCACCGAGTCGATCTGCATCGTCAGATTCTGGTGATAGACGCGACCGCCGGCCATTTGCACCGGAACTTGCTGCTCCGGCATTCGCATCAGGACGGTTTCGTTCGGGTTCGTTTGACCAGGAATCTGCTTCTTGACGATCGCTTGAATCTGCTTGGCCAGCACCACGTATTGATACGCGAGCGGGCCAGGGCGAACTTCGGCGCCGTGAATGGTCAACGTTCCGACCGCTTCACCACCCATCGGATTGAGGACCGGGAAATCGGCTTGCTGCACGTCGAGCGAGAAGCGACCTTCCGCGCGAGTCGAATCGGCCAACAGCGGCGCCGCGTATTTCATCCAACCTTGGCACATCTCCGGCGTGATCGCCAGGTTCTCGACCAACCGGCCTTGCGGCAATTGCAACAGCGGCGGATTGGTCAGCAGCGTCACTCGCGGCTGCGCGTTCACTTTGCCGCCGCTAACATCGATGCGGAGCGGATCAAACCCGATGATTCCCTGGTTCAAGTTCGCTTTGATGTTGGTGGCGCCGATCGGTACGCCGTAGAGCGTCGCTTGTTGCCACGCGATCGACCCGGCGGCGGTCAACTGCGGCGAGAGCCACGCGAACGGCGCGGTCGATTGCGTTTCGGGCGCCGTCAAAGGACCGGCGATTTGAAACGGCGATTGCTGCTTTCCGGTCAGTTTCACTTCTTTACCGGCGAAGGACGCGATCACCGGAGCGAGCAGGTCCCAGTCGTAGTTCGCGTTGCCTTGCAAGTTGGCGATCGGCGCGGTCGACCATTGCTCCACCTTGCCGGCGGCGGCGACTTGCACGGCGCTGGTCGTCAGCTGCATTGTTTCGATCGTCGCGGTATCGGCGGCGTCGATCTGGCCGTTCAGTTCAAATCCAACGCTCGGTTCCCGCCAGACGACGTCATACTGCGAACCGCCGGCGACATTGTTCGCCATGCTGACCTGCGTCATCTGCGGCGCTGCGACGCGCGACAGGGCGCCGAGCTGGAAGTTCTTGATCTCGCCGACGATCCGCGCGGTCGCGCCGCCGGTCTCTTGCGTGAAGTTCAAACTGCCGGCCAGTTCGCCGGCCGGTAGAAACGGAGGCTGCGCGCCCCAACGCTTCCACTGCATCGTCCGATTGAGATCCAAGCGGTAGGCGATGCTACCGACCGCCGACCCTTTATGCGTTGCGGTGGCGGGCAAGTAGTTGACTTGCTTGCCACGGGCGGAAATCGTCGTACCAACCATCGTGAAGCCGGGAGACTGAATCCGGCCATCTTCCAGACCGTAGGTCAGATCTCCTTCCACTTCGAGGTTCGGCTCAAAGACGTTCAACGTCTGCGAGGTGACCGACAGGTTGCTGAGCGAGGCGCGAATGCCCGACACGGTCACTTGTTGCTCGGTCATCACCACGCCGGCCGTCGCCGCGGTCGTGCCGTCGAGTCGCAACTCGCCGAGATTCATCAGCCCCGCCAGGCGATTCTGCCAATGGCCAAGCGACCCGTTAAGCTGTAACTTCAACTGCTTCGGCTCGACGCCGCCCAATATTATCGGCGCAGCCGTTTCGAGCATCAAAAGATCGTTGCCGGCGATCCAGCTGAACGATCCGGTCTCGACCACCGAGTTGTCTCGAATCATCGCGTTGAATTTGATTTCGGCTGCGGCGTCGTTCCAGATGTCGACGCCATCGCGAATCGCTCGCATGTTGGCGCCACGGAACGAACCAGCCAGCGATGCGACGTTGGCGTTTTGCCGTTGAATTTGAACCATGCCATCGGCGGCGCCAGAGAGGTCAACGCCCAAATTGACGAACTGCGCCAGTTCGGCCGACAGCTTCGCCAGGTCGATCGTCGCATGAATCTGGGCGCCGTTGGCGTCACCGGTTCCGTCGGCGACCAGGAAGCTGGAGTTCGCCGCCGCATGCTGCAGTTGCAAGCCGGACGGAGTTTGCGCCAGCGTCGCATTGACCGAGAGAGGATCGCGCCACGTCACTTCCTGTCCCGAGACGATCGCTCCGACGTCGCTGACGTTGCCGACTGCGGAAATCAGCCCCGGCTGCTGCGGATCATGCGCCAGCTGAAAGACGGCTTGGCCTGACTTAATGACGGCGTCGTCGCGCAGTCGCATCAAATGCGGCAAGCGAGCCGCCAGCTTTTCGAGATCGACCGTTCCGCCCAGTCGCCACGCTTGTTCGCTGGCGGCGATCGGCACGGCCGTAAAGTCAGTCAGTTGCGAGATCGGCACGTCGCCGTCGGCGACGAAGTTGGCGCCAAAGTCGGTCGTCACCGCGACTTGCTCAGCCCGCAGACGACCAGCGCCATGCAGCATCTTGCCGTGAAAGGCGATCTGCCCGCCGCTGACCGGTTCGGTTCCCAGAACGGCCGGCCAGACGATTCCGCCGATGATCGCCTGCATGTCGCCGGAGATCGAGTTTCCTTCGGCCGTTTGCGCCAGGCGCAACTTGCCGTCTAGTTTTCCTTGCGTGCGCAGCTGCGTCTCGAAACGAGTCGCAATCGGCTGCACCAAGCCAAGCGGCACATTCGTGGCGATCACGTCGACCACCGCTTCGCTGCCGGTCAGGTTCCCTTGCGCTTGCAGTTGGCCCGTTTGTTCCGCTTGTTTAACGGCGGTTTGCAGCGTGAAGTTCTGGGCGAGTCCTCCTTCGGCGGTGGTGGCCGAATTGAAATCGAGCGCACAGTCGTCGAGCGACCACTTGTCGGTGGAGGTCGTTTCGCGAATTTGAATCGTTCCTTCGCGAATCGTCATGTTCATCTTCGGCAGCGTCAGCGGCGTATCGGCCGCGGCGACTTCTTCGACGGTCTCGTAGGCGTCGGGCGGAAAGAGAATCGCTTCCAAGTTGCTCGTGCCAGGCGAGACGACGATGTCGGCCGTCGGACGCGTGATTTCGACGACGCCGAGATCTTTCTGATTCCAGATCAAGCTCAAGAGCGACTTGCTGGTCTTCAGTTCTTCGACCGTCGCGACGACGTTCCCATCCATGTCGGAGAGGGTAACGTTGCGGATCGTCGTCGCCGACATCCAACCGAGCGAAGCGCTGCCGACCGAGGCCTTGCCATTGATCCCGCTGGTGGCGCTCGAAACGGCGAGCCCCAGCAGCGGCGTCATCGCCACGATGCTGGGTAATAGATAAAGACCGGCCAGCACCAGTATCAGCGCGATCCAGCGCCAGCTGCCGCCACTGCTTTTGCGGCTTTTTCTTCGTCGCGACTTGGACGGACGATCGTCGTCGTCCTCGTAGTCTCTTTCGCGCGATTTTCGGTTCAGCGCCATGACTTGCGTCCTGCCAGATGAATCCATCAATAAAAAAATATCTAGGCGCTGGAACTTCTACCGAAATCCCCCCAAAGACGCCATAGCAAGCGGCGAGTGCTAGCAGCCGAAGTTTTTTACCGCCGTCTGCAGGAAATCGCTGAAGATTCGCCGCCCGTTTACCGGGGTTGGGTTTGACAGCCGCTGCCGAATTCTCTATTTACCTCCTCTCGCAGTCGGCGTGCGCCGGCATTTTGTTCTCCCCCGAACAAGCAAACACGTGATTCGACTTCGCCTGCTAACTCCGCTCTTCGGCCTGTTGTGTGCACTGGTTCTTTCCGGTTGCCGCAGCGATCCGAATATGGAACTGCTGGAGCGCGACCTGCGCTACCTGGAGGACAAGGTCTACTCACTGCAGGACGTGGTCGAACAAAAGAACGCCGAGATCAACTCGGTCCGCCGCGAAAACGAAACGCTTCGCAAGCGACTTGGCTTGCCTGACCTGGAAGACGACTTCCAGTCGTTTAACGACCTGCCCGAGACGCCGGAGATGCTCGCGACCCGTTTGAAACCGGTGACCGGTTCGCCGGCGCTGCAAGCGCCGACGATCGACCTGGGCATGGCTCTTTCTCCTGAAGAGGCCGAAGTGGTCGATCGCCATGTGACTGCGATTCATATCAATCCCCGTCTGACCGGCGGCTACGACTTTGACAAGAAGCCTGGCGATGAAGGCGTAATGGTCGTCATCGAGCCGCGCAATCGCAACGGTCAATACGTCGACGAAACCGGACAGCTGTCGATCGTCCTGCTCGATCCGCAGAAGGAAGGGAAAGAGGCGTACGTCGCTCGCTGGGATTTTGAAGCGTACGAAGCGCAAGAGAAGATGAAGCGCTCGCTGCTAGGGAAGGGGATTCATATGCAATTGCCCTGGCCCGGCGGCTATCCCGAACATGAAACGCTCGTCTTGTTCGTCCGCTACGAAACGCCGGATGGACGGAAGATCGAGCAGAAGAAAGAGATCCGCATCGAATTGCCGGCGAAAGTTTCGTCTCGCTGGACGCCGGCGATGCAAGAGTTGCAGCCGCGAATGTCGCACGCACCGCGAATTGGCGTGCCGTCCACAGTAGATCTCTCTCCGCCGCCAGAAGCGGCGACTCCGGCCGCTCGCACGGCGACGGCGCCCGAGTGGAAGCCGTATCGCTAAATCGATCGACAAAGCGCGACGGGGAGTCTCCTCCCGCATCGCGCCGCGTTTCGATTGGTAGTTGTTAGGCGTCCGCGACGGTCACTTTGACCATCTTGTCGCCCTGCTTGATCGAGTCGACCACGTCCTGACCTTCGATCACTTTGCCGAAGACGGAGTGCTTGCCGTCGAGCCATTCGGTCTTCACATGGGTGATGAAGAACTGCGAGCCGTTGGTGTTCGGACCCGAGTTCGCCATCGACAACACGCCGGGACCGACGTGCTTCAAGTCGGGGTGGAATTCGTCTTCAAACTTGTAACCGGGACCGCCGGTGCCGGTACCGTGCGGGCAACCGGTCTGGATCATGAAGTCGGGGATGACGCGATGGAACTTCAGGCCATCGTAGAAGCCGTCTTTGGCCAGCTTCTCGAAGTTGGCGACCGTCTTCGGCGCCTTGTCATCATGCAACTGAATCTTGATCGTACCTTTGTCGGTCTCGATGGTTGCGACCTTCATCGCATCTCCTCTTTGCGCTAAATGAGGCGGGGTGCAGATTTGCAATCCCCTATTTTATCGCTTTAGCGTCCCCCGCGTAACCGGTCGATGACGGCGAGACCGCTTCACAAGCGACGAAAGCGGCGGCAAATGTCTAATGACTAATCACTAATGTCTAATGCCAAGAAGCGCCTTCTCCATCCTTTTAGACATTAGTCATTAGACATTCGTCATTTACCAGCGGCCGCATTCCCTCGCTTGCGCTGCGGGCTAGTGTTACGGCTTAACCAGTTGCACGAAGAAACCCTCGCGGGCGAAGCGGCGGAACCAATCGGGCAATTGGCGGGCAAGCGCATCCAAATCGGCCGCTTGTTCGGCCGCTTGCTCAATCGCGTCGCCGACCGACTCACCGGTCATCAGCGAGTGAAGCAGCAGGAACTCTCCCTGCTCCAGCGGAACCCTCCGCACGATGTAGTCGCGCCGCGACAGCGCCAGCCAGGTCGGTTCGGCCGGCGGAATGGTGAGCGTTTGGCCAGAACGAAACTGCGTGAAGTAATCGTTCACCGGAAAACGGTACGCATGCAAGTTCAAACATGGCGCCGCGATCAACTTGCAATCGGGCCACTGGTCAGGCGACACCTGGGCGAGATCCTCCGGCGAGATCACGCCGCTCTGCTCCACGCCTGGACCGTCGAACGTTTGCGCTACGCTCCATTCAAACGACGCGAGATCAATCAGAAAGTCGGCCCAGCCAGGTTCGCCGCCGTCGCTCGTTGGGCGGGTCGCTTCCAGGTGTTCGACAAACTGATCGGCGAGTCGCGACAAGGTGTAGCTGGTCGAAGGACGCTTGTCCAAGTAGTCGAGCGCGAACCCATCGAACAACTCTTGCCCGAGCGTTTCGCAAAGAGCCGGAAACTGCTCGCGCATGCACTCGACAAGCCGCGCGAAGTAGGCGTTGCCGTAAACCTGCAAACGCTGCAGACTCGTCCGCTTTTCGCTCCGCTCGATCACTTGCTCGACCTGGTCGCTCGCCACGTCGATCCATTGCCGCGATGCGTCGATGCCGGCCGAGACTCCGCCGGGGCAAGAGATCACGCTTTGCATCCAGCGCTGTAGCTTCGCAAGTTGCGCAGGCTCGCTCATTCGATCTCCGGCGCAACAAAGTGAAGGGGATGGGGCGCGTGAACTTCGCCGCTTGGCGTTTCGGTCGACGTCGGCAGTTCGCCTAACTGCGAGGTGATGTGGTCGCGGGCCTTCAGCACTTCGGCATGCAGGACGTCGAACGGCGGAATGTTGGCGTCCCATTCCAAGAGCGTCGACGCTCCGCCGGTCAGCTCGTACGCCAACCGATAGAGCTGCCAGACCGGATCGATCACCGCGGCGTCGTGCGTGTCGATGCAGTAGTCGCCCATGTTGGTGTGGCCCGCCAGATGAAACTGCACGACCCGCTCGTGAGGAACGCCGCGCACGTATCCGGCCGGATCAAAGTCATGATTGACGCCGGAGACGTAGACGTTGTTCACATCAAGCAGCAGTCCGCAGTCCGCTTCCTCCGACATCGCCGTCAGAAACTCCCACTCGGTCATCGTCGACGCGGCGAAGGTGACGTACGAACTGGGATCTTCCAGCACGAGCGGACGTTCGAGAAACTCCTGCACCGTTTTGATGCGCGCGACGACATGTGCGAGCGACTCTTCGTTGTACGGAATCGGAAGCAAGTCGTGCGAGTTGCGGCCTGCGACTCCGGTCCAGCAAAGATGATCGGAGATCCAGCGAGCGTTGATCTCGTTGGCTAAACGTTTCAGCTTCGCCAGGTAAGCGAAGTCGAGCGGATCGGTGCTGCCGATCGACATCGAAACGCCGTGCATCACGATCGGGTAACGTTCTGCGATTTGGTCGAGGACATAGCGCGGACGCCCTTGCGTGTCGATGTAGTTCTCCGAGATGATCTCGAACCAATCGACGGCCGGCCATTGCTGCAGAATGTGGCCGAAGTGGGCGGCGCGAAGTCCGACCCCCAGTCCCAAGTTTTGATGGCCCAGCCGCGCGGCGGTCATGACGTTCTCATCATGTGCGCTAGCCGGCGCGGAACGATCGCCGCGCCGGACGTGAATCGAGAAGACGAATTACAGCATCGGGGCCGGGGCCGGTTTGGCCTCTTTGCCCGCTTCTTTCATCTTGGCTTCGAACTTTTCGCGAGCTTCGTCCCAGGCGCCTTCCATCAGCGGAATGGCGCAACCGCCTTTCCCTTTGCACTCGTTCAAGCCGACTTCCTTGCCGCAGCCCCCTTGCCCTTTGCATTCGTTATGGCCGCCGCAGGCATGCGCCGCGAGGGACGAACAAGCGCCGGCCCCGGCGCAATCATTGTCGCCCCCTTTTCCTTTCCCCTTGCACTCATTCAAACCGCGGCACAGGTGAAACTCGGCGGCAGCTGCACCGCCGCTCCCCGTATCAGCGACATCCGGCTTACCGCTTTCGCCGCAACCGAGCGAGACGCCCCCGATCATTCCGCCCAAAGCGGCGGCCGAGAGACGGTTGAAGTCGCGACGATCGAGATTTCGTTTGTCGTTGGTGCTCATGTTACGTGTCCTGATGGGAGGTGGAGATTGGGGCGATCTACGTCTGACCTACCCTAACGGCGGCCATGCTCGCAGTCTACCGAGGACCGCTGCGAACCGACGGTGGAGGCGCGTACAAAGTTTCGGTTAAGTTCGGGCGATTCCGCGGCGGTTCGGGAAGGATTGTGTGTCCCTCTCTGCGTGGTTCTCTTCTAATGGGGGTTCGGCGAATGAACTCTCCCTTCTTCGCGTAAGGTTACCAGCTTTCCAGGCCGCATGGGGCCTGTCCGGGCTCGTTTCAGGGCAGTTCCGATGAACTCATCACCACCACAATCGCCAACCGATTCGACGCTGAGGTATATCTATAACCTCTTTACGGATCTCTTCTTCGGGCCGAATTTCCGCTGGAAAGACAACCTGCTGCAGGGGATTATCGTCGCCACGTTCTTCGCGATGGGGGCCAGCTACGGCTTGCTGATCGCCGAAGACAAGTACATGGGCTTCCTGATCGGCAGCCTGATCGGGATCGTTTCCGGGGCATTGGGAAGCGGGTTCTCGCTGATGATCTTCCGTGGACTCCGGCACATGCTGGGTCGTCACGATTAAAAAGTGAATTTTTCTTCGCGAAGTTGGAGTTCTAAAGTCGCCGGAAAGCGCTTCTGCCGGTGGTGCGTGAGTTTGGACGCCGATAACCGGGGCTTGCCAGTCGACTGTTGCCCACAACCTCCGGTTTCCCCATCTTTTGGACGTTTGCAACGGCCGCCCCTTACGCCCGTTGTGGAGCAGTTTTAAGGGAAGTATAATCGCCTTCTTCTTATACCGGTTTCGTGCACGATCAGCGAAACCAGCGACGGATCAAAACAAGCGACGGACCCGCTGACTCAAGCTTCCCCAAGCGGAGATCGATCGTCCGCTTGAAGTCGATACATCACTAGACGAGTTCGCGTCGCACGTGGTCAAACACCCCAGACCGCGGCGCAAGTTCAAGGAGAAATGACAGTGGCTGTTCGTGTTGCAATCAATGGTTTTGGACGCATCGGTCGTTTGACCTTCCGCAATCTCATCGCCCGTGGCGACGAATTCGAAGTGGTCGCGATTAACGACCTCACTGACAACAAAATGCTGGCGAACCTGCTGAAATATGACAGCACGCACCGCCGCTTCCCGGGCACCGTCGAATATGACGCCGAAGGCCTGACCGTTAACGGCACCAAGATTCGCGTCTTCGAAGAACGCAACCCGGCCGCGCTGCCGTGGGGCGACATGGGCGTTGACGTCGTCGTCGAAAGCACCGGCGTCTTCACCGGTCGCAAGACCGAAACCAAAGCGGGCTACGACTCGCACTTGGACGCCGGCGCCAAGAAGGTCGTCCTCAGCGCTCCGGCCAAGGACGCTCCCGATCTGACCTGCGTGCTGGGCGTGAACGACAACGAACTGACGGCCGACATGAAGACCGTCTCGAACGCGAGCTGCACGACCAACTGCTTGGCTCCGGTCGCCAAGATCCTGAACGACAAGTTCGGCCTGAAGGATGGTTTGATGACCACGATTCACGCCTACACCAACGATCAGCAAGTGCTCGACCTGCCGCACGCCGATCCGTATCGCGCTCGCGCCGCGGCCCTCAACATCATCCCGACCTCGACCGGCGCCGCCAAAGCGGTCGGTCTGGTGATTCCGGCCCTGAAGGGCAAGCTGACCGGCATCTCGATGCGTGTTCCGGTTCCGACCGGCAGCGTCGTCGACCTGGTCGCCAACCTCGAAAAGACGGTCACCAAGGAAGAGATCAACGCCGCGATGAAGGAAGCCGCCGAAGGCCCGCTGAAGGGCATTCTGTGCTACACCGAAGACCCGATCGTCTCGGCCGACATCATCGGCGACCCGCACAGCTCGATCTTCGCCGCTCCGTTGACCGACGTGATCAACGGCTCGCTGGTGAAGGTCGTCTCGTGGTACGACAACGAAGCCGGCTACTCGGCTCGTACCGCGGACCTGGTCGCCAAGCTGGGCAACATGTAATCGCCGCATTTGCGACGGAAACGTACAAAGCCCTCGCTGCATCCCGCAGCGAGGGTTTTTTTGTGCGCATTTTGGAACTAAGGTAGAGATAACCCACTCTCGCTCCGCCAACGGCGGCAGCGCCCACATCCGACCCATCCACCCAATCGGGGCCAGGGAACTCTTTCCCCCCGTCCAGGCAAATAGCTCAGGAGTCTCTTCTCTATGGCGAAAACGACCCGTCGTACCGCGATCAAGGCGATGGCCGCCGGTACCGCTTTGATCAGTCTGCAAAAGTCGACCGCCGAGGCGAAAGACTCCGCCGCCCAAACGACTGCGGCTAGTCGGCTGGAGAACCGTCAGGACCGCGTCTGGCTCGGCGAAGAGTATTGGGCCAACCCGATGGAAGATTGGCGGATCGTCGACGGCGCCGCCGAGTGCCAAAACACCGCCGGCGATCGCAACGTTCACCTGCTGACGCATCAGCTGACCAACAACGGCGGCGCCTTTCAAATGTCGGTTCGTCTCCGTCAGGTCGAAGTCAACAAAGACGACGGCGGCGCCGGCTTCCGCATCGGCGTTCGCAGCGACATCAACGAACATCGCAGCAACTGCTTCGCGAAGAACGGCATCAACGCCGGCGTCATCGGCGATCAGCTTGTTCTGGGCGGTTCGAAGAAACCGCTGACCGAAAAGGTCGCTGACCAAGTGATCCAACTCTCGCTCTCCGGCAAGCCGGCCGACAAGGGCTACCAGCTGACCTTGATCGCGTCGACGCCGACCAGCGACAAGCCGCTCGCAACCTTGACCGAAACCGTTCCCGCCGCCTCGGTGCTGGGGAACGTCTCGATCGTCAGCAACTACAACAAAACTCCTGCCATCAAACGGGGCGCTCGTTATCGCTTCTGGGATTGGAAGGTCTCCGGCGACGCGCTGACCGAAGCGGCCGAAAACAAGTTCGGCCCGATCCTCTGGACGATGTACTCGCTCAGCGATTCGCGCTCGGGCGAAGGCTTCGTCTTGAAGCTGAGCGCCTTGACCGGCCCGCTCGGCGAGAAGGATAGCAAAGACGTCGAACTGCTGGTCGAAAAGGATGGTGCGTGGAAGTCGCTCGGCACGGCCCAGCTCGATACGGACGCGTGGGTCGCCACCTTCCGCATCCCGAACTGGGACGAGAAGACCGCGACGCCGTTCAAAGTCGTGTATCGCGAAGCGCTGCGTGACGGCAGCGTCAGCGAGTCGGACTGGACCGGAACCGTCCGCGCCAACCCGGTTGGCCGTCCGCTGCGTTTTGGGGCGCTCACCTGCCAGAACGACTATGCGTTTCCGTACGAGCCGGTCGCCAACAACTTGCTGGCGCTCGATCCCGATATCCTCTACTTCTCCGGCGATCAGCTGTATGAAAACCATGGGGGCTACGGGCTCATCCGCGACCCGGCCGACCCGGCGATCCTCAACTACCTGCGCAAGTATTATCAGCATGGCTGGTCGTTCCGCGAGCCGATGCGCGATCGTCCGACGTTGTGCCTGCCGGACGACCATGACGTCTTCCAGGGGAACATCTGGGGCGAAGGGGGCAAGGCGATGATCAGCGGCGACACCTCTTCGGCCGGCGGCTATCGCGAACCGGCCAAGATGGTGAACGTCGTTCACAAAACCAACTGCGCCCATCACCCCGATCCGTACGATCCGGCGCCTTGCTTGCAGGACATCAGCGTTTACTACGGCGACGTCGTTTACGGCGGCGTCAGCTTCGCGGTGATCGCCGATCGTCAGTGGAAGACCGGTCCCGATCATGTCGATACCGGCGGCGGTCGCCCAGACCATGTGCCGGATGCGAACTTCGACACGTCGAAGCTCGACAAGCCGGATCTGGTGCTGCTCGGCGAACGCCAGGAAAAATTCCTGGAAGAGTGGGTCGAAGATTGGCGCGGGCACAACATGAAGGTGGTCCTCAGCCAGACCGTCTTCGCCGGCGTTGCGACGCATCACGGCGGTTACGACGGCTACCTGAAGGCCGACCTCGACAGCGGCAGTTGGCCGCAAACGGCCCGCAACCGCGCGGTCGCCATCCTGCGCAAGGGAATGCCGCTGCACATCAACGGCGACCAGCATCTGACGACGCTGGTGCAGTACGGCGTCGACAAGCAGCGGGACAGCAACTGGTCGTTCTGCTCGCCGGCGATCGCCGTCGGCTATCCCCGGTGGTGGCGTCCCGACGAAGTCGGCATGCCGCACGAAAACCGACCGAAACATGGCCTGGCCAACACCGGCGAGTTCATCGACGGCTTCGGCAACAAAGCGTACGTCTACGCCGTCGGCAATCCGGAAGTCGGCAACAAGCGTAACCGCTACGAACTGGCCCACCAAAAAGGAAGCGGCTTCGGCATCGTCACCATCGACACCGAAGCGAAGACCTACAAGATCGAGTCGTTCCGCTTTTTGATCGACGCGACCGACGGCAAAGAAGGGAACCAATTCCCCGGCTGGCCGATCACGCTGCAACAAAAAGAAAACGGCGGCCAGAACGTCATCGGCTAAGGCGACGCCAAACTAACCCGAGGCGCAAGCCGAGGGAATGCGGAAGGCAATCGAGCCACAAGCCGCAAAGTCAAAATAGGGTGGCCCGTCCGGTCGGCAAGACTGGGCGGGCTCTGAAGCAACAAGATGCCGCGCCCTCCGGTCGGAACGACTGGACCGGACCGCGGCATTTTTTTTGCGCGGGCATCGTAGCTTGAGGAGCAAGCCGAGCGGAATGCGGACTGGACCGCGGCGCGATTTTTTTCGATCCGGCAGTGGACTGGAACGCACTCTATTTTCCGGGCCAGCCCCGCCCGATTCATTCGCGTCCAAACGGACACTGGACTGGACCGCAACATTTTTTTGAGGAGCTGTCTCTCTGGCCCCTCATAACTTCCCCTGGCTTTCCCAGTCTTCCTATGATGTGGACCGCTCGAACACGTTTTTTTAAATCGACCAGTGGACTGGACCGCACACTTTTTTTTTCGAGCTCCGCATCTTCCGTCGGGTCCGCTCTGCGGACCGCAACGTTCCGAACGACTTGCCATCGGGTTCTCGCTTCCGACGGTCCGCAGAGCGGCGCCAACGCTGGGAGTGGACTGGACCGCGGCGTGATTTTTTTTCGCGACGCCACCGCGGCAACAGGAACGTCTCATTCCAGATTCACGAATTGCCAAAGACCTTCTCCGTCAGGCAAGCGACGCCGACGGTTTGCTCCTCCCGAGCGAGAATTGCGCTTCGCTGCGCTACGGGGAATCGACCACAATTCCGTGCGCTTTGTCAATCAAAAAAGTAAGGCGCGAGACGCCGCCGATACTAGCCCGAGGCGCGAGCCGAGGGAAAGCGGCCGCAAGTAAATGACGAATGTCGAAGCTCGAATGACGAATCTTGTTCTTTCGTCATTCTGGTTTCGACATTCGTCATTTCTCCAAACCCATTCCCTCGGCTCGCGCCTCGGGCTAGTGTTGGTGCGCGAACTACGCCATGTAGACCGTCGGATCTTTGAGCCCGTGCTTCGCGAACGCTTCTTTCCGTTCGGTGCACGCGCCGCATTTGCCGCAGTGCTCTTCCAGACCTTTGTAGCAAGTCCAGGTCAGCTCGTACGGGACGCCCAGCTCGGCGCCGCGCTTCGCGATGTCTCCCTTGTCGATGTCGACGAAGGGGCGCCACAGCTGGACTGGGTTCCAGTCGCAGAGCTGCGCCGCTTGGTCCATCGCGGCGGCGAACTCCGGACGACAATCGGGATAGATCGCATGGTCGCCGCTATGGGCGCCGTAGGCGACGGCGACGCACTGCTGACTGATCGCCCATGCGATCGAGACCGAGAGCAAGATCATGTTGCGATTTGGGACGACCGTCAGCTTCATGTTCTCTTCGGCGTAGTGGCCTTCGGGGATTTCGATGTCGCGGCCGCTCAGACTGTTGGCGCCAAACAGCGGATTGATCGCCGAAAGATCGGCGACCATGTGCGGAACGTTGACTCCCTCGCACAACTTCCGCGCGTACTCCAGCTCCTTCACATGCCGCTGCCCATAGTTGATCGAGATCGCGCAGACTTCGTGCCCGGCGTCGAGCAAATGGTAGAGCAGGGTAGCGGAGTCCATCCCTCCGGAAACGACGGCGACGACTTTGGACATGGGGTTGGCTTTGGCGAAACGAAAAAGAGAAAGAATGTCGGTTGGCATTATACTACAATGCGGTGAATTGCCTGCACGGCACGACAGCCCCTACGATTGTCGGGAAAGGGAGTTTTCCATTGATCGCGTTGAGTCGCTTCGCCTGACCACTCGTCGCGTAGCCACTAAAGGAACGGTGAGCGATGCTAGTCTCGGCCCTCGACCTTCAGAAGCTGCTGTTCAAGGTCATGTTCCTGGCATTTGTCTTCAGCTTATTGCTGGGACTGCTGGCGATCTTCGTCGCGCTGCTGCGCCGCTCGCAGGCGGCAAAAGCCTTGGGTTCGTTCTGCGTCGCCGTCGGCCTGGTCGCTGGGATCTTGCCCGGAGTGATGTACGTTCCGTTCACAACTCCGCTGCTGCTGGTCCCGCTCGCGATTCCGGCGCTGCTTGGCGCGGCGGCGCTGGGGATCAATCGCTACTACAAAGACCTGCCTCCGCTGACCGGCTTTCAGTTTCCGCTGCCGGCGTTGATCTTCGTCACGTTGCTCGTCGCGTCGATCGCCGGCCTCTACAAGGCGGGGCAGCGGGCGTATTTCTACAACCGCGATCAGGCCCTGGCGAATTTCCAACGAATGCCAGCCATCGAATCGGTCGTCGTGCATGGACGCCCTGATCCCGACTTGTTCGAGTTCTGGGTCGAGGAGATTGAGTTTTCGCTGGTCGGTCGGCCGGAGACGCGGATTCGTCTGGCGGCGAACTATTCGCTGCGTCATTGCGACTCAGACCAGCCGCTAGAGCAACTTACGATCAAGCAAATCGGTCCCTGGACGTTCGGCGGCCAGGGTATGATATCGACCACGAGCGCCGACGGTCAGCCGCGTAGAAAGAAAGTCAGCATCGGCGACCTATCGCTGGGAGTCGACGGGCCTTTGCGTTCTCTGATCCCGCTGAAGATCGAAAGCGTCGACGATATCGTCGCGAACTACGACAAGCTGGTCGAACTGCTGGAAAGTTGGCCGCGGGTAGAAACGCCGGGACGATTGGAGTTGGAAGATCAGGTGATTGAATATTGGGTGACGGAAGTCGACAGCGTCCCTGCCCCGTAGAGAACGAACGCGAACATGCAAGGCGACTTATTCCCCGGTATCGAGTACATCGTTTTCTCGATGGCGTTTCTCGCCATCGGGATTCCGCTGGGACTGCTGGCGATCTTGATCGCGCTGCTGCGGCGACTAACGGCGGCGCGGCTGCTGGGGAAGTTTTGCGTTGGCGCCGGAGTGTTGGGCGCCGCGATCCTAGGCTATTTGCTGTTCTCAAATTCCGTGCCGATGCCGGTTCTGTTCATCCTGCTCATTCCAGCCGCCCTGGGCGGCGTGACATTGGCGATCGCCTACTATTACAAAGATCGCCCACCGCTGGGGCGTTGGCAGGTTCCGTTTCCGGCGCTGATCTACGTAACGCTGGTGGTCGCCGGAGCCGCCGGCATTTACAAAATGTCGCAGACGAGCTTCTATCGCGAACGCGATCAATGCCTGGCGAACTTTCAAAGGATGCCGGGGATCGACAACGTCGTCGTTCACGGTCATGAAGTATCGCGGTTTGAGGTCGACAGCGTGCAGTTTTCGCTGGCCGGGCGTCCCGACACGCTCGTGAAGCTTGGCGGCCAAGAGGAGCTGTTCGATTGCAAGTCGAGCGATCGTCTCGAATCGCTGGCAGTTCTCCAGATCGGCCCCTGGACGTTTGGGGGCCAAGGGAAGAAGCCACGCAAAGGAAGCACCGCCGAAGAGCCCCTGTTCTCCAAATTCGGGATCTACGCGCTCTCGTTTGGCCCCGATAGTCCGCTGCGTGATCTGGTCCCGCTGAAGATTGAAAGCGTCGACGATTTGGTAGAGCATTACGATGAGTTGGTGGAACTGCTGGAAAGTTGGCCCCGGAAAGAGGCGCCGGGACATTTGGAACGAGGGGACGAGACGCTCGACTATTGGGTGATCGATAACCGCCCACCGAATCGCGACGACGCGAGCGACTAATGCATCATGATCGAATTCATCCTCCTCTTCGGCTTCGGTGCGCTCGTCCTTTGCTATTTCGCGATCTTCCTTTCGCTCGGTTTGCGCGCGCTTGTCCACGCGTGCTGGGGAAGGTTTGTGAAGGCGCAATACCTGGGTTGGCTTTGTCTCTTGATGGGAGGAACGTTCGGCGTGTGGCTGGCGATCGTCTCTCTGTTTCTTGGCTTTCCGCTGCCGTGGATCTTTGCCGTCCCAGCGATCCTGGGAGGAATGGCGCTGCTGCACTCCTACAGCTTTCGCGACGTGCCGGCGCCGGGGCAATTTCAGTTTCCCATCCTCGCGGTTTTTTACGCAACGTTTCTCACCGCGATCGTGACGCTAGCCGGAGTCCAGTTCCATCGCTTGCTGCGAACCGACGACGCGATCCGGCGCGAGTTCGCCGCCAATCTAAGTCGCATGGACCAGATCGAAAACGTCAACGTGATGGGAAGCGTCTATAGACGGGAGTTCCACGTCCAGCAGATCGAGTTCTCCTTGGCCGGACGACCAGACACGCTCGTTCGAATTAATCCCGACGATAAGCTAAGAACGTGCGACGCCGATGAGCCCTTACCGGAGGTCATGCTCATCCAGGTCGACCGTTGGCTGGTCGGCGGGGAGACTCAGCCCAACGCAAATACGCGGCTTTCGTTTATCGGCATCGACGTCCACCAAGGTGGGAGGTTTGAAAAGTCTTTTCCCTTTCCTTTGCAGAGCATCGACGACATCGCGGCGCATTACGATGAGTTGGTCGAATTGCTGGACACGTGGCCCCGCGAAGAGAAGCCTGGGCGAATGGAAACCGCCGATGGATTGACGATTGAATACTGGAAGGTGGATGGCGGCGCTCCGACGAAAGGCCCTTGAGCAAACTCACGTCATGATGGACTTCGACACGTACGCACTGTTGTTCATCCCTTTTTGGGCGATGGGGCTCCCATTCTTGTTGGTCGGCGTCCTTACGGGAATCATTGGGGCGGCCAACGCATGGGTGGGAGATTTTGAGACGGCGCAGCGGTTGGGTTGGAACTGTGCGGTTCCGGGCGGGATTGTCGGCAGTCTGCTATTGGCGGCTAGCGCAGCGATCGGAGTTCCCTATCCGTGGATCTTCGCGCTTCCCGCGCTGCTAGGAGGCATGGCGCTGCTGCATGCCCATTACTTTCGCGACATGCCGCCTCCTACATAGCACCAATTTAAGCGATCGATGTTCTTTTACTCGACGCAGGCGTCGGCAAATCTGGTTACCGCATCGCTGGTCCGCACAGCGGACCCTACGATTTGCGTGCGCAAAAAAAGAGGGCCGTCCTGTTGGACGGCCCTGCTTCTTTGTTCTTGACGCTGTTGGCGACTAGACTTCCTTCGAGTCGATCCAGGTCATCAGCTTGCGGAGGCGCTTGCCGACCTGTTCGACCTGGTGGCCGCGTTCGTTGCGGCGGATCGCCTTGAAGCGCGGGGCGCCGGCGCGGTTTTCGAGGATCCAGTTGCGGGCGAAGGTGCCGTCTTGGATCTCGTTGAGGACGCGCTTCATTTCAGCCTTGGTTTCGGCGGTGATGATGCGCGGGCCGGTCGAGTAGTCGCCGAATTCGGCGGTGTTCGAGATGCTGTAACGCATGTAGTTCAGTCCGCCCTGATAGAGCAGGTCGACGATCAGCTTCAGTTCGTGCATGCACTCGAAGTAGGCCATTTCTTCTTGGTAGCCCGCTTCGACCAGCGTTTCGAAACCAGCTTTGACCAGTTCGCTGACGCCGCCGCACAGCACGACCTGTTCGCCGAACAAGTCGGTTTCGGTCTCTTCGGCGAAGGTGGTTTCGATGACGCCGCCGCGGGTGCCGCCGATCCCCTTGGCGTAGGCCAGGCCGATCTTGCGGGTTTCTTCGCTGGCGCCGTCGCCGAGCGCGATCAGCGACGGAACGCCGCCGCCGGCGACGTATTCGCTACGAACCAAGTGGCCCGGGCCCTTCGGCGCGACCAACAAGGTGTCGATCCCCTTCGGCGGTTCGATCTGGCCGAAGTGGATGTTGAAACCGTGCGAGCACATCAGAACGTCGCCCGGCTTCAGGTTCGGGGCGATCGAGGTCTTGTAGATGTCGCCCTGGACTTCGTCCGGCAGCAGGACGTTGATGACCTGGGCCTTCTTGCAGGCCTCTTCGATCGACATCGGCTCGAAGCCGTGCTTCACGGCCAGGTCGTAGTTGGCGCTGCCGGGACGCTGCCCGATTACGACATTGCAGCCGCTATCGCGCAGGTTCTGGGCTTGGGCGTGTCCTTGCGACCCATAACCCAAAATAGCGATCGTCTTATCCTTCAAGACGGAAAGGTCGGCATCGTTGTCGTAATAAATCTTGGCGGGCATTGAAAAAGTTCCTGTAACGCAACAAAACGGGTGTATGGAAAAGCAGGCGAAGCGAAGGCTCCAGTCCTGCGAGCAGGCGAAAGTGGAGTCAAAACGCCGCACAGGGCGTTTCGCTGAATCGCTTATTCGACCGTGGTACCGCTGCGGACCATGGCGATTCGGCCGGTGCGGACCAGTTCGGTGATGCCGAACGGACGCATGCAGTCGATAAACGCGATGATCTTGTTTTCGGGACCCGACATTTCGATCACAACGTCTTCCGCGCCGACATCGACGATGCGGCCGCGGAAGATGTCGGCCAGCTCGCGAACTTCGCTACGCTTGCCGCCGGCGGTCGAAACCTTGATCAGCATCAAGTCGCGTTCGACGAAGTCTTGCGAACTGACGTCATAAACGCGAACGACCGTAACGATCTTCTCGAGCTGCTTACGAACTTGCTCCAATACCTGATCATCGCCTACGACTACAAACGTCATCCGCGACAGGTTGGGTACTTCGGTTTCCCCTACCGCAAGCGAATCGATATTGTAGCCCCGCGAAGCCAGCATCCCCGAGATGTGCGCAAGCACCCCGGGCACGTTCTGGACGACCGCCGAAAGGACGTGTCGCATCAGTTTCTCCCAGTAGAGTCAGAATAAACCCGCATGATACTTGGCGTTTTGAGCGGGAACAAGTAGACGAGACCCCCAAACAGCCGTCAGGTTCACCCTGTTTCGCAGGAACTTCACGCGTACGTAAAGCAAGATTTCACGGGGATTTAAGTTGACTCGGCCAGGCCATAAGATCGGCCGACTCTGGCCCCCCACGAGCGGCCGCCAATCACGCGTTAAGCGGCCTCTTCTTCCAACTTTTCGCTCTCCGGGCGATGTCGACCGATCAAACGGGTCACATCAGCCAACACTTGCGGAAGCGCCCAGCCGCCGGGAGAGGCCAAATAGCGGGGGGCCCAGACCGGTTTGAACTTCGATTTGTAGGCCCGCAGCCCCTCAAAGCTGTAGAAGTGGTCCCCGTGCCGGTAGACCAGCCCGGCGATCTTGTTCCACATCGGGGCCAGCCGGCGATCTTCGATTCCAGAAAGGGGCGCCATGCCGAAGTTAAACCACTCGTACCCTTCCTCCTTCGCCCAGAGGAGGAGTTCAATGAACAGGAAGTCCATCAGCCCGGCGACCGACGAGTCATACCGCATCAGGTCGATCGACGCCTCTTCCTTCGGCTCGTTCGCCAAGACGTTCGCGAAGGCGACAATTCTTTCCGCGTCGCGGATCACGGCGATGTCGAAATGGCTCAAATACTCTTCGTCGAAGAAGCCGAGGGAGAATCCTTTCTCGGCCGAGTGCTTCTCGGCGAGCCAACCGTCGGAGATCTCGCGAAGTCGCGGCATCAGCTCGGCGGTTTGCTCGCGGGGAACGATCTCAAACGTGTAGCCCGACTTTTGCAGCTTGTTGCGGGTCGAGCGGAGGCTCTTGAAGTGATTGCCGGCGATCGAATACTCGCGGAGCGGCACGCGGCCATCTTCACCGAGCTTCAAGAGCGTCAAACCTTGATCGAGATAGATCGACAAGCTTTCAGGGGCGACTTGGTAGAAGACGGGCCAGCCATGATACCGATCGCAGAGTTCGCGATACTTCCAAATCAGTTCTGACCATTGCTCAACCGGGCCGACCGGGTCTCCCATCGCGACCCACGATCGCCGTTCGATCGCGTACATGATGAACGCCGAATTGTCGTCGCTGAACAGGAACCGTTTGTCTCCCAGCAGCGCGAGCGTCGATGCGAGCCTGGGCGACTTGGCGACGATCGCCATGACGGTTTCCATCTCTTCAGGCGTCGGCGGTTCGGTCCGTGGACCCGGTGCGCGCGAGAGGAGCCGCCACACTGCGAAGACCAACACCACGACCGCGACGCCGACGCTGGCTCGCAAGAAGCGCGACGCATCCCCATGAAACGCGAAGTCCCACCACAAGTCGTTGCGATAGTCGACATGGCGGTAACTGAAGAACCCGAGCCATGTCGCACTGACGAGCGCCAGCGCCAGCAGGGCGATCCAGGCCGGCGAGAATCGCTCGTGCACCAGCGATCCTTTCCGATAGAACTGATCGCGACACGCAATTAGCGCAAATAGGACGAGCGATAGCAGAATCGCCGCTTCATAGTCCAATCCCTTGAGCAGCGACGTGATGATGCCGGCGACGAGCAAGAACGCCGCAGCCCACCAGGCCGAGTCAAGTTTCAGTTGAAGTCCCCGCGCCGTCAGCAGCAGCGCAACGCCGGCAACGCTTCCCAAAAAGTGAGACGCCTCCAAGAACGAGAGGGGAATGTAGTGCTTGAGCGCCGCGATCCGTTCTCCCATCCCTGGCGTATTGCCGGAGAAGAGCAAAACCGCGCCGGCGATGAACGCGGCGAACGCCAACAGCGTTGGTAACAGCGACGAGGTGATCTGCCAGGCCTGACGCGCTACCGGATCGAGATGATGGCGATGAGCGTGATACTCTTGACCGCCCAGCAGCAAGATCGCGGCGAAGAGCGGCAGCAAGTAGTAAATCACCCGAAAGACGAGGAGCGCCGCGACGACGTCATCTTTGGCGGTCGATGCGGTCAGCGTCAGGATCACCAGTTCAAAGACGCCGACGCCGCCAGGAACATGCGTCAGAACCACCGCGATCGACGCCAACAGAAAGACGCCGAGAAACTGCGGGTAGTTCATTCCCACGTCTTCAGGCAGCAGCACGTACAAACAAGCGGCCGCGATCATGATGTCGGCGATCGCAACCCCTAGCTGCGCCAGGGCGATCCCCGGACCAGGCAAACGGATCTCTTGCCCGGCGATCGTGAACGGCTTTTTCCAGAGGAACGTCAGCGCGATGTAGACGACGGCGCTGGCCAACAGTAGCCAGCCGAGTCCCGAGACCGACGTAATCGGCAGATGCAAGTCAGGCGGCAGCTCGAACGGATCGAAGACGAATGCGAGTCCGCCGATCGCGAAGACGCCGATCCAAAAGGTCCCGCCGAGCATGACCGAAATCTGTAAGACTTCGACCGAGGAAAGCCCCAGGACCGAGTAAGAACGATAGCGAACCGGGACCCCGCCAAGCGTTGCGCCAAAGTTATAACTGGCGGCAAATCCGGTAAACGACGCGAAGGCGACCCGCAGCAGCGGCAACGTCCGGCCGATCGCCTTCAGGGCGAGCAAGTCATAGCCAACCAGCACGACGTAGTTGAGGAACATCAGCGCCACGCAGAAAGCGATCTTCTGCGACGGCATCGTACTCAGACTTTCGCGGATGTCGTGCCAATGGTAGTTGCGCAGCTCATGCGCCAGCAGCCAGGCGGCGCCGCAAAAGATCAATACCGCCAAAAAGGGCGACAGTCGTGACAGCAGTCGTTTCATGGGGAATGTTCTAGTATTCGTAGCGACGGATCGCAACGTAAGTTTCGACTGGCGTTGTGCGATCGCTTCCGCCAAACCGGTCGAAGCCGGATTATACCGGGGACCAACAACCGCATGCCGAGCGCAAGGAAACGATTTTTTTGCGTCGCCGCAGGGGAGGGGGTATGATCAGGCGAACCGCCGACTTTCCGGTCGATCGGTCCTCCTCGCACAGCTTTCTATTCTCGGCGGAACGTCTCATGCCTATCGAATTTGCGTGCCCGGTTTGCAGCAAACGCTTCAAAGTGGACGACAAGCACGTAGGGCGAAAAACAAGTTGCCGATCATGCGGCGCGGCGATCACCATCCCCGACCAGGGAGAAGCGGAGCTTTCCGGCGACACCACCGGCGGTAGCACGCTGTACGACCACTCGAACAAAGAGCGGCGCGACCTGGGGATTTCGATCGGGGACGAGGGGCTGATCGAAGCGGTCAGCGAACATATTGAGAAACATTTCGGCAAGGTCGACAACGTTTTTCATGAGCTGATTTCGACCGGAGTGCATGTCGACGTCCATGTGATCAACCCGACGACCGAGCGTCCTTACTACACGCTGGTCACGTCCGGGATGTCCGAGCTGCCGATGACGACTCCGCCGGGCGCCGAAGAGCTGGCCTACGCCGAGCTGGTTCTCTGCTTGCCGCCCGATTGGAAAATGTCGCAGGACGCGTTTGAGGACGAGTCGAACTACTGGCCGATTCGCTGGATGAAGATCCTGGCGCGCTTTCCGCACGACTACGAAACCTTCTTCACCATCTCGCACACGATCCCCGGCGGCAATCCACCGGAAGAGTTCGACGCCAGCACGCCGATGGGTTGCTGGATGTTCGTTGCGCCGTTCATGTTTGAAGAAGAGTCGTTCGAGTTGCAGCATGACGGGCACACCGTCAACTTCCTTTACATGCTGCCGCTCCATCTCGATGAAATGGAATTCAAACTGAAGCATGGTTTTGACGAAGCGGTCGATCGGATCATGGAATCGTTCGAGATTCGCGAGCTGATCGATATGCAGCGTCCCAGCTTCATGCAGTTGGATTGGGCCCCAGCGCGTCGATCGAAGCGGCAATCGATCGTCGCGAGTTGCCCGTGCGGCGAAACCTTCGAAGCGAAAACCGGAGATGCGGGCAAATCGATCCCCTGTCCGAAGTGCAGCCAGCCGGTCTACGTCCCTTGTTCGACCCTGGCGGTGACCGGCAATTATCCGGATGGACCGGCCGCATCGAATCCGGCCGGCGTCTCCCTGAAGCTCGGCCGCTACGTATCGCTGCGTCCGATCGAGATCCTCTGGTGGGGCATTCCGGCGGTCTTGTTCGTTCTGCTCGGCATTATGGTCCACTGGAGCCTCTTTATTCCGGCCGTGATCCTGTTCGGGATCTTCGCACTCAGGTGGCGGAAACTTCATCATCACTTTAAAGACGGCGACAGCCGGCCCGGCGTGATCGTTTCACTGGATCCGCCGCTGTTCGCTTCGATCACCGACCTCGATTTGGGCGCCGGCGGAGGAGAACGACTCGCGGTTAAGGTGGTCCCCTTTTTCTCGAAACAAATCGACGGCAGTCCGATCAAGATTGGCGAGCGCATTCCAACCGCCGCCGCCTATCATGAAGATTCCGAAAAAGGGGACAAAGCGACAAGCTGGGGCGACTTCGAGCCGATTCCGGTCGCCTACGCCAACGGCGATCCAGCCGCCGCACGGTATGTGATCTCGCAAATCGACGACGAAGAGTGGAAACAACTCAGCGAGGGGCTAAAACAAGTTCCCCGCCCCTTGAAACCAGGCCTGTATGACGTGACGCTATAGCAGTCCCTTTCTCGTCCGTTTCGCTCTCTCCACCCCAGACTTTATGCCGATTGAATTCCGCTGTCCCATCTGCGGAAAAGGATTCAAGGTCGACGAAAAGCATGTCGGTCGCAAGACGATCTGCAAAGGGTGCGGCACGACGATTCTCGTCCCGCAGCCCGGCGAAACGGAAGCGATCGTCATCCCCAGCGAAGATGAAGTGCTGGTCCCTGCGACGGCGGCGGAGCCGCCCAAGCGCGTGATCGAGCGCGACGGTCAACTCTTCGCCGCGATCAGCAAGCATATCGAACAGCACGTTGGGCCGATCGCGCGCGTCTTTCGCGATCATGTCAACGAAAAGAAGCAGGTCGACATCCTCTGGGTCAAACCGACGGCCAAGACGCCGTTTCATACCTTAGCGACCTGCGGCATGGCGGAGCAACCGATGCAGATCCCGCCGGAAGCCGACGGCTTCCCTTACGCCGAGATGATCCTCTGCTTGCCGCAGAATTGGCCCATCGACGAAAGCGCGCTGGCCAACGAAGCGATCTACTGGCCGTTGCGCTGGATGAAATTGGTCGCGCGCTTGCCGCAAGAGCAAAACACGTATGTCGCCAGGTCGCAGGTTCTGCCCAACGGCGTCCCTGCGCGTCCTTTTCACGCCAACACGACGATGACCGCCTGGATGTTCACTCCGCCGCAAATTGGGCCGGAAGAGCTTCCCGCGATGGCGGTTTCAGATCGTACGGTCGACTTTTTCGCGATGACGGCGATTCACACGGACGAACTGCGGTTCTACTATCAACATGGCTATCTCGAGACGCTCCGGCGACTAAAAGCGGAGTTTCCGTCGCGCACCTTGCATAGCATGCGTCGCCCCAGTTTTCTCAATCCTCACCGGTAGCGGCTGCGAATAGAACAGGGCGACGGCGCCCCTGTTCCCGATCTGCCGATCTCTATTTCTCCTACCGCGTCTCCGGTCGTGTTCTTCCTCCGCGGCCTCCGTGTTCCATTCTCCTCCCTCCTCCAAAATGGGGTCGAATTTCGAAGCTCAACGAACCCTTTGGGCGATTTGACTCTCCACACCCGCATTGACCCGTCCCCAAATCTCTGGAAAATGTTGGGGTTCTTGAGGTTACATTCTTCGCTGTTGCGCCTCGGACTTGCTCCTTGGCGGATTTCGCCCCCCAATCAAGGCAATTTTCGATGGCTGCGCCCGCCAAACGCCCCTCCAAGTACCACGTCTTCCTGCTTTGGTCGAATGACACGGTCAAGGAATGCCGCGAAGTGCGGAAGTTCTTCAAAGATTTCAACAAATCGGTCGCCAAGCCGAACTACGGCGTCACCTTTGAAATCATCGATCACTGCTTTGACACGGATGACCACGGCCGTCCTGGCGCCGTGCCGTCGCGGGAATTGCTGGAAAAGGCGCGTGACACGCTCTGCCTGACCATCGGGCTCGGCTCGGACAACGAAGCGTCCCTCAATCCCTACACCAAAGAGACCGCCCAGCACGAACTGGACATCGTGCTGGAGAGCGCCCAGCAGACGCAACTGTTGCAGTGCGTGTGGTTTATGCGCAACGACCACAATGGCAACCGCGAAGACGTCGCCGGCGAAATGTACGATCTGCTGCGACTGCCGAGCGGCCTGAAGCCGAACGAAGTCGAACTTTACGAACCGCATGACGACTTCAAAGAACTGCTGGCCGCCATCGTCGGCCGCAAGTTGACCTCCAAGGATCGACCTTGGACGGTGAGCGAAGACGAAGCGAATCTGTCGGCGTTGGAAGCGGCTCGCCGCCAGAAGATGCAGCAGCTGATCGACATGGGGATCGACCCGTGGGGTCAGCGGTTCGACAATCACATCGCAATCGCCGACGTCCGCGCCCAGGAATCGAAAATCACCGAAGCGACCGAAACGGTCGACGGCAAGGAAACGACCACCTACAACGGACCGAAGGTCCGCATCGCAGGGCGACTCGTGCTGATGCGATCGGCCGGCAAACTGATTTTCGCCGATGTCCGCGACCGGACCGGGCAGATCCAGATCTTCATCGGCCAAAACCAGGTCGGCGAGCGGAACTGGCAGATCGCTCAATGTCTCGACCTGGCCGACATCGTCGGCGTCGACGGCGAACTGAAGAAGACCAAGACCGGCGAACTGACCGTCTTCGTCGAAGAGCTTCACTTCCTCACCAAGACCCTCGATCCGCCGCCGGAAAAGCACAAAGGCCTGACCGATCCGGAACTGCGTCAGCGGATGCGTTATCTCGACCTGTCGCACACCGACGGAGCGATCGAACGTTTCGTGAAGCGGACTGAGATCGTCAAGTCGATCCGTCAGACCTTGTCGAACCAAGGCTTTATTGAAATCGAAGGCCCGACGCTCCACGCGATCGCCGGCGGCGCCGCCGCTCGTCCGTTCATCACCCACCACAACGCGCTCGGCATGGAATTGTACATGCGGATCGCGCTGGAGCTGCATTTGAAGCGGCTGTTGGTCGGCGGCATGGAACGGGTCTTTGAACTGGGACGCGTTTATCGCAACGAAGGGATCAGCCCGAAGCACAATCCTGAGTTCACGATGCTCGAAGTCTATCAGGCGTACGGCGACTACCGTTCGATGATGGATTTGACCGAAGCGATCATCACCGACGCTATCAAAGCTATCGGCGCCGCGTTTGAGCTGCCGTATGGCGAAACGCTGGTCAACTTCACGCCGCCGTTCCAGCGCCGGACCTACGCCGAGCTGTTCCATGAAAACACCGGCATCAATCCGGAAGACGACGCCGCGGTGAAGCTGTATGCGATCAACCTCGGTCTCGATACGGAAGGAAAGCACCCCGACGTCATCCGCAACGAGATCTTCGAAGAGAAGGTGGAAGACCAGCTGAAGGGTCCGATCTTTGTGATGGACTACCCTGCTAGCATCTGCCCCCTGACCAAGCGGAAGACCGACAATCCGGCGGTGGCCGAGCGTTTCGAGCTGTTCATCAACGGCATGGAAGTGGCCAACGCGTATACCGAGCTGAACGATCCCGACCTCCAGGACAAGCTGTTCCGCACGCAGCTAGAAGGGCAATCGGAAGAAGACTCGATGGCCAAAATGGACCATGACTTCATCCGGGCGCTCCGCAACGGCATGCCTCCGGCCGGGGGTCTCGGAATTGGGATTGACCGGTTAGTCATGTTACTTACTAATACGCAAACGATCCGCGAGATCATTCTATTCCCCCTCCTGCGGCACGAAGCGTCGCAAGAATAGAGCTTGCCGATTGATCCGCGTCGGCACGGAAGCCGCCGCCGTCGAGAAAGCCAAAGGACTGGCGATGTACAAGCTGTTACTCTGCCTGCGCTATCTGCGAACGCGCTATATTGCGCTCGCTTCGATCATCAGCGTCACGCTGGGCGTGGCGACCATGATCGTCGTCAACTCGGTCATGTCGGGCTTCGCGCACGAGATGCACTCGCGCCTGCATGGCATCCTTTCCGACATTGTGATGGAAAGCCACAGTCTGAACGGCTTTTATCACTGGGAAGAGGAGATTGCGCGGGTCAAAGAGGTCGCCGGCGACGACATCGAAGCGGTCACCGCGACCGTGCACGTCCCGTCGATGCTTAGCATCAAAATCCGCGATCAATGGATGCCGCGGCACGTCACGCTGGTCGGTATCGATCCCGAGTCGTACGCCAAAGTCAGCGACTTTACCCAATATCTGAAGCATCCCGCCAACCGCGAGCACGTTAACTTCGACTTGAAAGAGTCTGGCTACGATGCAGAGCAGGGCTCTCCGCTGCGCGACGCCGGCTGGGGACATCGTCGCGGCAAGGTGATGTACGAGCGCGAGCTCGAAATGCAGCTGATGCAGTTCCGCGAATTTGAAGAAACCGGCCGTTGGCCCGATCAAGATCTGTTGAAACAGAAACGAGTGATGCAGCCGGCGCCGATTGCGCTGGTCGATCACGAAGAAACCGTGACCGAAAAAGCGGTGCTGCCGCCGTTCGCTTCCGATCCTGACGCGCCGCCGCTGCCGGGAGCTCGTCCGGAAGAACTGAACCAGATGGCCAACGCCGAGCTGTACGACGCGAACAAGAAGGGCGCCGACCCGTTCTCGTCGCGCCGCGGCTTGCCGGCCGAATCAACCTACGATCCGCTCACCCATCAAGCGACCGGCTTGATCCTGGGGATCGCCATCGGCAGCGTTCGCGATCGCGACAAGACGACCGGCGAAGTGAAGGACTTTTACATGGTCCTGCCGGGCGACGACGTCAAACTGACCTTCCCGACGGCCGAGAATCCGCCGAAAGCGATGAACGCCACGTTCACCGTGACCGACTTCTACGAAAGCAAGATGAGCGAATATGACGCGGCCTTCGCCTTCATGCCGCTCGATCAGCTGCAACGTCTACGCGGGATGATTCATCCGGAACATGGAACCGCGATCTCGTCGATTCAGATCAAGCTGAAGGATGGCGCCAATCTACAGCAAGTGACCGACAAGTTGCGTGCTGCGTTCCCGCCCGCTTCGTCGCCCTACCGCATTCAATCGTGGCGCGACCTGCAAGGTCCGCTGCTCTCGGCGGTCGAAATGGAAAAGACGATCCTGAACATCCTCCTCTTCTTGATCATCGGGGTAGCCGGCTTCGGCATCCTGGCGACCTTCTACATGATCGTCGTCGAGAAGACCAAAGACATCGGCATCCTGAAGTCGCTGGGCGCCTCGGGCGGCGGCATCATGAGCATCTTCCTCGGCTACGGCTTGTCGCTGGGGATCGTCGGATCGGGCGTCGGCATGGTGCTCGGACTGCTCTTTGTGATCAACATCAATCGGATCGCCGCGGTGATTGAATGGATCACCGGCCGCGAAGTCTTCGACCCCACGGTCTACTACTTCCGCGAAATCCCGACCATCATCGAACCTTGGAGCATCGTCTGGGTCGTCGCTGGCGCGATGCTGATCGCCGTGTTGGCGAGCGTTCTGCCGGCGATGCGAGCCGCGCGACTTCATCCGGTAGAGGCACTTCGCTATGAGTAACGCAGAACCGCAAGGCCTGTCCGCCCTCGAAATTCGCCTGCAGCGCGAAAGCGTCCTGCCCGATCATGAAGTGCGTCGCCAAACGATCAGCGGCCCGCACATCAGTCCGGCCAAGTTCGCGCCGCCGACTAGCAGCACGCCGGAAGCGAGCGAAAAGCCGAGCAAGAAAAAGAAGAAACCGTTGCTCGAGACGAAGAACCTGCACAAGAGCTACCGCAAAGGGCGGCTGACGATTCCGGTCCTGCGCGGCGTCGACTTCGCGGCGGAAGAAGGGAAAATCACCACCATCATCGGGCAGAGCGGCAGCGGCAAGAGCACGCTGTTGCACCTGATGGGAACGCTCGATTCGCCTGACTCCGGCGAGATCAACTTCGCCAACACGCGGATCGACAAACTGAGCATTCGCCAGCGCGACGCGCTTCGCAGCCGCGCGTTTGGAATGATCTTCCAGTTCTATCACTTGCTGCCGGAACTGACGACGCTGGAGAACGTCCTGACGCCGATCATGATCTCGCACGGGATGTGGAGCTATTGGGCGGCTCGCAAGAAGTTCCGCAAGCGCGCTGAAGAGCTGCTCGAGATGGTCGGCCTCGGTCATCGCATCACGCACAAGCCGCGTGAGCTTTCCGGCGGCGAAATGCAACGGACCGCAATCGCACGTGCGCTGATCGCGCAGCCGCGGATCCTGCTGGCCGACGAACCGACCGGCAACCTCGACGAGCAGACCGGCGGCGAGATCATGGAGATCTTGAAGCGGCTCAACCGCGAGCAGAATCTGACGATCGTCATGGTGACGCACGACAACGCGATCGCCGCGCAAGGGCACGAAGTGATTCGCCTGACCGGCGGACGCGTCGAGAAAACGTAGGGCGTTTACTCTTTGGTGCCATGCTCTTGCGGCGTCTTCGCCGGATGAGCATGTCTTTGCCCTGGTAATACGCATTGAAGACATGCTCTTCTCGCGAAGACGCGACAAAAGCATGGCGCCCGGTTACTAGCAGGCTCTCCTCAGAAAATTCGCGATTTTCTCTCGCAATTGATCTGGATGCTGGCGCCCCCCGTTTGCTAACCTCCCGCGCGCTAACTACAGATTCTCGCTCACTGCACACACAGCAAGGAGGCTGCGATGCGGGCCCTCATTCTTTCGGTTTTGGCGTTCCTCTTCGGATTGATCTTTTCCGGCGGGTGCAACGTTGAACAACTCGAAAAATTAGCCGCCGAAGTCGCTCAGCAGCAACAGAACCAGCAAACCGAGTCGACCGCGACGACGCCGATCTCGACCGGCGGCCCCACCGCCGCTCCGTCGGGCGATACGATTCGAATCGCTTCGTTCAACATCCAGGTCTTCGGTCAATCGAAGATCGGCAAGCCTGACGTGATGCAGGTGCTGACCGAGATCGTCCGCAAGTTCGACGTCGTCGCGATCCAGGAACTGCGCAGCAAAGAGCAGGACGTGATTCCCCGCTTCTTGCAGATGATCAACGCCAACGGCCGCAACTACGACTCGATCGTCGGTCCGCCGCTCGGTCGAACCAGCAGCAAAGAGCAGTACGTGTTCATCTACGACAAGAATCGGATCGCCGTCGAACCGAGCTCGGTCTACACGATCAATGACCCGAGCGACCTGCTCCATCGCGAACCGATGGTCGCCACGTTCCGTGCGATCGGCGCCGATCAGACCCGCGCCCCGTTCCGCTTCAGCCTGATCAACATCCATACCGATCCGGACGAAACCGACCAAGAGCTCGACGCCCTGGGCGAAGTTTATCAACTGGTCCGCTACAGCGGTCACGAAGATGACGTGATCCTGCTCGGCGACTTGAACGTCGACTACAAACACCTCGGCGCGCTCGGTCAGGTCCCCGGCATTACCTACACCGTCTCGGACGAACCGACCAACACGCTGCGCAAGAAGAGCTACGACAATCTGGTCTTCATCGCCGCCGACACCCGGGAATTCACCGGCCGAGCCGGCGTCTACGACATGCAGAAAGAACATGGACTGACGCTGGAACAAGCGTCGGAAGTCTCGGACCACTTGCCGGTCTGGGGCGAGTTCTCCGCCTACGAAGCCGGCCCATCGGCCGTCGCCTCTGGCGCCGGAGCGCCGGTCCGCTAATCGCGATCTCAATAGTAGCCCGAAGCGCGAGCGAGGGAAATGCGTCGGGCTACTTCCAACCGCGTCATGATTGCCAAGCGCATTTCCCTCGCTTGCGCTTCGGGCTACGAATGAAGAGGCTCGCTGCGTTTACACCAGCGGCAACAATGTCGCCAGGATCAGCGTCGCCAGGAAGCTGGTGCCCCCCAGGACCAACAGCAGCAGCGTCCACGACTTCAGCGCTTCGACTTCGGTCAGACCGCTCATCTTGGCGAAGACCCAGAAGCCGCTGTCGTTCATCCACGAACCTATCAGCGAGCCGCTGCCGATCGCCGTGGCGAGATAGACCGGATGGCAGCCGAGCGTTTCCGGCGTCGCTAGTCCCCCGAGCATCGCAGCGCCGGTGATCATCGCCACCGTGCTCGAACCTTGGGCGATCTTCAATACCGACGCGATCGAGAAGCCGAGCAGCAGAATCATAATCGCGCTGCCGCCGCTGCCGACGCTGAACATTTCGCGAATCGCCGGACCGACGTTCGCCGCCCCCAGCATCGCGCCGAAAGCGCCGCCGGCACACGTGATCAGGATGATCACGCCGCCGCTCATCAGCGCCACTTCGACCGATTGTCCCAGTTCCTTCAACGACAGCTTTCGCGACGAAACGAGCGTCGCCATCGCAATGATCGCCGACAATAGCAGGGCGAAGTTCGGATCGCCAAACGCCGCCGACCAGTTGGCCGCTTTCCGCGCGTCGGTATCCCAGACGTGCGGCTGAATCATTTCTTCGCCGTAAGTCGATTCCAACACCTGGCGATTCATCCGCTCGGCGTCGACCGGCTTCATGCGGGTGTTGTCGCCGTTCACCTTTTTGACCAGCGACGGCGGCAATTTGCCAGGCAAGTCGACCCCCAGCGGTTTGTGGGAGAGTACGAACTGGTTCAAACCGGTCACCAAAGCTTGCTGATCGTCGGTCGAAAGGGGTGCGTCACGCAGCAGCAGATCGGCGATCTCGGCGCGACGTTCCTTTTGGAATTCGCTTTCGGTGATGACCGAGACCATCCGCTTGCCAAGCGTGTCGGCGTCGCCGCCGTTCTCGGCGCGAACCTTGTCGCGGAACTTCTCCCAATCGACGTCTTCCACTTTCAGCTGCGCGGCGCGCTGTCCATCGGCGATCGTCGTCAGGACGGTGTTGGTCGAAATCAACAAGACCGGCAACAACACCGGCAGCAGCGAGACGAAGAGGCTCGGCAGTTGATCGTCCGGCAGTTCATCCGGTTCCGGTTCGGCGCTGATCGGCCGCATCGGCAGCGGCATCCAGCGGTTCATCAGCATCGAGAAGAGGAGCCCCGCGATGGCGCCCGGCAAGGCGACGCCGGCGCCAACCAGAATCATCATCCCTTTGTCGACTCCCAACTGATCGGCGACGACCAGCGGACCAGGAGTCGGCGGAACGAGCGTATGCGTAATCGCGCCGCCGGTGGCGATCGCCATCACGTAGAGCAGGTAGTTCTTTTTCGTTTTGCGGAACAGCGAGCGAGCCAGCGGCACCAGCAAGTAAAAGACGGTGTCGAAGAAGACCGGCACCGCCAGGATAAAGCCGCTGCTCATCAGCGCCGCAGGCGCCCGTTTCTCGCCGCAAATGCTCATCATCCAGCGGACGACCCTATCGGCCGCGCCGCTGTCGAGCATGCACTTGCCGATGATCGCTGCGAGCGCGATCACAATGCCGACGCCGCCGGCCATGCCGCCGAATGCCGAAGCGACGCGGCTGAATTTGTCTTGCACGCTGCCGTCGGCCATCAAGCTGACGACCATCGCCGCAACCAACATCGCGATGAAAGCGTTGGCCCGCAGGAAGATGATCAGTCCCAATACCGTGGCCATGCCGACGCCCAAACAGAGGAGGGCGTAGTTCACTTGGTCAGGCGTCATGGCAGGCGTCTCTAGCAGCTATTTCAGAGAAGTGGGGTAATTTTCCGTGGCGCGGGGAAGTATGAGAATGCCACAACGAGGCCCGAATATCAAGGGTTACGCTGGGAAATAGGGAGCCAAATCCGGCAAGAGCAGCTCAGGCCATGCCGGTTGGGGGCGACAAGGGGGAAGATCTGGTCACAAAGCCACGTGGCCCCATTCGCAACATGAAAAGTCATTCATTCCTTCGCTTCCTAAGCCTCGCGCTCGCGCGCGAATCTGCCCGCACCGACGAGCCGAATCGTCGTTTTTCGCTCGGCGTTTCCCGTGCGAATTGACGCCGAGATTGCTAGCAGCGAAACACATCGGCCTTGGTCGTTTTAGGGCCAATCCGTTACATTGCCCTGCTATCAACTTCGGCTTTACAGCTCCCGCGAAAGAAAGCACCCCAATGAGCGTCACACTCGGCCAGTTGGCTACTCTTGTCGAAGGGGAGCTGCTGGGAGACGCACAGCTCGAGATCACCGGCGCCGCGATCATTCGCGATTCTCAGCCGGGCGAAATCACCCTGGCCGATCGCCCTGAACTAGCGAAAGAGCTGGCCCGCTCGCAAGCCGCCGCCGTCATCGCTTCGGGCGAGTTCGCCCCGGCGGGCATGCCGGTCATTCTGGTCAAGAATGTTCACGCCGCGTTCGCCAAGGCGGTCGCGCTATTTCGTCCTTCCCTCACCCAGCAGACGCCGGGCGTTCATCCTTCGGCCATCATCGCCGCCAGCGCCGTGATCGCACCGAGCGCGTCGATCGGGCCGATGGTAGTGATTGGGGAAGGAGTTACCGTTCACGCTGACGTGATCATTCATAGCAGTGCGCAGATCAGCGCCGGCTGCTCGATCGGCGCTGGGACGACGATCTTCCCCGGCGCCGTGCTCTACGAAAACACTATCGTCGGCGCCAACTGCATCCTGCACGCCGCGGCGGTGTTGGGAGCGTACGGCTTCGGCTACGACTCTTCCAGCGGCAAGCATGTTCTCTCGGCGCAGCTGGGGAACGTCGTGCTGCATGACAACGTCGAGATCGGCGCCGCCACGACGATTGACCGCGGCACCTACGGACCGACCGTGATCGGCGAAGGGACCAAAGTCGACAACCAGGTGATGATCGCCCACAACTGCCGCATCGGCCGCTTCAATCTGATCTGTTCGCAAGTCGGCATCGCCGGCAGCACCAGCACCGGCGACTACGTCGTGATGGCGGGTCAGGTCGGCGTTCGCGACCATGTCCACATCGGCGACGGCGCGATCCTGGGCGCCAAGTCGGGGATCTCTTGCGATATCGGCGCCGGACAAAATGTGATCGGCGCGCCGGCAATTTCGGCGAAGGACAAGAAGCTGGAACTCGCGCTGCTCAGCAAGTTGCCGGAGATGCGAAAGCAGCTGAAGGCGCTCCTCGCGCGAGTCGATCAGCTCGAGAAAGAAGAAGAGCTGCGCAAGACGGCCTAACGAGTTCATCAGCAAGGATGCCATGAATTCTCACGCACAGACGCAACAGCGGCCGTTCGGTTTGCTCGCCGGATGGGGCAGACTGCCGATCGAAGTGGCGACCGCGCTCACGCGACGCGGTTACGCGGTTCACACGCTGCTGATCAAAGACCACGCCGATCCAATTCTGGCTGAACTCTCAACTTCGCACGAGTGGATCGGGCTGGGACAGCTCGGCAAATGCGTCCGCTTCTATCATCGTCACAATGTGACGACCGCGACGATGGTCGGCAAAGTCCACAAGGTGCGGCTGTTCGACCGGAACGTCCTCTGGAATCATTTTCCTGACTGGTACGGCGCCCGGATCTTCGCTCCGCACTTCCTGCTGGGGACGAAAGACCGCAAAGACGACACGCTGCTGGGCGGCATCTGCCGCGCGTTTTCGAAGAAAGGAATCGAGTTCGTGCCTGCGACCGACTACGCTCCTGATCTCTTGGTCAAATTCGGACACCTCGCTGGCAAACCGCTCAGCAAGAAGCAACTCGCCGACGTCGAGTATGGCTGGCGGCTGGCCAAAACGATCGGCCAGTTCGACACCGGGCAGAGCGTCGCGATCAAAGGCCAAACCGCGCTGGCGCTGGAAGCGGTCGAAGGGACCGACGAGTGCATCCGTCGCGCCGGCCAGCTTTGCCGATCAGGCGGGTTCACCATCGTGAAAGTCGCCAAGCCGCAACAAGACATGCGGTTCGACGTCCCGACCATCGGCGTCGGCACGATCGAAACGATGAAGGCCTCCGGCGCCGTAGCGCTGGTGATTGAAGCCGACAAGACGATCATCGTTGATCAGGAAGAAGTGCTCGCCAAAGCGAACGAATTGGGAATCGCGATCCTCGCCGCCACCGGCGAGCGACTGGGCGAAGTGCTGACCGACGAAGACGCGGTCGCGGCGTAATTCTGACTCCACACTAACCCGAGGCGCAAGCCGAGGGAATGTGCGTGACAATAAAGAAGCGGCCGCAATTCTACTTGCGGCCGCCAATGACTAATCACTTCTTGTTTCGCGCCGAACGCATTCCCTCGGCTTGCGCCTCGGGTTAGTTTCGGACGTTACGGCGTGATGCAGTAGAACTTCGGGCCGGTTCGGATCAGCAACTTGCCTGGGACGGCGGCGTAGCCGTAGACGATCGGTCCGGACGACATCGGCGGGCCGCGACGGCCTCCTTCCTCCCCTTCCGCGGCGGGCGCTTGGGCCGGCTCTTCCGCTTCCGGATTCCAGAGCATGTTTTCGGCCAACACTTCCCATTTGGGACCTGCTTTAACGACAGTCGTCTTCCCATCTTTGCCGAAGAAGTAAACCCGATCGCCGACGCCAAGCGACGTAGCCCAGCACGATTGCGACAAGCGTTCGGTGAAGAGGGTTTCGCCGCTTTCCACATCGACGCCGAAGACGACGCCGCTTTTGTTGACCCAGTAGGCGACTCCCTGATGCACGATCGGCGTGCTGAACGAAGAGGAGGCCTTTTCATTCCGCCACAGGACTTCGGCCGTCGCGCCGGCATCCGATTCGCGGACGCGAACCGCCATGTTCGAGCGTTTGGCGCCGTCCCCTGATTCTTCGCCGCGACCGGCCGACGCGCCGACCAGGAACATCCCATCGCCATACGGCATCGGGGTGTTGGTCGTGTTGCCGCCGAGATCGTCGATCGTCCAGAGCTTCTTGCCGCTGCTAACGTCGTAGCCGTCGACCGTGCCGCTGCTACTGACGATGATCTGCGGACCGCCAGGAGTGGAGATGACGCGCGGCGAACTCCAGCTCACTTTGCTCTCGCGATCGGTCTTCCAGGTCGCTTCGCCGGTCTTCTTGTCGAGGGCGACGATGTAGGAGGGACCGTCGTTTTCGACGAGCAAGATCACCGCGTCGTCGCTCAAAGCAGGCGAAGCGGCGAGCCCGTGGTTCGACTTCATTTCGCCATACTCGGCGATCAGCGACTTGCTCCAGAGTTGTTCGCCGTCATGCGACAGGGCGATGATGTCGCCGCTCTCGAAGAACGCGTAGACTCCCAGCTGATCAACGGCCGGAGTTGGCGCGGCGCGGCTGACGTAAGTGCTGCTCTTGATCGGCAGCGACGACTTGAAGTCTTTCCGCCACAGCTGCGATCCGTCCGCCAGGCTCCAACAAGTGACGATGTTCGTCTCTTTGTTGGGACCGTCGATCGACGTGACGTAGACCTTGCCGTTCCAGACGATCGGGCTTGATTGTCCGTAGCCCGGCAGATCGGCCGTCCAGGCGATATTGCTGTCCGGCGACCACTTCAGCGGCACTTGGGCGGCGGCGGGAGGTTCGACGCCGGCGCCTTGAAAAGCGGGCCAATTGTCGCTGCCGACCGCCATCGCCGTCAGCAGGACGAAGCAGGAAACCGCATGCATCTCGTTTCTCGCAGATAAATGGAAATGAGGTCGAGTCCGACGAATTCAATGTCCTGGCGCCTGGTGCCATGCTCTTGCGGCGTCTTCGCCGGATGAGCATGTCTTCGCCCTGGTAGAACGCATTGAAGACATGCTTACTCGGCGAAGACGCCGTGAAAGCATGGCGCCAAGTAACGTTAGTTTACTTGGTTTTCAGCTGCGGATGGTTAAATTCGACACGAACGACCTTCCGTTCTCCTTTATCAGAAGTTCGGATCGCGGTGTGGCTGACCGGCAGATCCCAGTCGCCGACCCGCTTCCAGACGTTTTCGACCGTCGCGCTGGCGGTCAGATTGCCGTCGGCGTCCCAGTTGCTGATGGTGAAGACCTGCGGCAGGTATTTCCCTTCCGGGTTCCGATAAACGTTGACCACGGTGATGGTGAACGAACCGGTCTTCGAGCGGCGAATCACCTCGTGAATCACCCCATCTTTCACGCGGGATTGGCTTTCCATCAAGCCGCCGCTTTTCTCGATCAGCTTGCCGAGGGCGGTGCCGGGATCTTTCGGATCAAAGTAAGCTTCTTCGCCAGCTTCGTTCGCTTCGTCCCGGAAACGGTGCGCGATCAGCGAATCGAGGGCGCGGCCGATCGTCTTGTCTTCGGCGAGCGAAACGCCGCTGATTTTCATTTCACCGTCCGACGAAACGTCGATCGTCCCGGTTTCGGTCTTGCCGTCGAGTGAGACGACCAGTTCCGCGGTGAAGCCGGGGATGCCGTTCCAGACGATCCGCTGATCGCGGGCGTCGGCCAGCAATTGCACAGCGGAAATCTCGGTGGAAGTCGGTTCGGCGGCGGCCAGAGGAGCGGCCAGCAGTACCAGCAGACAGAAGGTTCGGCGAATCATCGGCAGGGTCCCTTTCCAAGAAACGGCGCGGTTTTGAAGAGCGTCGAAGCGTGGCTGGCGACAGATTCGGCTGGCGAGCTGATAAACGCGAAAAACTTGAGACTGATTCTCGATAGGCTATCTTCCCGCGAAGAAAGAGGCAAGCGGCCGCGGGCCGAAGTTCTTGATTTCGCCCGAAACTCCCCGAAAACCGGGGACTAAGTCGGAGAAAATCCAAATCTGGCCAATTGACGCCAACAGGGGAGCTGATAAGCTACATGCGTGAGAATCAATCTCAATAAGCCTTCGCCAGCAAGATTCCCGCCAGCCCGGCATCGATTCTCACAACGGTTCGTATCCCCCCGCATTCCGCGATCTGGTCCAATAGGATCAGTCGCCTTGCTCCTAACACTTTGGCGAAGGAATCCTTGCATGTTGCGAAAACTGACAAGCGCGCTGGCCGTTGCGCTGCTCGTATCGGCCATCATCGCGCCGGCCCAGGCCCACTTTTTGTGGCTGGTCGAAAGCGATAACCCGAAAGTCCTGAATCTCTACTTCTCGGAAGGGCCGTACGCGGACGAGCCAGCGATCCTGAAGCGGGTCGAAGACGCCGTCGCTTACAAAGTGTTCAGCGACAAAGAGCCGGAACAGATCAAGTTCACACTGGCCGACGAAGAACTGAAGTCGGAAGAATTGAAAGGGCGCGGCGAATCGCTGTACGCTTTGACCCGGTCGCTGGGCGTCATGGAGCGCGGCGGTGAGAAGTTCCTGCTGCAGTACAATGCGAAGACCGGCCCGACGCTGGGCAAATCGGCCTGGAAGCGGGACGCGTCGAAGCTGGTTACGCTCGACGTCGTACCGACGCTGCAAGATGGAGAAGCGGTCTTCACGGTGACCTTCGCCGGCAAGCCGGTGGAAGGAGCCGAAGTGTCGGTCGACGGCGCCAATGGAAAAGAGAAGGCCGAGACCGACTCGCAAGGGATCGCCAAGTTCGCCGCCAACAAGGCAGGCCTCTACGCGGTTCGTGCGAAGTATGTCGAACCGAAGTCGGGCCAGGTCGGCGACGACAAGTACGATTCGATTCGTCACTACACCACGTTGACGTTGCCTGTGATTCCGAAACTGAACGAAACGCTCAGCGCTTATCCCGATCTGCCGGAAGCGGTCACCAGCTTTGGCGCCGCGGTCATCGGCGATGCTCTGTACGCCTACGGCGGTCACACCGGCGACGCGCATCACTACTACTACGAAGCGCAGAACGGCTCGCTGCAAAAGCTGTCTTTGAAGAAAGACGCCAAGTGGGAAACGGTCGCCGAAGGGCCGAAACTGCAAGGCTTGGCGATGGTCGCTCACGGCGACAAGCTCTACCGCATCGGCGGCTTCACCGCGATGAACAAAGAAGAAGAGGAAGGTCGCAACCTGGTCTCGCAGGCCGACGTCGCGGCGTTCGATCTGAAGACCGGCAAGTGGTCCGATCTGCCGAAGTTGCCGGAGCCGCGCTCGTCGTTTGACGCGGTCGTCCTCGGCGACAAGATCTACGTGATCGGCGGCTGGGCCCTGAACGGCGAAGACAAGGATTCGACCTGGCACAAAACCGCTTACTCGCTCGACCTGAGCCAACCCAGCGCCGAATGGACCGCGATTGCCGAACCGCCGTTCCAGCGTCGTGCGAATTCGGTCGGCGTGGCCAACGGCAAGATCTACTCGATCGGCGGGATGCAAGAAGAAGGCGGGCCGACTACCCGCGTCGCCGTTTACGATCCGGAAGCGAAAACCTGGAGCGAAGGGCCGGAACTGCCCGGCGGCAACATGGACGGCTTCGGCACGTCGACGTTCGCCCAAGGCGGCAAACTGTACGTCAGCACGATGAGCGGCCGTTTGGTTCGCCTGGCCGATGACGGCAAGTCGTGGGAGACGGTCGGCGGGCTGACCAACGAACGGTTCTTCCACCGCATGTTGCCGGTCGGCAAAGACCAACTGATTCTGCTCGGCGGCGCCAGTATGACCGTTGGCAAGTTCAGCGAAGTCGACGTGGTCAATCTGAAGTAATTGCTACGCAGCAATTCTTCGAGAAACGAAAAACGCGAGCCGGATTCGGCTCGCGTTTTTTCGTGCGTTAGTGTTCCTGGCGCCATGCTCTTATCGCGTCTTCGCGAGAAGAGCATGTCTTCAATGCGGCATCCAACAGCAGGCTCGCATGCTCATCCGGCGAAGACGCCGCAAGAGCATGGCACCAGTTGATTATTCGCTTTCCGCGACAGCGACGCGGCCGTTTAAGAGCGGCTTCAGGAACTGGCCGGTATAGCTTTCCGCTACCGCCGCCACTTCTTCGGGCGAGCCCGCGGCGATGATCTGGCCGCCGCCGGAACCTCCTTCGGGGCCGAGGTCGATAATCCAGTCGGCGCACTTGATGATGTCGAGGTTGTGCTCGATCACCAGGACCGTGTTACCCTTGTCGACCAAACGGTTCAACACGTCGAGCAAGCGGCGGATGTCTTCAAAGTGGAGACCGGTCGTCGGTTCGTCGAGCAGGTACAAGGTCGAGCCGGTATCGACGCGGGCCAGTTCGGTCGCCAGCTTGATGCGCTGCGCTTCGCCGCCTGACAACGTGGTCGACGGTTGGCCGAGCGACAAGTAACCGAGGCCGACGTCATCCAGGCTGGCCAACGTCCGGTGGATCATCGGGATGTTCTCGAAGAAGCTGACCGCGTCGCGGATCGGCATGTCGAGAACTTCGGCGATCGACTTGTCTTTGTAGCGAACCCGCAACGTCTGGCGATTGAAACGAGCGCCGCGGCAGGTCGCGCAGGTAACGAACAGGTCGGGCAGGAAGTTCATCTCGATCTTCTGCAGCCCTTGTCCCTGACACGCTTCGCAGCGGCCTCCCTGGACGTTGAAGCTGAAGCGGCTCGCTTTGTAGCCGTATTGCTTCGCTTGTCGTGTGCCGGCGTAGACCTTGCGAATTTCGTCGAAGACGCCGGTGTAGGTCGCCGGGTTGCTGCGCGGGGTGCGGCCGATCGGCGATTGGTCGATCGGAATCACCTTGTCGACATTCGCGGCGCCTCGAAGACTCTTGTGCGGGCCTGGCTTAGCGGTCGGCGTATTCAATCGCTTGAGAAGCGCCGGCGCGAAGGTCTCGTTGATCAGCGAGCTTTTCCCCGATCCGCTCACGCCGGTGACGCAAACCAATGCGCCTAGCGGAACGAGAACCGAGACGTCTTTCAAGTTGTTGGTCGTCACTCCTTCGATCGTGATCGAACGAGTCTTGGCGATGCGGCGACGCTTCTCCGGCAATTCAATTTTGCTTTTGCCGGAGAGATATCGCCCGGTGATCGAATCGGAGTTCGTTTCCACTTCCAGCGGCGTACCATCGGCCATCACGCGACCGCCATCGCCGCCGGCGCCAGGTCCGATGTCGATCAAACGATCGGCCATCCGCATCATCGCTTCGTCATGCTCGACCACCAGGACCGAGTTCCCCTGATCGCGGAGATCGGTCAGCGAGCTGATCAGCCGCTCGTTGTCGCGAGGATGCAGCCCGATCGACGGTTCGTCGAGGATGTAGCAAACTCCGACCAAGCCGGAACCGATGCCGGTCGCCAGACGGACGCGCTGCAGTTCGCCGCCGCTCAATGTGTCGGCGGCGCGATTCAGCGTTAGATACTCGGCGCCGACCTTCTCAAGAAACTCGAGCCGCTTGATGATCTCCCGGACGATTGGTTCGGCAACCGGCTCTTCATGTTCGACGAAGGTGAGTTGCTGGAAGAACTCGCGGGCTTCGGCGACGTTCATCGCCGTGATCTCGTGAATCGCTTTGCCGCCGATCTGGACGGCCGTCGCTTCCATCCGCAAACGCGAGCCTTTGCAGGCGCTGCAGATCACTTCGGCGCGGAAGGCGGCCAGCTGATCGAGTCGCGCTTTGCGCGTGGTAGTGACATACTCTTTTTCGAGCATGACCAGGATGCCGAGGAACTTCTTCTCGTCGCCGTGGAAGAGCTGATGGAGCGTCTTTTCGGGAATCTCGGCCAGCGGAGTCGTCGGTTCGACTTTGTGCTTCTTCAGAAACTCGACGGCGGCCGCTTGATGTTTCTTCTGCGTCGCAGCGGTCAGCGCCTTCCAAGCGACGATCGCGTCCCCTTCGACCGAGAGCGACATGTCGGGAGCGACCAGCTCGGCGTCGAACTCTTCTTTGGCGCCCAAGCCTTCGCAGACCGGGCAAGCGCCGTACGGGCTGTTAAAGCTGAACGTGCGCGGTTCGATGTCGATAAAGCTCAAGCCGCAGCTGGGGCAGGCCAGCTCGGTGTTGTAGACCTCATCGCGCCACGTTCCCTTCGGGTGCTTGGCGTCGATCGCATCGGCGTCGAGATAGCAGGCCAACATCCGGCCTTCGCCCAGCTTCAGCGCCAGCGCGACCGATTCTCCCATGCGAGCCCGCAACCCTTCGCGGACGATGATGCGGTCGACGACGGCGTCGATGCTGTGCGCTTTCTTCGGATTGAGTTCCGGGATCTGATCGAGTTCGAAGACGTCGTCATCGACGCGAGCGCGCAATAATCCGCTCTTCCGAATCTTGTCGATCTCTTCTCGATGGGCGCCTTTGCGTCCGCGAACCATCGGCGCCAGAACCATCAACTTCGTCTGATCGGGCAGGGCGAGCAGGCGGTCTTGGATCTGTTCGGGCGTTTGCTGCGAGATCGGAACGTTGCACTTCCAGCAGTGGGGCTGCCCGAGTCGCGCCATCAACAGACGCAGGTAGTCGTAGACTTCGGTCACCGTAGCGACGGTGCTGCGCGGGTTCTGACTGCCGGCACGTTGATCGATACAGATGGTCGGCTGCAAGCCTTCGATCAGGTCGACGTCGGGACGTTCCATCTGATCGAGGAACTGCCGCGCGTAAACCGAGAGGCTTTCGATGTATTGCCGTTGCCCTTCGGCGAACAACGTATCGAGCGCAAGCGAACTCTTCCCACTACCGCTCGGTCCGGTGAAGACGACCAGCTGATTTCGAGGGATATCGAGATCGACGTTTTTCAGATTGTGAACGCGGGCCCCACGAATTCGGATGAAGTCGCTGGGGGATTCCGGAAGCGTTTTTTCCTCGCGATGCACTACGTCAGCTTTCGAGAAGAGAGTCGAAAACCGCCCTGACGGCGATTAAAGTGCGGTTACGAATCTTTTCAGCCTAACACGCCCGCGACGTTCCCACAATCGCCGGATGTCTCAAAACCGACCCACAGAGGGGTCTGGCTGACTGCTCTACGGGAAGTCCGGGTCCATTTTGGCCATTCTTTGCAGAATTCGGTTTCGATTTCGGCCCCTCGCGCAATTTAGCTGGTGTAGCGACTTCAATTTTGGTTGTGGAGCCGCTGCGCATGGGGGAGAATTAAAGCTTCCCGCCCGGCCTCTCACCTTTCCCGCCTGCTCCTTGTTCTGGTGCTTTCGAATGCCGCGAATGGATTGCTTCCGTTGGGTCATGACGCTGCCGACGCTCCTGTTTTTGGCAGGGGTCGTGGCGTCCGAAGAACCGGTCGATTTCAACCGCGATATTCGCCCGCTCCTCTCGGGCAATTGCTTCCACTGCCACGGCCCCGACCCGGAAACGCGTGAAGGAGGACTGCGGCTCGATGAGCGCGAGGGGGCCATCGCCGAACTCGATAGCGGCACAATCGCCGTCGTCCCTGGCAAACCGGATGAGAGCGAATTGCTGGCCCGATTGGTTGGCGACGATTCGATTCGGATGCCGCCGCCGGAAGCGGGCCGCCAGTTGACCCCCGCCGAAGTCGATCTGTTCCGCCGCTGGATCGCCGAAGGCGCCCAATTTCGCCGTCACTGGTCGTTCGAGCCGCCGGTCAACAGCGAACTGCCAATTCCCCCCAGCGTCGAGTGGGCGAAAAATCCGATCGACCACTTCATCCTAAATGAACTGCACAAGAAGAACCTGACGCCGGCGGCCGAGGCCGATCGAGCGACGCTGTTGCGGCGCGTTTCGCTCGCGCTGACTGGCCTGCCGCCGACGATCGCCGATGTCGACGCGTTCGTCAACGACGCCGATCCTAACGCCTACGAGAAAGCGGTCGATCGCTTGTTGGCTGATCCGGCCTATGGCGAACGTTGGGCTCGTCCCTGGCTTGATATCGCTCGCTACGCCGACTCGGCAGGCTACGCGCAAGATCCGGAACGGAACATCTGGAAATACCGCGATTGGCTGATTCAGGCGCTCAACGCGAACCAACCGTTTGATCAGTTCACGATCGACCAGTTGGCCGGCGACATGCTGCCGCAGCCGACCGAAGATCAACTGATCGCCACGGCGTTTCATCGCAACACGATGACCAACAGCGAAGGGGGAACCAACGACGAAGAGTTCCGCAGCGCCGCGATCGTCGATCGGGTCAACACCACGATTCAGGCCTGGATGGGACTGACGATGGAGTGCGCCCAATGCCACACGCACAAGTACGATCCGATCACGCAAGAAGAGTACTTCCAATTCTTCGCGATCTTCAATCAGTCGGCCGACGCCGATCGCGGCGATGAATCGCCGAATCATCCGACTTGGACGGACGAACTGACCGCTCGCAAGTCAGCGCTGACCAAGAGCCTGGAAAACGCCAAAAAAGAGCTGGAAGAGCTGAAAAAGTCGTCTCCTTCGCCAACTCCGCCGCCGACCGGTCCGCTCGCCGCGCGGTTTATTCGGGTCGAGAATCTCGGCGAAGGGAAGATTCTCTCGCTGGCCGAAGTGCAAGCGATCGCCGGCGGCGAGAACATCGCGCCGCGCGGTACGGCGTCGCAAGTGAGCGTCGCCTATGACGGACCTGCGAAGCTCGCCATCGATGGCATCACCGACGGGCACTATTTCAACGCGAAGAGCACGACCCACACCGAGACGCAAAACAATCCGTGGTGGGAACTCGATCTGAAAGAGCCGACTTCGCTGGAGAAGGTAGTCCTGTGGAATCGAACCGACGGCAACTTGTTTTCGCGGCTTGCGCCGTATCGCGTGGTGCTGCTCGATGCGGAGCATAAACCGATCTGGGCGCACGAAAGCGACGCGCCGTTCGCAACGTTCGTGGAATTCGACATTCCGAAGAACGGGGAAGAGCTGGACGACGCCGCGAAGGGCGCCATCGCCAAGTTCTCTGCCGGCGAACGTCCTGAACTCGAAGCCAAACAAAAGGCGATTGAAAAGCTGACGAAACAGCTTGCCGGCGTGAAGCCGATTGAAACGCCGATCATGCAAGAGTTGCCGGCCGACAAACATCGCGAGACGTTCATTCAGATCCGCGGCAACTACCAATCGCACGGCGCGAAGGTGGAGCCCGGCGTCTTGACCAAGTTCCACCCGCTGCCGGAAGGCGCCAAAGCGGATCGCTTGGGCGCGGCGCAGTGGCTCGTCGCCCGCGACAATCCGCTTACCGCCCGCGTTGAAGTCAATCGCCTCTGGGAGCAACTCTTCGGCATCGGGCTGGTCGAAACGAGCGAAGACTTCGGCTCGCAAGGGGAACTGCCGGTCAATCAGGCGCTGCTCGACTACCTGGCGGTCGACCTGATGGAACATGGCTGGGACGTCAAGCGAACGCTGAAGCTGATGGTCGAATCGGCCGCCTATCGTCAGGCGGCGACCGCCACGCCGGAGAAGCTGGCAATCGATCCGACGAATCGCCTGGTAAGCCGCGGTCCGCGGTTCCGTTTGTCGGCCGAAATGGTGCGTGATTCGTCGCTGGCCGCCAGCGGGCTGCTGAGCCGCAAGATGTACGGGCCGTCGGTTCGTCCGATGCAGCCGAAGATGGGAATGAACTCCGCGTTCGGCGGTTCGACCGACTGGGACCCGAGCCCCGGCGAAGATCGCTATCGCCGCGGCCTTTACACCAAATGGCGACGTACGACTCCGTACCCGTCGATGATGGCCTTTGACGCGCCGAGCCGCGAAGTCTGCACGATTCGCCGCATTGCGACCAACACTCCGCTGCAAGCGCTGGTGACGCTCAACGATCCGGTTTACGTCGAAGCGGCGCAGGCGCTGGCTCGCCGTGTCGTCGCCGAAGGGGGAGACGCGAATGAAGCCCGCATCGTTTACGCATTCCGGCTTTGCCTGAGCCGACAGCCGACCGATGCGGAAAAGACGCGGCTGCTGCAACTGCTGGAGCAGGCGCTCGCCGAGTATCGACAGCAGCCTGAAATGGCGAAGACGATCGCAACCGATCCGCTTGGGCCGCTTCCCGAAGGCGCCGATGCGGCCGAACTTGCAGCCTGGACGTTGGTCGGCAACGTGTTGATGAACCTGGACGAGTTTTTGTCGCGCTAGTCGACTGATCTACCGAACGCATTCCTGAAAAAACTTTGGCGAATCCTGTTATGAATCCGCGACTACGACAACTGCAAACGATCACGCGTCGCCACTTCCTGAGCGCTATGCAAATGGGCGTCGGCGGAATCGCGCTCGGTTCGCTCCTCTCCGGCGAATCGCAGGCCGACCCGATCTCGATCAACGCTTCGCAGCCGATGTTGCCGCGCAAGACGCACTTCGGGCCGAAGGCGAAGTCGGTGATCTATCTGCATTTGGCCGGTTCGCCGCCGAATCTCGACCTGTTCGATTACAAGCCGGAACTGGTGAAGCGCAACGGCGAAGATTGTCCCGCCGAGTTCTTCAACGGCAAAGAGTTCGCGTTCACCAAGGGAACGCCGACGCTGCTCGGCACGCCCCACAAGTTTCGCCAATGCGGCGAGTCGGGGGCCTGGCTCTCGGACGCGATGGTTCATCTGGAAGAGGTGATCGACGACGTCTGCTTCATCAAGTCGATGAACACCGATCAGTTCAATCATGCTCCGGCCGAACTGCTGCTGTACACCGGTTCGCCGCGACTCGGGCGTCCGTCGATGGGTTCGTGGGTCACCTATGGCCTCGGCTCGGAAAATCAAAATCTGCCGGGCTTCGTGGTGCTCAACTCGGGCGGTTCGAACCCGAGCTCCGGCAAGAGCGCTTGGGGAAGCGGCTTTTTGCCCTCGGTATTTCAAGGGGTGCAGTGCCGCTCGCAGGGCGATCCGGTCTTGTATCTCTCAAACCCGAAAGGGATGCCGCAAGATGTGCGGCGGTTATCGCTCGATGCGATTCGCGATCTGAACCAAGCGCAAGCCGGCGTCATCGGCGATCCCGAAACCGAGACCCGCATCGCTCAATATGAGTTGGCGTATCGGATGCAGGCTTCGGCGCCGGAGTCGATGGATATCTCGAAAGAAACGGCCGAGACGCTCGCCAGCTACGGCGCCAAACCTGGCGACGGCAGCTTCGCGTCGAACTGCGTCCTCGCTCGACGACTGGTAGAGCAGGGGGTGCGGTTTGTGCAGCTGTTCGACTGGGGTTGGGACTTCCATGGAACCAGCGCCGGCACCGCGCTGGGAGACGGTCTGCGCGGCAAAGCGAAGGGAATGGATCAGCCGGTTACGGCCCTGATCAAAGACTTGAAGCAACGGGGCATGCTAGACGACACGCTGGTGATCTGCGGCGGCGAATTTGGCCGGACCCCGTTCCGCGAAGGTCGTACGGCGGCGAGCACGAATCTCGGTCGCGATCACTATCCCGATTGCTTTACCCTGATGCTGGCCGGCGGCGGCATCAAACCGGGGATCTCGTACGGAGCGACCGACGAGCTAGGATTCGGCGTCACCGAGAATAAGGTGCACGTCCATGACTTGCAGGCGACGATCCTGCATCTGTTGGGAATGGATCACTTGCGATTGACCTATCCCTTCGCCGGTCGCAACTTCCGGTTAACCGACGTCCACGGCGAAGTGGTGCCGGGGATCTTGGCGTAAATCCAGTTACGCTTCGGTCGTTTGTGCGGCGTGCGGTTTCGCACCGCTGCCGCTCGTATGCGGCTTCGTCTTTGCAGAGACCGCGGCGGCTTCCTTCGGCTCAAACGCCAGCAAGGCGGAAAGAGCGACCGCGACTACCAGCGGCAACAGCGTCAGGGGATGAATCGGCGGATCGCGATCGACCGGCGGTTCGACCTGGATTTCTTCGATCGGTTCCCACCCATCAACCGTGTGACGCCACTCGACCGGCTCCGCCGGGGCTTGCGCCGTTTCGGCGTGCGAATAGTCGGGGTTTGGAATCACAGCGCACGTCGCCAACCAGAAGACGATCGGTACGGCGGCGATAAATAAAATGGTGCGTAGCACGGCGGTTTTCCGCGGGGATCAGCGAGGATGCAAACGGTGTGAGGTTGAATAACCTTCCAAGGCAATCTCCGTGCCCAAACCCCAATCGCCGACGTTAACTGCCAGTCGCACAACGTCTTAGCGAAAATCTTCGCATCCCTGCCGATTGTCGCTGTCGCTTTTCGTCAACATGCATGTTTCGCAGAAGCGACGCGCCGAGTTCCGATTATAGCGACTACCGGCCGTTCCCGCCTCCTTCGGGCCCCTCGCGAATCTTTGCAATCGATGTTTGTGAGTTTGCGTCACTGCGGCACGTGACCTACGTTTCGGGGTGGAACTCTCATTCGCGTCGTTCCGGCGGCTTGGGTTAGGATTTTCAGCACCGGGGTAGAGTTAAAAAAATGACAGACTCATCGAAACAGCTCAAAGATTTGTTGGCGGGCGCCCAGCTTCCGGCTTTGCCGCAAAGCGCGATTCGCCTCTTGGAACTCTCGCAGGATCCGGAAAACGGACCTGCCGAATTCGCGGTACCGATCGAATCGGATCCGGGCCTGACCGGCCAGGTATTGCGATTCGTAAATTCGTCGTACTTTGGATTCTCTCGCGAAATCTCCAGCGTGAAGCTGGCGATCACGCTGGTCGGCATTCGCACGATCAAAAACTTCGCTCTCTGGAGCGCCGTCTTCAGCTTGATGCCCAACCCGAAAAGCGGGCCGTTCGACCTGAAGAATCTCTGGCAAGACTCGCTCCGTCGCGGTCTCTTCGCCCGGGCGATGGGTAAGATCCTGGGTTTGAAAGACTCGGAAGACCTGTTCGCCGCCGCACTGCTGCAAGACATGGCGGTGCCGCTGTTGGCGAAAGAGCTGCCCGAAAAATACGCCGAATTGTTGGTTAGCCGAGCCGGCGGCGAGAAGCGTCTGTCGCATTTGGAACGAGACAAGTTCGGCTGGGACCATGCCGAAGCGGGCGGCGTCATCGCTCGCGGCTGGAGCCTTCCGGAAGAGTTCGCCGTGTTGATCGAATCGCATGCCGACATCGACAACCTGGTGAACGAGCCGAACGAGCCCGGCAAGGTGTCTGTCGCTTTGTCCGCCTTGTTGCCGGCCAGCAATGACCAGGCTTGGCCCGAACGGGACACCTTCGTCGGCTACTACGAACAACTGCGGGGGGATGGCCCCTCGGTCGAAGAACTGCTGGCGCAGATCGACACCGAATTTGAAGAATTCGCGCCGGTCCTGAAACTGTCGACCCCGACCCAGTCGCTGATCGATACGCTGAACGCCCAGCCGAAAGAAGCGACGCAGGCTTAGCCTACTAACTTCTAATTGCAGATTTCTACCCAGTGCACAAAGCGCTGCGGACGAATTTCGTCCGCGGCGTTTTTTTATGCCTATTTCGGACCCACGTGCTAGCGGGCAGGGGGTAGTTTTCGGAGAACGAAAAGGATTGCCGGAACAGCCCGCACGGCATAAGCCGTTTAACCTGACCGCGGTCGCTAGTTTTGCGGCGTAACCGTGCGACAAGGAATTGGTATCGAATTTTCCCTTCGGTAAAATTTTTTACAGTTCGGTGCTGGAACATCGCAGTCGGTCGGCGAACAATGGAAAAGCCATCCGAAACCAATCTGGGACGCCCCGATATGAACAGCCTGCAGGAAACGCGTCGCCTTCGTCGCATTCGCGAAGTTGAAGGTTATCTCGACCTGATCCTCTCGGCCTCTTCCCAATTGTCTGCGACGTTTGAGGCCAAGCGAACGGTAGCCCTGCGGGCGATCTCCCTATTGGACGAAATTGACGAGCTCGACGGCTCTTCGAGCGATACGCTCTATTTGCGTGGCCAGACCTATCGAACGTTGGACGAGCATGACAAGGCGATTGAATGCCTGCGTCAGGTCTGCGACGACGACCCGGCCGATATCCATGTCTGGCTCGCCCTCGGCTGGTCGTACAAGCGGCTAGGACGCTTGGACCTGGCGATTGAAGCGCTGGAGGAAGCAATGTGCCAAGATCCGGCGCAGCCGATCATCCACTACAACCTGGCCTGCTATTGGGCGCTGGCGAAGAACATTCGGCTGTCGCTTGAGTACTTGGCGCAAGCGTGCGAGATCAACTCCAGCTTTCGCGAGCTGGTCGGCAACGAGCCCGACTTCGATGCGATCCGCAACGATCCCGAATTCATCGGACTCTTGAATCTGATCGCCTGAGGCGATCGGCTATTTCTATCTTATCCGGTGCCGTTGCCACGTCTTCGTGGCCATGAATGCGTTCTGCGGGTGCGAGGGAAGCCCGAGCCGAGCTTGCTCGTCTCCCAAGCCGAGATAGCAGCGCCTTGCTCCACGGCATCTCTGGGCACAATCATTGCCACGAAGACGTGGCAACGGCGCCCCATGGTGGCGATTGCACGCGAATGAAACAGCGAACATGCTTTACCGCGCTTGCTCCACCCACCCTACGTTAGATACGCCGCCAAATCTCGAACGTCGTCGGGTAGTCGTTCTTTTCGTCCGCCCCGATTTCGGTCGCTTCGACCCGTTCCCAGTTCTCACGATCAAGCGCCGGAAAGAAGGCGTCCCCATCGTCGATTAGCGCGTGGACGCGCGTCAGATAAATTTGCTGCGCGAGGTCGATCGACTGCGCGTAGATTTCGCCGCCGCCGACAATGAAGAGCTCACCGCCAGCCGAGGGAACTTGTACCGCTTCCTCAACGCTGGAAGTGATCACCGCTCCTTCGACCGCATAGTCGGCCTGACGCGTAACGATCACCGTTTGCCGACCCGGCAGAAGGCGCCCGATCGATTCGTAGGTCTTGCGTCCCATGACGATCGTGTTGCCCATCGTCAGCTTCTTGAAGCGCTGCAGGTCCGACGAAAGCCGCCACGGCATATCGCCATTGCGACCGATGACGCCGTTTTCCGACGCCGCGACGATCAAGGAAACGGTCATACCGCCACCGGCGCCGAGATGTGCGGATGCGGATCGTAGTTGACCAGTTCAAAGTCTTCAAACTTGAACGCGAACAGGTCAGTCACATCGGGATTGATTCGCATGGTCGGCAGCGGGCGCGGGTCGCGCGACAGTTGCAGCTGCGTCTGCTCCATGTGATTCGTGTAGAGATGGGCGTCGCCAAACGTGTGGACGAAGTCCCCCGGCTCGAGTCCGGTCACTTGCGCGATCATCATCGTCAGCAGCGCGTAGGACGCGATGTTGAACGGCACCCCCAGAAAGACGTCAGCGCTCCGCTGATAGAGCTGGCACGACAATTTTCCATCGGCGACGTAAAACTGGAACAGCAGATGGCAGGGGGGGAGCTTCATCCGCGGCACATCGGCGACGTTCCAGGCCGAGACGATCAGCCGACGCGAATCGGGATTCCGCTTGATCTGTTCCACCAGGTTGCTGATCTGGTCAATACGTCCGCCATCCGGGGTCGGCCACGATCGCCACTGGTAACCGTAGACCGGGCCGAGTTCGCCGTTTTCGTCGGCCCATTCGTCCCAGATCGTGACCTTGTTCTCGCGCAGATAGGCGACGTTCGTTGCCCCTTGGAGGAACCAGAGGAGTTCGTGAATGATTGACCGGAGATGCAGCTTTTTGGTCGTCACGGCCGGAAATCCATCGGCCAGGCAAAACCGCATCTGATGCCCGAAGATGCTAAGCGTACCGGTACCGGTCCGGTCTTCCTTGCGGACTCCTTCGTCCAAGATACGCTGCATGAGATCCAGGTATTGTCGCATGCAGGTATGATCGCGGAGTCGCGCGGTTTTCGCAAGTAGCGGACCGCTGCGGATCTCCGCGCAGGCTGGTCGATTATTAGTCCGGTGAAGGGGAAACTCGCCCATACATGACGCCGTCGATCGGCTTACCGTCGCGGAAAAAGTGGCGTCGCAGTTCCGCTTCCAGTTGGTATCCCGCCTTTTCCAAGACGCGCCGCGAGCCGATGTTCGTCGTCACGACTTCGGCGTAAATCTTTTGCAGACGATATTCGCGAAATGCGAAATCGGTCAATTCTCTCACCACCTTCGTCATGATCCCCTGACCCCATCGATCGACGGCCAGCCAGTAGCCGATCTCCGCTTTTTCGCCTGGCGTAAAATTGCACAATCCAATCCCGCCGATTAGGCGCTGTTGCGCGTCCCGAATCGCCCAGCTGCGCATCTTCCAATTCGGCAGCGCCCCCTCGGCCGTCGATTGCAACCGACAAGACGAGAGCCAAAAGTCGGCGTCAAAAGGTGCGTAGGGGTAAGGGACCCGAGACAAGTAGCCGGTCGCATCCCCCAGTGCATTGATCTCTTTGACGAGCGCCGGCTTGTCTTCGTCGCGCATGGCGGAGAGGTAGATCTGGCCGTCAACCGAAATGGTTGGTACCGGCTCCGGCGACGACTCGGGCTCAACAAGACGCTTTTGAAACGACAAACGCGGATCGGGATCGTAGCCAAGGCGCTTCAGAAAGGTAGCGATATCCGGACGGTTCGGCGCAGCTTGCAAACGAACGCTCGAACATCCGCGCAAGCGAAAAGCGGATTCGATGTGTGCGACCAGTTGTCGACCGATCCCTTGACGGTGGAATTGCGGATCTACTGCTAGCGCTTCGATCGATCCGTGAACGCCATCGTAGCCGGCAATCGCCACGGCGACGACACGCTGCTGAATTTCTCCGACAAAGAACAACTGGTCGGTCAGCAATTGCTTGGCGATCATTACTCGCTGCGGATCGGTCGAAAACGTCTCACCCGAGAATTGGCCCCAAAGCTGGCGTACGGCGTCGAAGTCTTGCGTGCGAAATGAGCGAATCTGTAACGTTTCCATCATCGCTTCCTGGCAGTGAAGAGGGCATAGCGATGAACAGACGCAGATGGGGACAAGAGGGTTCGCCTTCAATGGCGAAAAACTCGCCTATTCGCCGATCAACACCACCGGCAATCCCAGTACGATAGCGCCGCCGTGGTCCGTTTCATCTCCCATTCGCGCGGCCGGCATTTCTTCGAGCAAAACCGTCGCCGATCCGAGGACGATCGTCGCTGGAGGTCCAACGCAGGTGCACATGTTGCCGACTTGCGCCGCCGGCAATTCGCCGACCAAAACCGTGACTGCGCCGGGGCCGATGATCGGTCCGCCGACATGCGGCACGATGCCGTCGACCATCGGGCAGACCTGCATGAACGAAATGCACGCGGCTGGTTGTCCCATACGATTAACCCTCGCCGATCGGCTTTTCCGCGTTCCATTGCCAGTCGTCCCAGATCGCGGCGTCGCGCGGGGCCGACACCGGAGCGGCAGGGAGCTTGCCGAACTTATTCAAAAGTTCGTCCTTCAGATGATCTCCCCAACCTGGCGGCATTTTGATTTTCGAGAGCTTCACTTTGACCGGCTTGGCGCGCAGCTTCTTTTTATCTTCTTCGCGCTTCGCGTTGACCTCTTTCGCCTTTGCGACCAGCGCGTCACGGCGAGCTTTCCGCTGCGGCGCTTCGTCTTTCAGCTTCTTCAGCTTGGCGATGACCCGTTCGCGCCTCTCCTGCAGGCTGTTGATCGCCGCCGGAACGGCCACTTCCGCTTCTTGGCGGGCTTCGCGAATCTTCATGATCAAGTTGTCGAACATCTCGCGATGCTGGGTATTGATCATCCGCGATTGGACGTCGGAGATTTGGTTGACGAAGTTGTCAACGTGCCCCATCAGATTGTTGAAATCGCCAAAATTGAGACTCATGGTCGCACTTCCTTCGAATCGGTTCGCGTTACGTCGCCGCTGCGGCCGTCGCCCAGTTATGTTGTCCGCGACTGACTTCCATCGCCAGACGGAGGAACTCCGGCTTCATGCCGACCTTCTTCTTTTGTCCGCACGCGGTCGCCGCCGACTTGATGGCGGTCGCGATCAACGCGACCGGTACCTTCGGGCTCGGTTTCAGTTTCGGTCCGCCGGCCGGGGTGACGCTTTCGCCAGAATGAAACAGGGCGTGCGCCAGCATCTTCAGCTGCGGCGACACTTCTTTCCGCTTCGCCATCGTGCGACACTTCCAGCGGAGATCTTCGTTCGGCTCGCGCAAATAGCCGACCAGCATCTGCAGCAGCAGATCGTCGTCGTCATTTACATCCGGACGAAGCGATTCCCAGACGCACATTACGCCCCACCAGATGCGATCCATCGGCGCCAGACAGGCCGCCGCAAATAGCAGCGCGTCGTCATGCATCTCGCCGTCGACTAGCGCCTTGAAAAACCGGGCGCTGTCCGGCTCTTTGGCCAGCAGCTTTTGGGCGTCTTCCGACAAATCGCAAAGCGACGCCGCTTGACTCGCTTCTTTTCCGGTCATGTCGTCTCCTGCATCGAGTGCATGCGGCGCGACCAGGGCGCCGGACCAGTCGCCAAACTTTGTCCCAAAAGTAAATAACGTCGTTGACGCTCGCGATATCCCCGAGCGCCGCGATAGACCGACGCCATGTAAACGAGCGCCGCCGCAAACCGCCGCGACGTCTCTGGAGGCGCCGCGACCATTTGCCGCTCCGGTGGACTGACGCGACCGCCGGCTGCGTAGGTCGCCTGGTACAAGCAGCCCCACATACTGTTTCGTTTCACTTGCAAGTCGAGGCGCCGAACCGCGATCAGTCCTGCATCGCTCGGCCGTGCGATCCACTGCACCACCGGCGCCAGACGATCGCGCTCTTGCTGTTCATCGGCGCCAAGGGCGTCATGAATCGCGAGCACGCTCCACCACAAGGCTCTTCGCACCGGCAAAGCGGCCGCGAGAAACTTGCGGGCGTCGGCGTCCAATTCGGCGGTCAGCAGTCGGGCGAAAAAGTGTTCCGAGGAAACATGAGCCGTCAATTGACGCCGCGCGGCCAACGAGAGTTGCAGCTTCATGCGCTCGCAGACCGCCGCCGCGGTCGCATCGCCGCGCAGCGGAGGGACGACGATGCGCGGAGTCGGCGCAACATGCCCATGCGAGCCGTGGCAGCAACTATGTTTTCCGGGTTGGTGGGCGTGCATCGGTTCCGTCTCGGTTAGTTGATATTCACCAAGGCGCCTTCCATTGTGATCATCGCGTCGCCGGTCACTTCGATCGTCGGCGCTTCGAGCGAGATCGCCGCCGGCGTGACTTCGAATGAACCGTCGGCCGCTTCCAATACGTGCCCGGCCGGAGTGGCCGAGCGAATGGTATCGGTGACCGTCTCGGTGATTCCTTCCGGCGTAATACTGAGCGTGTTTTCGGCCACTTTGAAAATGATCGACTCCGGCGTCATCGTGATGCTCGCGCCGCCGGCCAGCGGTCCGACGCTAATCGTGATCAATTCCGGCTCCATCTGAATGCTGGCTCCGGCGTCCGGTACGCCGACGATCTGACGAATCTGGCCAACTTCACCGGCGGTAAGGCAGATCGTCGCGCCGGCGTCGGTGCCGGTCACCGTGATCATTCCCAAGCCGCTTACGACCTGGACTTGAGAAGTCGCCATGATGTTGACTTCCCCTTCCAAGCCGGAGGCGACGAGGTCGACGCCGTAACCTTTCGACTCGACGAGCACGCCGCCGTACGCGGTGGTCGTTTGAGAACCCCAGAGAATATGGTTTTTGTTCATGGATGTTGGCCTATCTCAATTCGCTTGCGAGCTTGTATCAGGTCTCAAATTCGTAATGACCAGCGCTTTGATTAGCGAATTCCAACGGCGCCCAGTGAACGACGCCACCTGAAACTCGGATCATGGTTACTGCTGTGCGTTTGGCTCCGCGTCGTCGTCTCCGCCCGCGCCACCTTCCGCACCACCACCAGCGCCTCCGGCTCCACCTTCCGCACCGCCACCAGCGCCACCGGCACCACCTTCCGCAGCACCACCAGCGCCTCCAGCTCCACCTTCCGCAGCACCACCAGCGCCTCCGGCTCCACCTTCTGCAGCACCACCAGCGCCTCCGGCTCCACCTTCCGCAGCACCACCAGCGCCTCCAGCTCCACCTTCCGCAGCACCACCAGCGCCTCCGGCTCCACCTTCCGCAGCACCACCAGCGCCTCCGGCACCACCTTCCGCAGCACCACCAGCGCCGCCGGCACCACCTTCCGCAGCACCACCAGCGCCTCCGGCACCACCTTCCGCAGCACCACCAGCGCCTCCGGCTCCACCTTCCGCAGCACCACCAGCGCCTCCGGCACCACCTTCCGCAGCACCACCAGCGCCGCCGGCACCACCTTCCGCAGCACCACCAGCGCCGCCGGCTCCACCTTCCGCAGCACCACCAGCGCCTCCGGCACCACCTTCCGCAGCACCACCAGCGCCGCCGGCTCCACCTTCCGCAGCACCACCAGCGCCTCCGGCACCACCTTCCGCAGCACCACCAGCGCCTCCGGCTCCACCTTCCGCAGCACCACCAGCACCTCCGGCTCCACCTTCCGCAGCACCACCAGCGCCGCCGGCACCACCTTCCGCAGCACCGCCAGCGCCTCCGGCACCACCTTCCGCACCACCACCAGCGCCTCCGGCTCCACCTTCCGCACCGCCACCAGCGCCACCGGCACCACCTTCCGCAGCACCACCAGCGCCTCCGGCACCACCTTCTGCACCGCCACCAGCGCCTCCAGCTCCACCTTCCGCAGCACCACCAGCGCCTCCAGCTCCACCTTCCGCAGCACCACCAGCGCCTCCGGCTCCACCTTCCGCAGCACCACCAGCGCCTCCGGCTCCACCTCCACCTTCCGGATTTTCCGGTTCTCCTTCCGCGAGGTTTCGAGCGCCGGCAGCGCCGTCGTTTCCTTCACGACGTGCTGCTCCTGCGCCACCTTGTTCGACAGGCTGTTCGACGCCATTGCCGGCGGCGTTTGCGTTCGGCGCCTCTTGTCGCGGCACCACTGCCGCGCCGTGGTCGGCGTGATTTTCGGCCGCTTCCACCGGCGCGTTGACTTTCTCCAGCGAAACGATCAGCGCGAAGATGCGGGAAGTGATCATCGTCGAGATCCCTTCCAGCTCGTGCGGCGCCCAGTCGTCGGTCGGCTCGCTACTTGAACTGCCGCTTGAGCTATCGTCATCGTCGCCCGATTCGCTCTCAGAGCTTTCCGACTCTTCGCCGAACTCCGGGTATTTCACATGAATCGTCATCTGGTAGGCGATGGTCGTCAAAACGTAAAGCGCCACCAGCGCCTTGATGCCGCGGACCACCGCGATCGAAGCTCCTTCCGGCGGATGATTTTCCGCGGCGGCGGCTTGCGCTTCGGCGGCCGCAGCCAACGCGAAGCTGAAGATCGGGGCGCCGGAGTATTCGTATTTGTCCGCGCGCGAAAACTCTCCCAAGGGCCCCGCATAGGCGAGATCGTTCTTCCCGCCCAGGACCATTTCGTTCTCGCCCCACTGGCCGCCCAGCAAACCGAGCATGATGCCGACGGGACTAGCGCCGACGTTCGCAAAGAAGGCGGGATCGACGATAAGCGTTTGCCGAGTGCCGAAGAACGACTCCAGGTTCTGACCGTAGATCGAGTCGACCGCGGTACCTAACGTGCATTCGTACTTACCGCCGCCGAATGCAAATAGGTCTTTCGCTGCGTTTTCCAACCAGTTGGTGAATGACATCGCCGCTTGTTCCTCTCGCTTCTAACCGACGGACTAACCCGGCAGTGAGCCGCACAGGGCGTAATGCTTGGTGGGGGTGTAGTTGTAGCGATAGCTCTCGGTGTTATCGACCGCTTGTCGTTCGGAGTGGACTTGCGTGTACTGGTGACCCGGCACGTCGTGGAAGACGAGCGCGTTGAAGTTCTTCAGCGGATCGCCTTGGAAGATGCACGACTTGATCCCACCCTTTTGATTGTTCGAGGGGAGCTCCAGCGGCGGCATGTTCTTCGAGTTGTAAACGCTGCCGACGACGATCGGGCGATCGGGATCTCCCTCTTCAAAGGCGACGATCACTTCATGTCCGATGCGCGGCCAGAAGAAAGCCCCCCAGCGCGGTCCAGCCCAGACCTGGCCGACGCGAATCCAGCACGAGGCGTTTTCGTTTTCAATGTCGCTCCGGTCCCACGCAAACTTCACTTTGATGCGACCATACTTGTCGACGAAGATCTCTTCTTTTTCCGGCCCGACGACCCGCGCCGACTGCATGCCGTGGATCTTCGGCCGCGGCGTGATCAGTTGCGGTCGAAACTGCACCGCTTTCGGTTGGCAGAGAAAGTTGTTTTCGTAGTGGAGATCCGTTCCCAGCGACGCATCGTGCGAGCGATAGTTGACGTCGACCTTGGCGTCATGTTCGATCTCAAGCAGTTGATATTCGTCGTCCCCGTTGGAATGCCGCAGCAGCGTGAACAAATAGCCCGGCGTCAGACGGGGAATATCGCTGTTCCCTTGGCAACGGACCGCAGTCGTCGCGATTCGTTGGGCGTCCAAGCGAGCCGAAGCGTCTCCAGCGTCATTGGTCTTGCCAAGTTCGCCGCTTTGATCGCCGCCGCCGCCGTTGACGTCGTCAAACCAACCGGCGTAACCGGACGGAAAGGTATAGACTTCGCGGCGTTCGTCCGGCAAATCGCTGACGGCGTGCAAGTCATGTTGGGCTAGACCGCATTTGACGGTCTTCACGATGTCGGCCGACGCGTCGAGATCTTGCCCAGTCATTTGAAAGGCGATGTCGCGGAGCGCCACTTTCTTGGTGGTAATCTGCTGCTCGCGCCGCCAAGCGTAGATTCGATTCTCGGGGCGAACGCCGCCGATGATCTGCTCATAGATCAGGCCGCTGATCCCTTCGATCGATACCTGGCTGACCGTTTGATCGCACAGGAACATCGTGTGCTTCTCTTTTTCGTGCTTGAAGTGGAAATAGATTCCCACTTCTTCCATCAGCCGCATCGCGAAATCGAGATCCGATTCTTCGTATTGCACCAGGTAGTCGCGATCGGGATAACTCGATTTCAGATTGAAGTCGACGTCGTACCCGGTAAAGACTTCCTTCAAGACTTGCGGAACGTTCATCCGCTGGAAGATGCGGCAGTTGCGAGTCAGCCCCATCAGCCAATGTTTGGGAGCGAGGGTCGCTTCGTACTGCGTGAATTGATCGTCGCGGCTCACTTCGGCGAAAGAAGTGATGATGCCATTGAAGTAGCGCGTCGTCAGGCCGGTAAAATCGTCAAGCGAAACGGTCGCCGTCTTCCCCAGGATCTTGGAAAAGTCGATGTCGCTCGTCGGACTCCCCAGCAACGTCAGCTGGAACTCATAGAGTCGACTAACCGCTTCGCGACCGCGAAATGCGGAGATCGCCAGCGTCATCGGACCCAATGGAGTTTCGACTCGCAAGGGGCGATTCGACGCGTCAAAGAGTTCTGAGAGATCCACTGGAGACGTTCCCCCGACAAAAGACGGATTGCTAGCACGTCTTCTGCTTCGGCATTTCCTCCTTCTTCCATTTGCCCGACATCGGGGACGTGGCGAGAAAACCTCACCGACTGCGTAGACTGCGCCGCAAATAGCGATTGGCCGAACGCAACGATCATGCGGCAGATCGCGACTGCACCGCCGGAAGCAATTGCAGCGACCGCAAGCGACCTGAACTGTTGCCAAAAGAATACGGGGAAGTCGTTTGCCCCTCTCGGACGTTGATGTAGAGTTGCATGGTTTTTTTTCTGCAACATTCCCTGAGGCGAAACGGCAACGTCATGAATCGAGGCCGAAATAACCAATCGAGTTCCCACACCCCAGCTCGTGGGGAACAAGCAGACCAACAACGTTGGCACGCGTTTGACGCGCCGCGCCGTACCGATTGGAAGCGGCTGCAGCTGCCGTTTTCGATCGCGTTTCTTGCAGGCCTGATTCTGGTCATCCTGTGGACCAGCAGTTGGCTTCGTCCTCCGCGGCCGACGCGATTCCTGTTGGCGGGCGCCGGTTACGAGACGAATCTCTCGGTTCCGCACAACGCTCTCGGCTGGAACGTGCTGGTCGACTTGCAAGAAGTTTCTAATGACGCCCAGACGCAGCGCTATTGGGGCCATCGCTTGCTGCGCAGCGGCGACGGTCCGCAGCGGATGCAAATCGGCTGGCGTCCGAATCTGGAAAACATCGACGAAAACAACGTCGTTTTGATGCTGACCGGGCATGGCTTCATCGGCGAAAAAGGTCCGGCGCTGCTGCCCGAAAACGTCGACCTTTCGAAACGTCCTGAAGCGATCAACATCTCCGACGTCATCGCCGAACTGCAAAAGCTGCCGGAACAGACCAACAAGCTGCTGATCATCGACAGCTGCCGCACAATCGTCGCACCCCGCTTGGGACTACTTACGAACAACTTCTCCGACTCGATGCGCGAGCTCGACGCTGAGATTCGCAAAGCGCCGAATCTGACCGTCGTCATCGCGGCCGACGTCGATCAGCGAGCCTTTAGCTACTACCAGCAACATCGCACCGCGATGGGGCACTACGTGATCGAAGGGTTGCGCGGCGCCATCACCGACAGCGACGACGACGGCCGCATCGACGCCGGCGAGCTGTTCCGCTACGTCGACAGCGAGTTAATGCAATTTGCCGCCGCCAACCACAACCGTCGCCAAAACGTGATGTTGCTGCCGCTCGGCGACGAAGGTACGACGCGCGCCGACGCCTTCGACCTGGGCGTGCTCCGCCCCGGCTACGAACCAGAGAAAGCCCCCACGCCGATTCCGGTGACCGAATGGGAATGGATGACCGAGTTCTGGCAGCAGCAAACGTCCCTGGCGCAAGCCAAGCCGTCGGTGTTGCGTTTCGCGCCTCACATCTGGCGGCGTTATCAAGAGACGCTGCTGCGGATGGAATCGCTGCTGATCGCCGGCGACGTCGCCAACGCGTCCCGTCTGCGCAGCTCCGCTTCGGAACTGGCCAACGCCCTGGAAAACGGACGACAATTGCCGCTGCAATCGCAGGACTTGTCCCTCTCGTGGCGAGCCGCCGCCGGTTGGTTGCAACCGTCGCCGGAAGCGGTTTCGTCGGCGGCGACCTTGTTGACCTCGACCGCGCCGCAAGATGTCCGAGCCACCTACGATCAATCGGCCCAGCAACAAATCGCCTTGGGAGTGCCGGAAGCGGCCTTCGCCGACGCGCTTCGCCGTGAGCTGCTGCTCCGTGCGGCGGAAGACCCGATTCGTCAACTCAATAAGAACTGGCGCGTGATCGGCTCGATCGGCCAATCGCACGAGACCGGCCCGACCGAACTGGTGTTCGTCGATCTCCTCTGCCAGCAGATCGACATGTCGAAGTTGTCGCCAGCCGACGCCGAAGCGATCGGCCGTGCGATCAAAACCAACCTGCTGGCCGAACAGGCCGCCGCTTCGACGGCCCTCTGGAGCACCGCTTTCTCGTCCCGCGTTGATGCTGCCGACTTGGAGCGTCGCTTGGGACAGGACCTCCTCTTTATCGATTCGTCGACTCGGTTGAAATCGATCGGACATTTCGAAACAGCCGCCAAGGCGTACGCGTCGATCACCAACGACGTCGCCATCCTGATCCGTGCGATGGAAGCTCGCAACAACGCGCTGGCCGAACTGCCGTTCTATAACAACTGGACGATGGCCACGCCGCCGGAATCAGGCGGACAAGGGCTGGAGATCCAGGTAATGAATCTGTGGGAGTCGGCCCATGATCTGGACGATCAAATGAACGGCGCCGTCTCGGCGACTGCGGTCACGCCTGACATGCTTTCAACGCTGATCGGCCTGACGACAAAGGTCGAACAGCAACGTTTGGACCTGCAAAAGCAGAACGAACAAGAACAAACGTCGGCCTTCGTCGCCGACCCGAGCGAATCGCTCCGCCGCTTGAGCCGCGCGATGTTGCTGCCGGCCGCGGACGCCGAATCGCGCCGCAAGTTGCTGATCGCTTGCATCGACGCCACCGGCGCCGAAGTGGTCCGCGGCAACCAACCGGCGCCGTCGATTGAACAACAAGAGAAGTTCGCCAAGATCGACGCCGCTCGCGCCGGTCATCTTGTCCTGTCGCAGTTCGGCCAAACTTGGTTTGACCAGCTCAGCGGTTCGCGCGACGACGCCTACATGGTGACCAACCATCGCTTGGAAGTCTTTGGCGTCGAACAAATCTGGCGTCAGACGCTCGCCGACCTTGGGGCTGACTATGCTCAAAAGTGGCGCGAACTGATTCAGCTGAACACCCGCATTGACCGGGACGATATGGACCTGGCGATGATCGATCGGGTCGGCTCGCAATCGCGGATCATTCCGGCTGACGTTACCGCGGTCGACAACGACGCTCGCGACGCTCGCCGTGCGACTCTAGCTGAAGCGGCGCTGCTGTTCGCGGGTCGCGCCTGGAACGAACATTGGGACGACCATGGGCAAACGCCTTACTATTTGCGTGCCGCTCGTCTCCTCTCGTCCGACGCGATTCGTTTCGGGCTGCATCCGCAGAAGATGACGCAGGAAGCGGCCCCGTGGCAACAAGCGGGGGACTTCGCTCTCACGTCGCTGGCGATGCGCAACTGGACGACCGAAGCGACCGAGCAATATCACTTCGACCTGAAGATCGTCGGCGCCAATCCGCCGAGCGGCATTCCACGTTTTGGTTTTACGACCAACGGCCTGCTCCGTCTGGCGGTTGATGACGACGCGATGCGCGGCATCGAATGGACCGGCGGCACGCCCAACGGCATCGACGTGCTGGTGGAAGCCGACTTGAGCGGCGAGAAGGTCGCCAGCAATCCGGCGGAACTGAACGCGTTGATCGAAGGGACCGTCTTCTTCCGCGGACATCTCTCGACGGCCGACACCAAAGTGGTGATTCATCGTCGTCCTTCGAATCACCTGGTCAGCAATCCGGCTCCCGACGCCGCCAACCTGGCGATCGTCGCTTCGCCGGAACTGCATCAGCAATACGGATCCGGCGACGCCGCAATCACGATCGTGCTCGACGCTTCCGGCAGTATGGGCGCGCCGGCCGGACAACCGTTCGGCCCGCAAGCCAAGTACGCCGAGGCGGTTCGCGCCCTCGATCGCTTGCTCGAAACGATTCCCAACGGCACGCAGGTCAGCGTCTGGACCTTCGGCCAGGCGATGGGCTCGCAAAAGACGGTGGTCGAAGCGGAGCGAACGATTCAGCGTCTTGTCCCGCCGATCATCTGGAACAGCAAAGACAAGTCGCAGTACCAACAACTGACGCGGGCGATCACGTACCCACAGGTGGAGCCTTGGAACGAATCGCCGATCATGCGGACGATGATCGAAGCCAAGGGAGACCTGGCCGGCGTGAACGGACCGAAGACGATGTTGGTGATTACCGACGGCGCCGACAACCGCTTTGCGAACGATTCGACCGTCAATCCGACCGGTAAGAGCGTCGCGGAAGCGTTGTTCGACATCTTCGACGGCAGCGGCATTTCGATTCAGGTCGTCGGCTTTAAGGTCGTCAGCGCCGAAGCCGCGCTGGCCCAAAAGCAATTTGAACTAGTCGAACAGCTTTATCCGCCGGGCGGCTTTTACATGATCGATCGCGTCGAAGCGCTCGAAGCGCATTTGGCCAACGTGCTCAGCCGCCGGTTGACTTTCGTCACCGCTACTCCGCAGCAGCGGCAACCAGGTCCCGAACATCCGATCGGCGACATCGGCGGCGGGCAGATCTGGCTGACGCCGAATCTGAAACCAGGACGCCTGGCGGTCGAAACGCCGGTCGATCCGGCCTTGGCGCCGACGATCAACTTGCAGCGGGGAGACTTGATGCTGCTGCAACTTGTTTCGCAAAAGGACCAGCTCTCGCTGGTGACGGCCGACTACCTGGCTCAGCGTTTTCCGACACGCCCGACCATGACGACGTCTGGCTGGAAGTCGGCGCTGCTGCAAAACCGGATCGACGGCGACAAGCTGGAAATGACGCTCGGCATCCAGCAGCAGGCGTTGCAATTGGGAGACCTTTCGGTCATCAAGCCGTCGCGGATCTGGATCAGCGTCGGACGTCCTGACGGCCAATACGCCGCTTCGCATATCGTTCGGCAGAATGGATTCCCGATGGCGACCTACAGCATCGCCGCTTCCGACTGGCCAATCACCGGCGGGGTCGCTACTCCGACGGTCAGCCTGTGGTGGACCGTCGAAGACGACAACGTCGGCGTCGTGCTCCGTCAGACCAACGACTACGCCGCCCTCGAAGCGATTCAAGGTCAGACGGTCGAAACGAGCGCCGGGCAAGTTCAAATCCTCAGCGCCAACGTCGAGCAAACCCAATGCCTGGGCGCCGACGGCAAGCTGGCGACCGTTCGCCGCCTGGCGATTCGGACGCAAGCGGCGCCCGACGAAATCGTCTGGTGCGAACCAATCGGCTACCAAGCTGAAGGGATCGAAATCAAGGCGTTCCGCGACATCGGCGCGGCGACCTCTTACTTCTGGCCGCTGCCGGAAGGAAACGTCGACAGTATTGTCGCCGGTCTGCGAGTCGTGACGCTGAAAGATTTTCAGCGGCACGCCGAGCTGCGGGGGCAATACCTGCAATTCAACGAACTGGCGCCTCCGGCGACGCGCGACTTCGCGCCTCGTCCGGCGCTGCGACTTAACGGCGACGCCAACTAGCCTTGGGAGCATGACGCGTGGATCCATCGGCTGAAACTCCGCTGTGGCGACAATTCGAACTACGTTCTCGCAGTGAAGCGACGACGTCCGGCGCGAAGTTTTCGCACCGGACGTTGATTGCGTTGGTCATTGCGCTGGGATTGATCGGCGCGATGGCGGGCGCCCTTGCGTGGTTCCGCGCGCAACCGCGAACCCAATTCGTCGGCTGCATCGTCACTCGGTTCGGTCAGCTGGACGTCCAAGATCGGGTGGCCCATGACGCCGACCTGAAGGGAATGATCGCCGCGGGATACATTCCCGACACCGGCAAAGCCTCGCGTGGGATGCTGCATCGCGGCGAACTGATTGAGAAGTTCCTCAACCTCCGCAAGGCGTCCCAAAAGGAAACGGTCGTCATCTACCTTTCGAGCTACGCCACGCTGCAGGAAGATGCCGACGTCGATCTGATTCCCAGCGACTGGGATCTTTCCGACGGCGGCGCTTCGCTCGCGCAGCTGATGTCGGCGCTGCGGGATTGTCCCGCCGAACGCAAATTGCTCCTCCTCGACATTACTCCCTTCACGTTGACGAACAATGAAGCGACCGGCGTCCAAGCGGCCGCCCTCAACATCGTCGAACAACTAAACGATCCCAACCTGGCGGTCCTCTTCAGCTGCTCGCCGGGACAATTGCCGCAATTGAACGAAGCGCTCGGACGTTCGCTGTTCGGCTATTACGTCGAAACCGGTTTGCAGGGGGACGCGGATGGTTGGGGGAGCTACGCTGATGGTCGCGTGATCGCCAAAGAGCTGGCCGAATACGTCCGAGCTCGCACCATCGAAACCAGCCTGGCGACGACCGGCGTCGTGCAAGCGCCCTATATGGTTGGCGAAACGAGTCGCGAGTGGGAGTTGTCGAGCGTAGGCGTGAAACCGAACGCGACCCTCGTCGATACCGAACGAAAGTATCCCGAGTGGCTTACCAACGCCTGGAACACTCGCAACACGCTGCTGCAAGCAGGGAAAGATCGTTTCGCGCCGGGCGCCTTCGATCAACTCGATCGCGTGCTGCTGCAATCCGAGCGAGAATGGCGACTGGGGTCCGACTCCGATCGCTTGCAGCGTGACTTTGAACTCGCCAATCACTTTCTGAGCAAGCAACTGGCCGACTTCACGGCAGTTCGCCAATCGTTCCCGAACGTTTCTCTTTCGGACTATCGCGAAGAGGGGATTGCCGTTACGCCGGACGTCGCCAGCGCGATCACCTCCTACTTCGTGTCGCTCAACGATCTGGCCTCGCTTCCCAACGACCAGCGGATCGCCGCGGTGAAGAAGCTGCAAACCGAACTCCAAGCGAAACTCAAGACGGCGACGCGTATGGAGATCGCCCTGGCGCTCGACGATCAATTGCAACAGCTGGAGCAATTTGAGCCGAGCAAGTTCTCGGCCGCTTCCGACTTGTTGCAACTATGGGAACCGCATCCCCGCCAGATTGAAGAAGCGTATTGGCTTTGGTTGGCCCGCATGAAGCCGGGCGATCCAAGCGCCCTCCGCTTCTACAATTGCATCTCGCAGCAGCAGGAGATTTCGTCCCGACTCGAGCCGCTGCCGTGGGTGCTGGGTTCGCTGACCGGCGCCGACCAATCGCTGCATGCGGCGAAAGTTGGCCTCACGTTTCCTGGCTATTTGCCGTCGACTTGGAACGCCCAAGAGCTGAGCGTCGCCCAGCCGCAACTTGACCGCATGGATCAGCTGTCGTCACGTCTGGCGACCGCGTACGACGTGACCCGCCGCGGGTATCGTCTCCGCTGGCTGATGGCCGAGACGGCGGTGGTTGAGCCTGATTCGTCGGTCAAAATCCGTACGGCGCTGCAACAGATCGATTACCTGATGACGCGGTTCTCGCATACCGGCGCGACCGTCACGCCTGCCGAAATCCAGAGCGAAATGGCCCTGGTCGATCAGGGGATCGAAATCTCGGTACAGCTCGGCAAGGCCCTCAGCGAGTTCTCGCAACTTCCCGCTGACGCACAAATCACGCAATGGATCGCCGACCTGACCAGTTCGCAGCCGACCGTCGCCGCCTATCGCCAGGCCGACATGTTGCTGCGAGCGCCGTGGGTCCCGGTCGACGAGCGAGCCCAGCTGTGCGCCGCGCTCCGCAAAGCGTCGTTCACATTGACCTCCGGCGTCTTGAATGCGCCGTCCCCTTCGTATCGCGAAGTCGATCTGGAAGCGCACTCTCGCGTCGACGTTCGATTGGCTTGTTACCTGCATGGCTTTTACTATCCGCAAATGTCAGGGGACGAATCGTCGCCGCGCAGTTCCGATGCGCCGACGCCGGAGCAATCGCCGGCCGGTCCGCGGTGGGAACGTCTCTTTCAGTTGCAGGCCGACTACCGGCTGTTGCAAATGAAACGGATGCACACTTCCCAGGACGACGGGATCTTCGATAGCGTCGAGCGCCGCTTGGCGCTGGTCGCTTCGTGCCCCACCTATCAACTTTCCAATAGCATCGGCCAGGTAACGTCGCGCAACGGTCGGACGTCGATCGAAGTCGACTACCGCGTGATGACCTCCGATTCGCATGAGAAGACGCCGCAAATCGACGTCATCTCGCCGACCAGCTATCTGAAGGCGAGCGTCGTTTCATCGACGCCTGATCGTTCGGCGACGATTCGAGTGCAAGCGACGCCGGAAGCGACTCCCTCTCAACTGGCGGTCGTGCAGGGGGTGATGATGACGTTCCAGACCTCATGGGGAACGATCTACCGCCCGATTCCGTTGCCGCCGATGTTCGATCACGAACTGGAACTGTTGGTCGCCGATACGCCGGATGGTCCGCAGACCGCGCTGACCGAAATCGATCTTCGTCCGATCGCCGGGCGACAAACGCAATACTGGTTCCTCCGCAACGTCACCGACAAGTCGCTCAGCGTCAATCTGCAGATCGGCGCCGGCGAAATCTATCAGCAAAAGCTTGATATCCCTCCGCGCGGCGTCGCGCCGGTCATCATCGCCGGCAAACCGATCGCTGCGCCGGCGCCGCTGCCGACCGTTTCCGGCTCGATCAACATCAACGCGACCGAAGCGACCAGCGGCGACTCGCTGCTGCAGCAAGTGTTGCCGGTTCGCGTCTTGACCCCGCGCAGCTACGTACAGGTCACCGATACGCTATGCGAATATCGTCCCGGCGGGGCTCGCATTACGGCGACCCTCGCAGCGACGAACTTCCCAAGCGGGCCTCCCTCGACGGCGACGATCGAAATCACGCAAGAAGAGTTTCCGGCCTTGGTCAACATCGTCGGCGGCGTCCTGAGCAGCACGCTCGCCAGCGGTGATGAGCAAGTCCAACTCTCCGCCGATCTCTTGCTTTCGCCGACCGCCAGCCAAAGCGGCCAATGGCGGATCGCGATCGACGGCTACTCGCAGGCCTTCCGCTTTGACGGCATTGTGCCGAGCAGCTCCGGCCTTTCCAGCCCCAGCGCCAACAACAATCCGGCGATTCGTCTGCAAGCGCCGCAAATGCTGCGAACCGGTCAGCCGCTCAGCGCTCTGTTGATCGCCGAGAGCGCACCAGATGGAGCGTCGCTCGTCGCCCAGCTTGGCATCCCGAACAGCGACGGCTTTCTGGCCGAACGGACCGTCGCTTGTCCAACGCCGCAACAGTCAACCGTCGGCTTTTCGCCGATCGATCCGAAGGGCGCCATCCAGTGGACCGCCCAGCTGAACGACTGGAACGTCGAGCTCGACACCACCGGGATCGTCGGTCGCCGCCGCATTCAACTACAGATGCTTGACGCCGACGGCAACGTGATCGATCAAACGTGGCAAACGATTGTGATCGACGACACGCCGCCGCGGAGCGTGCGTTTTACGACTTCACCGACCCTCGCCCAGGCCAAAAAGCCGGCGACCTTTGTCGCGACCGCCTTTGACGGCGAAACCGGCATCGCCCAGATGCAAATGTTCATCGGCGAGCCGTTCGACAACGCTGTGCCGAAGGACGCTAAGCTCGTGCCGATGGTATTGGGCAACGACGGCAACTTCTCCGCGCAGTTGACGCTCAACGATCTGGGTCGCAACTTTGTGACCGTCGTCGCGACCAACGGCGTTGGCATCCAAGCCTTCAAAACGACGTCGGTCCATGTCCTCGACGAACTGCCGCCTCCGATGGCGACTATTCGCGGCGTGGTTCTGGAAGCGGGTCGTCCGCAACCTGGTTTGACCGTCACCCTGGCGGGCGCCGACGGCAAACCGATCAAGACGAGCGAAACGAGCCCCAGCGGCGAGTACGTCTTCGGCCAATTGACGCCTGGCGCCTACAAGCTGTCAGTCGTCAAAGCGGCGGCGGCCAGAAACGCGACCGCGGCAGCGGTCGGCAAGCCGGATCAGACGACGACCGTCGATTTGAATCTGACGCTGCAGTAGTACTTTTCTTTACTAGCCCGCAGCGCAAGCAAGGAAATGCGGTCAACCAAATATCTATTGCTCTTTCCAATCAAAGCGCCTTCGATCACGAATCGATACGCTTCGTCACGAGACAATCTCTCTTCGCACAACGACGCAATGCACTTCTGCGAATGAGGACTTGCGCGAACGCGAAAACGCGGATTCGAGATCGCCGACATGAACAATTTTCGCTCTCGATGATCACTTGGCTCTTTGCAAGAAAACCCTTAATTTTTGCCGTGAATCGACGGCCAGAGCTATATAATGCGCCCCTATAGGCGGACACTCTTTGGCTGCATGTGACGCAGCCGCTTGTTATCAAAATCCGGTCGACCCAGGCAAAACGTCGAACGGTGCACCTCTTGATTCGCTCGCTCTGATTTCTCACTTTCTTTGCGTAAAGCCAGCTTCATTTCGAAGTCTGTTCACTATTAAGAAAGGGGTTGAAATGAGATTCGTACGCGTTGGATTCGTTCTACTCTTTGTCGCGATCTACGGGTCGCCGTCGGCAGCAAATCAGCCGAACAAGATTGAGAGGACGACCTACAGCTGTTGGAAGTACAAGTTCACCAGCATCTCCAATAACCAATTCCAAGGAGAGTGCTTCTGGTCGGACGAGAAAGGAGGATACCAGGCCGGCAATCTCGACGGAAAATTCAGCAACATCTCGTATCACGAGAACAACGACGGAACGGTCGACATGGAGGGAAAATGGTCGGCTAACAACGTATCCGGCACGTTCCAGTTCAAAGTTGCGAAAGACAAAGAGTCGTTCGACGGGACCTATAAGGTCGATGGCTCCAGCGTCGCACGCCCTTGGTCGGGGGAACAAACGTACGGTTATTCCAAGTACTCGTTCGATCAAAACGGCAATCGCTACTACTGCAAATGCTTCTTCCGCAAACCGAACGGCGGCTACGACCATTGCTGGTGCATGTGGTATCCGGATCACAGCAATCGCTGCTATTGGTGTTTGCGTGATTTTTCGTACTGGGGCTGCTGCCGCAAAAATGGAACCTGGTGGAAACGCAACAACTCTTGGGTCACTTGGAACAACCCCAAGTGCACCGGTTGCGACTTTCGCTGCTGGTGCTTCCCGCCTCCGCCGTCAGACAATGACGACATTCCCGTATCGGACACCAACATTCCAGCGCCTCCTGAACCAAACGCTCCGATCTTGAATAGCTGAGCCGCCAGCCGCGCTTCGTCCGGCGGCCGCTGTCGCTGGGCGAGGCGATTTTTAGCAAGCAAGGAAATGCGGTTTCCAGCGAATCCCCGACGTCTGGCTAGCGATAGTAGTAGAACCAACTGCTTTGGAATTTCTTGTCAAAGTTTTCCTTGGAATCGAAGTTTATTCGATAGTCATCCAGAGATAGATAACCGAACTCGTCATAAGGCTTCACTAGATAGTAGTATCGATGAGCGTATTCCTCTTCCAGTCCAACCACTTTGTATCGGGCGACTTGTTCTTCGGTATAGAAAAAAAAGGTCGCATGCCCGCTGAATCGATTTATGGTCCACAAGTCGGGATTGCCGATTCGGACAAGAAGGTTGGCGATGTCCGACTTGGTTAGGTGATTGTCGGCTTCTTCTCGCGCTATCGGCGCAAAGGCCGAGAAAATGACGAACAGCCGATCAACCTCAAACGTGCCGTCAGGCACGTCGGCTATCAACTTCAAGAACTTTGTCGCGATGGCATTCTGTTTTCGCGTATCGTACTGCAGAGGTCCCACGCAGAACCTCTCAACGTCGGCGTGATCCTCCAAGACGACTTCCAACCTTGGAATTGCGGTAGGGCCTACGCGTTCGTAGACGACGTTAAGAACGCGACTATTCCATATCTTGCTGATCCATGCGGCCATCCGATCACAAGGATATGCGAGTTCAGAATTCCCCTGCAAAAGAAGTTTGGTCGCTTTGTACGCTTCGTCGGCGGGAGTGATCATGACGAGTCCTCATGAATCAAGGGAAGAACGTAACTCCATCGCTATCGCCCAGTCACGATCTCGACGAGGACGCTCATCCAAAACGCGCTGGCTTGCCACGAAGGTTTACGCACGCACGGTTTTCCACGGTGATCCCGCGCGCCGATCCGCAAAATCGTCTTCGCGAAATGGGTTACGTCCAGGGCAAGTTCCAACTCCAGCTCAAACGGAGCGATCCCCAAACTGCCAATCCATGTTACCCCGAGCAGATGGTAATGAGCTGCGCCAGCGGCGGCGAACTCAAGCTCGATAACTCCATCCGACCACCAACCGCCGAGTTCGTTGGGGCCATATGCAAGGCACTCGCAGAGGAACCACTCAACGAGCAGGGTGATTTCCTCGGTAATCGAACGTCCAGATTCTAGAGTTGTGACCGGACTTTTCGACCATTGGCGAAGCGCGGCGGCGAGACGCGATTCAATCTTGGAATAGGAATTGGGAGCGGAGTTGTTGCAGGCGAGATCCTTTGCGATTCAAGCTTGGACGCTAACTGGCGACCGCTTTTCCCTCGCTTGCGCTTCGGGCTACTATTGTGATCCTACTGCCGTTAGAACCACCAGGTGACCGCCATCAGCACGACGAAGACGACCGCCATGAAGCCGATAATCCAGAGAGCGGTGTCCCACGCATGTTCCAGGATCGGCGCCCAGCGTTCGTGGCGCGTTGCGGCGTAGACCAGGCTGACCACCACGATCAACGGGATGGCGTACAACAAGCGAGCGGCCGGGATCGCAGCCAAGATCGGTAGGAATGTCAAAAACGAGAGCATGGTCCGGAATCCCTTAGTTGTCTGCCGTAGCGGTCGCGTCGGTCTTTTCGTCGGTCTTTTCGTCGGCCGTATCGCCGTCCGCTGGAGGCGGGTTTTCCTTGCTCTCGCGCAGTCGCCGCTTTTTCTCTTTCTCAGGCACCACGAAGACCGGTCCGGCGTACGCGTCGAAGATCACCAGCACGTTCAGTAGGCCGGCGACCATCGTGTAGAGCGTTCCCATCTCGAATCGGAAGCCGTAATCGCGATGGAGTTGGCCCAGTTCGTGATCGTTGATCGGCGGCGCCATCAGCGGCACGCCGAAGATCTCGACCGGCGGCTTTCGCTCTTTGACCAGGTAAGCCTGGTAAAGGGCCGGAGCGGCCGGCAAACCGACCCCGATCTGGCAGAGATACGGCAAGCGCTTTTCGCTCATGTCCCAGCGAGCGTAAACGACTCGCCCACCTCCCATCGACAAGCCGACGAAGAAGGTGAACAAGATGCAGACCATGAACAGAATCCCTTTGCCCGTCCGCCCTTGGTACAGATGACCAGCCCCTGGCAAGAGCCACGCTAGCAGCAAGGCGAGCTCCGGATTCTTCAAATCGACTTGGACCGGTGCGAAGCGGTCTTCGCTGGAAGTCGACGGTTCGTCAGCCATTTCGTATCCAATGGGGGGAAGACAACGGGGGACAATCCCACAATCTTAGCCAAATTGACGTCTGAAGATAGGGCAAACGCCCCCATCTGGGCTTCGCTGCGGGGATCCCAAAATTGTCCCTTTTCGCCGATTTCCCCAATATTCGCGGAATCGTGACCGATCGGTCCAATTTCTGGTTTGTTTTCCGGGGGCTAGACTCATTAAGAGATAGACGCGCCTTGTTCCGTTTCGCCGCCGTTTTCCTAAATCGTTATGAGTCAACAACCAACGAACTCGAAGTCGCCTGCTGGTCCCCTCCAGCCGGACGAATTCGTCCGTTTGGTGATGGAAAACGAAGGGCGAATTTTCGCCTACGTCGCGTCAATCATGCCGGGCTCACCGGAAGTCGAGGATGTCGTGCAGGACGTCATCACGCTGATGTGGGAGAAAATCGACGACTTCGAGCGGGGGAGTCACTTCGGCGCTTGGGCGTGTCGGATCGCCTATTTCAAAGTGCTCGAGCTGCGCCGCTCGCAGGGGATTCGCCGCGCGCTCTTCCTTAGTGACGAGCTACGCGAATCGCTCGCGGCCGACGCCGTAGAAATCTGGGACGACCTGCAACAACAGTCGACGGCGCTGGAGAAGTGCTTGGATCGCTTGGACGACGCCGATCGGCAGATGGTCTTGAAACGGTATGGGACGAAGGGGAGCTTGAAAGAGACCGCCGCGTTGATGGGGAAATCGGAAGTGACGGCGCGCAAGTGGATCCGGCGAGTTTTGGCGCGTCTCGAAAAATGCATCTCGCTGCGATTGGGGCTAGAGCTATGAGCACGACCGACCCGCGAGTCCAACTGCTGCAACTGCTGACCGAACTCGACGCCGGCGATTTGTCGGACGATCAAACGGCGCAGCTGGAGCAACTGCTGCTGCAGCATCCCGACTTGCGCAAAACCTATCTGCGGCGAATCGCAACCCGCGCTCAGCTGTCGCTGATCGCGCGGCGTCGCGCCAAGCAGGTAAAGCTTCCCGAGCAGCAAGAGTGCCCGCTGCCGCCGCCGGATCGTTCGGAAAGATCGCGTCTGACCCCCTGGGCGATCGCCGCCAGTTTACTGCTCGCGGCGACGCTGATCGGGGTCTATTGGAATTCGCAGCGGAACCAAGCGGATACGACGCCGGTCGCCGCGGTAACGCGTCTGGCCGACAACTGGTGGGGCGCCAGCGAAATGAGCGCCGACCTAGGGAAACGGCTGATCGCCGGCGAAAGCCTTTGGCTGGAGTCAGGCCTCGTCGAAATCACACTCGAATCAGGCGCCGTAATCACGATGGACGGCGCTTGCCTGGTGCAGATCGCCGACGCCAACAGCATTGTTCTGTCGCGCGGCGTTATTCACGCGCTCGTTCCACCGAGTGCGCGTGGCTTTACGGTAAAGACCGAACAGGTCGACATCGTCGATATTGGCGCCAAGTTCACCGCCGCCGTCGACGAGCTGCAAGCGGTGGAAGTGCATGTGCACGAAGGGAAGGTCGAACTGCGACCCAATCGCGATGCGGCCGATCCACAGCCAGGCGAGGTGATCGCTGCGGGGATGTCGGTCCGGTTTGATCCGGATACCGGCGAAACGAAGCCGACCGAAGAGTTTAAACCGTATCAGCAGATTTCGCCTCCTGACGGCAAGCATATCGCCTATACCACCCGCGCCGGTACTCGCGGCAATCATGTTTACGCCGGGAAAGTTGGACAGGACTTCATCGTGAACGAAACGATCGAAGTGACGCGGCTCGGCGTGTTCGACAGCAAGTCGGACGGTCTGCGTCACCCTCTCTATTGCGAGATCTGGAGCCGAGACGATCGCGGCACTCCCAATGACACGCGGGGAGACTTTGGAATCGCCATGGCGGCGCGACTGGAGTTCACGCCGGACGATCCAGGCGAACTGGTCGAATCGAATCGCTTCAAGCCGCTCGAAGCGCCGCTGACCCTTCCGCCAGGCTCTTACTCGATCGTCGCGTTTGGGTTCAGCGAAGAGGACCCGATGGGGAACGATCATCACGAGGTCGGCGTTCAGCGCAATCGCAAGACGCGCGACGACGCCGGCGGAGCAATCTCGTTTGTCGGCACCAGTCGGTACGACATCAACACCGAAGGACCGCACGCGTTTCCTGGTCACGTCGACAAACACTGGGCCGATCGTTACTCGGCCGGGACGTTTGAGTATAGGTTGTTGGAACCGTTTTCGGCAAAGGGGCAGGGGGAGTAGGAACTCATGGTGCCATGCTCTTGCGGCGTCTTCGCCGGATGAGCATGTCTTTGGCACCGTCGGAAGTCCGTCTTAGAGCAACTCCGGCCAGATTGAATCGCTGACCAACAAACCCGCGCGAGTTAGGCGAATCCGCTCCGGCGATCGCTCGATCAAGCCGTGGCTTTCCAAGTCGTTCAGCTGCTGACCAGCAAGCTGATCGACCTCAAATCCCGTCGCCGCAGCGAAGTCGGCCGGATCGATTCCTTCCAAGCGGCGCATCCCAAAGATCAGCCGCTCGCGGGCGATCTCTTCTGGCGTCAGTTCTTCCCACTCGGCGACCGGCGATTCGCCGGCGAGCATCTTTTGAATGTAGCGAGTCGTGCTGCGATGATTCGTTTCGCGGCGACCGCCGACGTAACGCGCGGCGCCCGGTCCGAAGGCGTAATAGCCGCCGCCGAGCCAGTAGTTTTCGTTGTGAGCGCAGCGACAATCAGGCCGCGCGAAGTTCGAAACTTCGTAATGTTCGAAGCCGGCCGCGGTCGCCATTTCGATCCCGGCCAGATACTGTTCGCGCTGCGTCACTTCGTCCACTTCTTCCAGGTCGTCATGCAACAGACGATTCCAGAAGGTGGTTCCCTTTTCAAAGGTGAGCCCGTAGGTAGAAAGATGATCGGCGCCCAAGTCGATCGCCTGACGAACGTCGTCGCGCCACATGTCGACCGTTTCGCCGGGGGCGGCGAAGATCAAGTCGATCGCGAGCCGCGCGAACGTGGCCCGCACGCGCTGCGCCGCGTCAATCGCGTCGGCGGCGCGATGATCCCGTTCGAGCAACTCCAGCTTCGCATCCCGAAACGACTGCACGCCGAGGCTGATCCGATTGACGCCGTAGTGGGAGAGCAAATCGAGCTTCTCATCGCTGAGGTCGGCAGGGTTCGCTTCGACGCTCCACTCGTAGCCTGGCGCAGGCGGGAAACGCTCGATCGTCAGCTTGAGCAGTTGTTCGAGCTGCGGCGTCGGCAGGTGGGTCGGCGTGCCGCCGCCGTAGAAGATCGTGTCGACCTCATGCGGCGCATCGAGGGTGCGCATTTCCCGCTCGATCGCTTGCAGATAGTCGTCGATCAGATCGTCGCGCCCGGCAACCAGCGTGAAGTTGCAATAGCCGCAGCGCCGCAAACAAAACGGCACATGAACGTAAACGCTGCGCGGCGTTTGCGCTTCGGCCGGAGAGATCAGTTTGCGGGTTATAGCCACAGATGCAGTCGCCCGTCGAGCATGTCGTCGAGCTTCTCTTCCACATAGGTTTTGATCTGGCGATCGTTATACCGGACGCTGAAGTGCCCGGCGATGATCGCCTTGTTCTTGAACTGGTCGCGCCGCTGGACGATATCGTCCAGATGCGTATGTCCCATTTTATGAATCTTTTCGCGGCGGTGATCGGGCGCCAGGAAGGTCATCTCCAGGATCAACGTCTCCGCTTCATAAAAAGCAGGGCAAGCGTCGAGCGCTTCAGGGCGACTGTCTCCTAGGTAGGCGAGCTTCGGCACGCGGTATTCGTCGGTTACTTCGACGCCGGAGAGTCGGATGTCGCGGATCTTATCGCCCGGCAGATCCTGGTATTCCGGCTTCAGCTTCCGTCGCCGCTGCCAAATGATGTAGCCGACCGAGGTTACCGTATGTTTGGTGGCGACCGGCGTGACGATCAGCTCGCGCGACAGTTCGATTTCGTCGCCGGGATTGACGCCGATCAGCTCGCACGGCATCCGGCCCCGATCGAGTCGCTGGAACGAATTGAGCATCTGCTGCACGCCGCTGATCGCCGATTCGGGCAGATAAATCGTCGGCGGGTCCATCTTCATCATTCGCCGCCGTGAGACGTAAACCGGCAAAGCCGCGACATGATCCAAGTGGGTGTGCGTCACGAAGGCGGTCGGCGTTCCCATGAAGTCCCACGGCTGCAGGCCGAGATCAAGCAGCAGCTTCATCTCCGGCACGCGCCAATAGGTTTGCACCGCCGCCCTCGAGAATCCCTCGATGGTCAGGTCGCCGGTGGTCAGTTTGCGGAAGGGAGCGTTCTCGAACATGCGCCAGCGCCGGGCTGCGGAAAGATGGAAAACTCTTCAGTTTAACGCCTTACGGCGACGATCAACAGAACCCACCACCCGGCGAAAGGTTCGCTAGGGGTGGGTGAAATCGAGTTATTCCGCCGGAACGATCGCCTGCTTCCCCTTTTGGGCCTCGGCGATTTTCTCGGCGACGTGCCCTAGCTCCAGCTCACGCAGGAAGTCTTCCATGGTGGCGTAGATCTCGTCGCTGAGAAATTTGACCGCCCAGTTGTGCTTCAGCGGGCTGATCATCAGCACCACCTTGCCGGCGCGGTACGCTTCCCAAATCTCAATCGCGGTCCCCATCGACGCCTCGGGGATGTAGGCGATCACCACGTCGACTTCTCCGCACATCGCGTTGTGCCGCAAGAAGACGGAGCGCCCCATCTCTTCGGTGTAGTCAAGCGAACCGCTGTGGTCGGCCCAGGGATCGTAGATGTCGGCGCTGGGGAAGTGACGCGGCAAGATCTCTTTCAGCACAGAGCGGTAGTCCTGGCGATGGACCAGACTGCCGACGTGCGAACCTTGCATAATACCCGCGAGAAAAAATCGCATCGCGCTTCCCAGAATCGAAATCATCGACCAGCGACCAGGCCGCCCCGATCTCTCTCTTCTTAAAGTACAATACCGGGCGGAATCTTGTCGACCGCCGCATCCTTGAATCGGAACCCACCTTATGGCCTCTGTCGCCGCGAACCGCCCGAAAGCTTTGAAACTGGTGAAAGAATTGCTCGCCATCCCCGGCGGCAGCGGACGCGAAAAGAAGGTGGCCGAGTTCATCGAGGCCGAGCTGCTAGCCGCCGGCGCCGATAAAAGCTGGTTCCGCTACGACAAGGCGAACAAACTGGGCCCGATCGCCGACGCCGAAGTCGGCAACCTGGTGGTGACGATCCCCGGCACGATCGCCGGACCCCGCCGCTTGCTGATGGCCCACATGGATACGGTGCCCCTTTGCGTCGGCTGTACGCCGGTTCGCAAGGGGGACGTGATGGAATCGCGTGAGAAGGACCGCGGCCTCGGCGCCGACAATCGTGCTGGCGTCGGCGTGGTCTTGAACGCCGCGTGCGAAATCTTGCGCAAGAAGCTGCCGCATCCGCCCCTGACGCTCCTCTTTACGATCGAAGAAGAGATCGGTCTGCATGGGGCGAAGAACTTGCAGACGTCCCTTTTGAAGAAGCCGGCGCTCGCCTTTAACTGGGACGGGGGATCGCCGACCAAGTTGACGATCGGCGCGATCGGCGGCTATCGCTTCTTCATTGATATTCACGGCATTGCGAGTCACGCCGGCGTCGCGCCGGAGCGGGGCGTCAGCGCCATCGCGATCGCAGCGCTCGCGATCGCCAAGCTGCAAAAAGGGGGCTGGCTCGGCAAGATCACCAAGAAGAAAAACAGCGGCACGGCCAACGTCGGCGTCGTGACCGGCGGCGCGGCGACCAACGTCGTGTGCGACCTGGTGCAGATCAAAGCCGAAGCTCGCAGCCATGACCTGACGTTCCTGAAGGAAATCGTCACGCAGATCGAAACGGCGTTTCATGACGCGGTGAAGGAAGTGAAGAACGTCGACGGAGAAACCGGTTCGGTCGAGATCGTCGGACGTCTCGACTACGAACCGTTTTTGCTCTCCCAGGACGAACCTTCGGTGCAGGTCGCACAGCAGACGATCGCGGCGCTCGGCTACGAGTCGGAACTGGCAATCGCCAACGGCGGACTCGACGCCAATTGGCTCTTCCGCCATGGTATTCCAACCGTCTCGTTTGGCTGCGGCCAACGGAACCCGCACATGTCGACGGAACAACTCAATATCGAGTGGTTCCATCAGGCCTGCGATATCGGCCTGAACATTGCGGTCGGGGCCGTTTAACGCGGCCTACTTTTTCACGCTGACCTGATCGGCCGGCCACTTCAGCTGCTTGCCGACCGCCTGGGCGTAAGCGACCGCAGCGGCGCTTTCCGCGTCAACCTCGATGGCGGCGTTTTCGGCCGCCAGGGCGACCGCTTCGGGCATGTTCATGAAGCGACGGACGTTCAACAGGATCGGACCGTCGCGCTCGTCGGCCGGCAAGTGGGTCGCGTCAATCTTGGCGACGCTCGGCTCGAAGATCGTCGCATAGACGGCGACGCCGGCGTTGACTCCAGCGGCCGAGATCGTCAACTTCGGATCTCCAATGGCCTGAATCGCACGGCGAGCATCCCAGACGCGCATCCCGTCGACCGTTTGCCCCAGTTGCAGGAAGCGACGGCGAATGTGCGTTTCAAGCTTCTTGTCCTGGCTCCACTCGGTCGGACCGACGCCCCGCTGCACCAACAGGTACGTGCGACCAGGAAGGCTCAGCAACGCTTTCGCGGCGTCGCTCTTCGGCGGCGCACCGACCACAGCATTCAGTTCTTCAATCGCCGTCCAATCGGCTTGATCGGCCAACGAGAGAGTCACGCCGGCGCCGCCGTTGTCGATCAGGAGCAGCGGCAAAGTGACGCCGGGCTGGGTTTCCAGATCGAAAGTGGTGACCTTCGTCTCGCCAATCTGGATGACGGCGACCTGCTTCAGTTGCGGCGCCGATTCCAACTTCGGCCAGCCGGCGAACGACTTGGTCAGCAGCTTCTCGCGAAGTTCGGCGGCTTGCGATTTCCACGCCGTTTCCGAAGCCGGGACTTCCGCCGGCGGAGCGACCGGGACGAACGTTTCCTGGATCTTGGTGTTGATCTCGTCGGCCGGGAGTTCGGCGAAGACTTTCAAGTCTTTCTTTGCGAAGAGCGGCGTCGCCGGGACGTCGATCAGCGGCGTTTCGCCCTTCAAGTGTCGGCTGAGCCAATAGAAGGCGGGAACGCGGAGCGGCTGCGTGTCGGCATGTCCGCCGTCGACGATGCAAAGACCGAGGTTCTGCTTCGCGTCGTAAAGACTGTAAATGTCTCGAGCTTCAAAAAAGGTTCGCGTGACGCCGTCGAGCGGAAAGATCGGATCGCTGTCGGTGTTGGCGATCATCAGCGGTCGCGGCGCGACCAGGGCAGGGAGGAAGCTAAAGTCATAACGCGGCGTGTTGACCCAGAACATGCAGTCGCAATGTCCGTTGATGCAACCGTCGACGATATGGTTTTGCATGTCGGTGATGCCGGCGACCGGAACCGCCGCTTTGATCCGATCGTCGAGCGCGGCGATGTACCAGCTGTAGGCGCCGCCGCCGCTACGTCCAGTGACGCCGATCTTCTCGGGATCGACGTCGTCGCGAGCTTGCAGCAGATCGATCGCGCGAACGCAGTTCCACGCTTCCACTCCGGCCGGCGTGTAGCCCCGGTTGATCCACCACCACATGCCAAGATTATGCGTGCCGTGATGCAGACCCTCGATCTCGCCCAGTTGCAAAGTGTCGATCGTCAAGCAAATGAAACCATGCCGAGCGAACCACGCGCCATGATGTTGGTAGTGCGTTTTGTTCCCCAGGCTCACTCCGTTCTCGACCACCTTGCCGTGACCGCAAACGTACAGGATCGCCGGCAGACGACCTTCCGACTTCGCCGGACGATAAAGATTGCCGGTGACGTACAAACCGGGGCGCGATTGGAAGTGAATCTTCTCGACGACCACGCCGTCCGCTTCAAGCGTGCCGGTCACAGTCGTTTTCAGATCGGTCTTCTCCGGCCACGGCTCCAGGCCGAGCATTTCCTTTAATTGATCGTGATATCTCTCTCGCTTGGATTTCCACTCGTCGAGCGAGGTAACGCCGGCGATCGGCTGATTGGTCAGCGCGGCAGTCTCCGCTTCAAAGTATTTTTGCACTGCCGCATCGCCCGGTTCGGCATTAGCCGACGACGTGAGTTGGAAATAGATCGCAGCGGAGAGCGCAAGCGCAACGGAGAGGACCAGTCGATGACGACTCATGGCATGTTTCCAGCGAGGCGAATGGAAGAAAGGCGGGAAGGTGGGATAGGGCGTGAGCTTCTATCCTCATCTCTTTTTCGCCGCGAGTCAACTCTGCGCTGGCAAGGCCCGCTTTTCCGCCCGAATTCCTAGACCGGCGGCTTGTTCGGACCAGGAAGTTCGCCGTTCCCTTGAGCGTGCAAGCTGCCGTTACGGAAAGCCTGGGCCATCGACTTGGGTACTTCCGCTTCCGCCAGGACCAGCTTCGCGCGATTGAGCACGACCTTCGCTTTGTTCTCTTGCTCGGTCGCAACCGCTTCGGCGCGGCGCTGTTCGGCTTTGGCGCGAGCGACGCGGGTGTCGGCTTCGGCCTGATCGTTTTGCAATCGAGCGCCGATATTTTCGCCGACGTCGATATCGGCGATGTCGATCGAAATAATCGCGTAAGCGGTTTGCGCGTCAAGATTACGATCGAGCACCGCGCGGGTAATCAGATCAGGATTTTCGAGCACGCGGGTGTGCGTGTCGCTGGAACCGATCGCCGAAATGATGCATTCGCCGACGCGGGCGATAACGGTTTCTTCCGTGGCGCCGCCGATCAATTGCTCGAGCGACGTGCGGACCGTCACTTTCGCGCGAACGCGAAGTTCGATGCCGTTCTTGGCGATGGCGCTCAAAGTCGCTTTGCCGCTGCGACGCGGATCGGGACAGTCGATCACCTTCGGCGAAACGCTGGTCCGTACCGCTTCGACCACGTCGCGTCCGGCGAGATCGATCGCCGCGGCGCGGTCAAAGTCGAGCGCAATCTGCGCGCGATGGGCGGCGATGATCGCGTGGATCACCGCCATGACGTTCCCGCCGGCCAGATAGTGCGCTTCGAGCCGCTTGGTGCTGATGCCGTCGCGTTTGTCGATGCTGAGCCCCGATTGCGAGGCCATGATCTTCGCTTTGACGATCACGCGGCTGTTGACCTGGCGGAAGCTCATCCCGATCAGCTCGAACAGCGATACGCCGGCCTGCGACATATAGGCCTGAAACCAGAGGGGCCCATACGCCAGCAAGATGATCAAGAATACGAAGCCGAAGAGGGCCAACAGCCCTCCGAGCACGATGTAAAGCAGATATCCGCCGCTTTCCTGGGCCAGCATCATCCACGGTGCAACGTTCGGCATAAAATCTCGACCTCGGCGAACAGTATGTAGGGCAATTCCTTAGCCGGCATGATACCGGATGGGGAACCGCCCTTCCACTAGATTTACTCGGCGATCTGAAGCACTTCGCCGCCGCGATAAACGTAAACTTGGTACAGCTGCATGTATAGCATCGTCGTCACGAACATGATGAAAACGGCCGCCGGCAAGATGCCGACGCAGCATGCGAGCATACCGAGCGAACCGACCACCATGGCAACAACCATCGTGAACAGCATAACTAGGATCTCTTCGAGCCACATTCTCTTGAAGAAGTCGATCATGAAGCCAAAGTTAAACCCGTCTCCAAATTGCTTGGTGAAGCCGACCCGAATAAGCGCCGGCATGATCAACAGATTAGCCAGGAACATCAGGAAGTAGGGAACGAAAATAGCGCCAATCCCGACAATCGCGCCGCCAGCGTCTCCCAGTTGGGCGGCGACGAGGCTCATACCGAAAATGAAAACATACATAATCACCTGCATCATCAAGCTGATGAGGAAGGAGACCAGGAAGACCCACAAGCCGCGCATCAGGTAATCGCCGAAGCGATCAAACGTAAAACCGTGATAAGGACGTTCGCCGCGACCGGTCAGCAACATCGCCGCCACCTCGAAGCAGTACCCCCAGACGACGATCGCCCCCAGGATCGGTATCAGCAGAATCAGCGAGGGCAACAGTAGGTTGTTAACCCACTGCGGGTGCTCCGAAAACTGCGATAGGGGACCGAGATAGTCGATCGAATCGCGCGGCGACAGCGGCGACCCGGCCGCATCCGACGGCGATTGGAAAGACTCTCCACTGGGCGACTGAAATGGATTCGACGAATCGTTGGACATCCTAAGCTCCCCCGTCAAATGATGCGATGATCGTGAATTGGTCCGCCACGTAAGGCGGCATTGTCGCCGTTTACTCCGCCTTTTTCAACTGATGCGACAGCAGCCAGGTATAGACTTCTGGATTGTTGTAGGTCTCGGTCCAGCTGTCGTGGCCAACTCCGGGATAAATCGTCAGTTTGACGTCGCCGCCGGCCGCTTTGACCGCTTCGACCATTTCTTCGCTCCGCTTCAGCGGCACGGCGCCATCTTTGTCGCCATGGAACGCCCAGAGGGGCGTCGATTTCAGAGCGTCCGCTTGGGTCGGATCGCCGCCCCCGCAAACCGGAATCGCCGCGGCGAACTTGTGCGGGTGCTTCGCGACCAGCGACCAGGTACCGAAGCCGCCCATGCTGAGCCCGGTGCAGTAGAAGCGAGTCGGATCGACGTTGTACTTCTTTTCGATCGCGTCGAGCAGCTGCGTCAGGGCTTCCTGCTTTTCGCTGGCGTTCCACCAAACTCCCTCAGAGCACTGGGGCGAGACGATGATAAACGGCATTTCCTTTTCCGGAACCAGTTTCGGCGGGCCATGCTTTTTGACCACGTTCAGATCGGTTCCGCGTTCGCCGGCGCCGTGCAAAAAGAGCATCAGCGGCTTCTTTTCGCCGTCGGCCTTATAGTCGGTGGGAAGATAGAGCCAATATCCCAATTTCTCTGGGTCGTGCCCTTCGACCTTCACTTCGAGTTCTTGCGCGACTTGCTTGCCGGGCGCCGGCTGGTCGGCAGAGGGTTGATCGGCGGCCATCAGGGCGAAACTCCCGAGAAACAAAAGACCAAGCGAGGCGAGCGATTTAAACACGGCGATACTCCAGGAAAACGACTGAAATCGCTTACAGCCTAATAGGGGGCGAACCCAAATGCAATTAGCGCACTTTAGCGCAACTGCTGCTTGAGCCAGTCAATTTCGGTCGCGATTCCGGCCGCCAGCTCCTCTTGGCGGAGCTCGGGGGGCAATACCGTCCAGGCATAGGTCTCGACCTCAAAGTGCTTGATCGGGGCCAGCAGCTCGCGTTGGCGGAGGAGGTCGAGGATTCGCCCTTGGGTCGTGCGGAGCGGGCCGAACGCGTCGATGTAAATCGGCATGTGAAAGTGAATCCGCCAGATCCCTTCGGGCGGACCTTCCAGCGCGTTCAGCACCGCCGGCAGATCTTCGTGCAGGGTTCGCTCGCCGCTGGGCGTTTCGGCCATCGTCTGGTGGAGATAGCGATCTTCGGCGAATTGCATGAGACGCTGAATCGCCGCGTTGCTCTCTTCTTCGCTCAGCGACTCAAAATCGACTTCGATCGCCGACGAAATCTGCACTTTGCCGACGCTGATGCCGGCCGCCGCGTATTGCGACAAGACCGACGATTGGTCTTCGCACATCACCGCCGCGTGGCAAACGTCATGGCAGACGCGGATGTAGCGCGCGATTTGCGCCGGATCGCCGGCCGGGAACAAGCGATTCTGGAAGAAGGCGATCATGTCGGCGGTCGTGTCGATCGCGCAGCCTGGTTCCGGTTCGATGCAAACGTAGATCAACCGCCCGGTCGATTGCTCGATCCGTGCAAGTTCGTTGGCGAGCGTGAGAAAGTTGGCGACCACCGCGGCATAAGCTTCTTCACTCAGCGGTGGATCGCCCCACGCGATCGGCAGCGTCGAGATGCTTCCTTCTTCGCCAGGGGGCAGCAGCTCGTCGAGAATGTGCGCCAAGTCGAGCGTGTACTGCAAACGTAGCGGGTCGATCCAGGTCGGTTCGTAAACCGCATGCTTCACGACCGCTTGATGAAAGTTGCCGTAGGGAAAACCGTTCAGCGTGTAAGGGATCAGCTGGTTATCGTTCAGGAAACCGCGAAAGCGAGCCAGGCGATCCGGGTCTCGCAGCTCTTTGGCGGTCACGGCCGAAAGCCAGAGGCCGACTCCCATCGGTTTGCGCGGAGAGATCAACTGACGCACGCGGACGGCGTGCTTCTGGAGATTGGCTTCCGTTTCGGCAAGATTTGCACCAGCGTGAACGTTGGTGCAATATCCAATCCAGTCAGGCAGCGACATCCGGTTCTCCGCAGGGGCAGTAGCTGGGGTATCTTCAAACCGCCTGATCCTATCAAGGATCAGAGATTGCTGCGAGTCTCTGCCACGATTGGCGGCTCTAGCAAGAACAATAGTGGGATAGCGGCCGCCGATCGCAGGAGCCAGGCGACGACAAAATAGGGAAAGTAGGCCTCCGGAGAGCTGCGAATCTCAACTGGAATGAGTTGGTTCGCCACATAGCCGTCGATCAAAGTCGAAACGGCGTAGACTACCCCGGTAAGTCCAAAATAGACGCTGAAATTCGCCGAGGCCTGTTTGGGGCCGGCGATCCGCATCATCATCGCCGCCAGCGAGACGTTGGTTCCCACGTAAGCGATTAGCGCCACATAGCTGGCGACATACCCCCAGACGCCTCCCAGATAGAGCAGCGGCGCCAGCGCGACGATCAGTTGACAGACGATCATCAAACCGCGACAGCCGAAGCGATCGACGATTCGCCCGCACCAGGTCGAAAGGAGCGGCTGACCAAGCCGCATTAGCGCGATGCTCCCCAAGACCAGCGATAGCGAAAGCCCCAGCGCCTTGTTCACGTAGCTCCAGCTGAGCGCATAAGAGACGCCGTTGGCCGCCGAGAAACAAATGCCGTACAGAAGCAGTCGCCGCAGCGGTTCGCTCTTCAGCAGCGCTTCGCCGGCGGCGAGCAAACGTGAAGCGCCGGCGCGCACCGGAGCATCGATCATCCAAATCAGCGGGATCGTCGACGCTCCCATAAAAAGCGCGCCGCCGGTCGCCAAAGCGAGCCGCAACGGCCACAACGGCGCATCGCCGTATTGCTGACGATACCAGACGTCAAACCCGCTGGTGACGACAAAGCCGACCAGTCGTCCCACGTTCAGCCACAGTTCCCGTCGGCCAGTGAAGCGTCCGTAATAGCGCCGCGGAACGATGACCGAGAACCAGCTCCAGAGGCAAATCGTCCCGAGGTATTCGCACAAGTGATAGAGACACCAGCAGACGACCAGCGCGGAACAGCTGATTGATTTGCTCGGCAGAACTCCGGGCCAAGCGGTCGCCGGCAACAGCAGTAGCATGATCACCGACGCAAAGTAGAAGCTTAAGCAGGGAAGCTTGTGTCCCCGAAAGCGCGACAGGATCTGAGGTCCGAACCACCGCAAAACGCCAGCAAGTTGCGGCGCGGCGAGGATCCAAGCGACCTGCGCGACGCTAGCGCCAAGCTCGTACGCCAGAAATGTGACCAGCGCCGTACTGATGATGCCGTTGCCCAGCGCCCATATCGTAGCGTTGGCGCTAGCCGCAGAGATAGCGCGGCGACGGTCGGCGGACGTGATCGAATCAGCGGCGAGCATGCGGCGGTTTCACGGAGACATTTCCCAGCAAGAGACTGCGAAATATACCCGCTCCGGCGGCCCGCGTCACTTCGCCGATTCGCCTTCCATGCGATAGATCGCCAAATGTTTCCCATCCGGCCCGAGATATTCTTTGATCTCGAAGATCCCTTCGATCGTGACGGGGCGAACGGTGAAGTCGACTCCGTCCCCTTTCATTTCGACCAGAATGCAGTCGTAGAGCGCCGCGCCGGGACCGAAGCAGCATTCCATGTTGTCGCGAACGAGGACGAACTGCTTGATGCCTCGCGATTCAAAGCTGGGAAGAATATAGCCGCGAATCCGAATCTTCTGGTTCCCCAGTTCTTCGATCTTCGGCGGCAACATCGACCGTGCAAACGGCTCTCCCTTTTCCATGTCAAAGGCGATGTCGTCGAACGTCAGATCTTGCACGCCCGGCTTGCGGGGAAGCGTTTTGTCGATGGCGAGCGCCTTGGACGGCTTCAGCGGCGAAGGCGTGCCGACGGTAGGAAGTGCGTTCTCGACGGCTTCCGGTTTCGCCGGCATATTGTCGCCGGCCTGGGTCGACGTCGGTTCGACGGCGGCGGACTCTTCGGTCTTCGGCTCTTCGACCGGCGGCTTCTCTTCTTCGATCGGTTTAACCGGCGGCGGATCACCGTCGAGCCCGGTCATGTTGGCAGAGTAGGGAGTCCCCTCAGGAGTCGTCGGCGCACAAGCGACGCAGAACAAGAGAATCGCAAAAGTCGAATTGCGGAACCACATAGGCAGGCTTTGAGGGGGGAAGGCGCTTACGTGACGTAATCGGCGTCGATCTCACTTGACGTAATCGGCGTCGATCTCATAGTAGACGCCGGTCAGGTCTTTGATTTGATGCAAGCTTTTGTTGATCGTCAACGTTCCCCCAATCTTGCGTCGATTGTAAGACCAGTCGACGCGAAGCGGCTCACGCAAGCGAACTTCGATCATGTCGGTCAGCTTCGGTTGGCCGCCGAAGCAGCAAGTGTCGAAGTCGGGAACCAATACGAAGCGGTTCAGACCTTCTTTTTGATCGTGAGGATAGACGTAGCCCGCGACCAACACCCGCTTGCCGTCGTACTTCCACGCCTTGTCCGGAACAACCGCGGTGCTTCCGAGGTCGGGCTGAAGCGAGCCGAAGGCCATCACTTCGTAACCTTCCGGAATGTTGACGTACTCTTCATAGTAATAGCGGCACGGGCTGACGACGAGCGCGATAGCGCTAAGAATCGTGCCGGCGATCGCGATGTTTTTTCCAGTGACTAGATCGCGATTGCGATCGACCGTTCGCGTGGCGAACAACCCGAAGCCGACGCCGATTACCGCCAACGGCAACAGCGAGATCGAGAAGATCGACAACAAGCTGAGGACGCCGACGATCAGCGCACCGACCGCGATGCCGCTGAGCGATCGGTAACGATCGTAATCAGGTTCGCCTTCGGGAGTTTGAGCTGGGGGGGAATCCAAAGTCGCAGTCATGTATCGATCAAATCGGGGTCGAAAAAAAGGGTCGCTTCGTGCGTCCTACGAAGAATCGCCCTCGATGACGATCCGCCGCCTGAATAGGGTTGGCCCGTTAGGCGCTCGGCGCCTGATAGGGACTTCGCAAGATCAGCCACATGCCGACCGCCAACAACAAACCGACGACCAGGGGAACCGTCACCAGGACGAGTCGGTTGGCGGACGGAGCTTCGAGTCCTTGCGGGTTTTGAATTGCATCGGCGAGCAAACGATCGCCGCGGGTCGCGAAACGTTCGGCGGCGCGGGCCGCCTCGGCTGCCGGAGCGGCCGTCGCTTCTTTCGCTTCGTCGGATGAGATCGCCGGCTTTTCGTTCGCGACTTCCCCTTCTTCCACTTCCATCGCCGGAGCGTCAGCCACGGCCGGAGAAGCGCCAGTCAGCGCTTCGGTGGTTGTCGCCGAGACGAGCTGCACGCCAACTTTGGCGTTGCTCAGGGCGAGCTGTTCCGCTTCACGCGACGGGGTGACGCCGGAGTTGCGGAACGGGAAGAAGGTCTGAGCCCGCTTCATCGCATCGGGATCGATCTTCTCGAGTTCGACCAGCGCTTCTTTCGCTTCCGGTTTGGGGCAAGCCATCAGGTAACGAATGACCGGAACGCGAACCCAGCTCGAATCGTCGTTGGCTTCCTTGAACAGCTTCGTCAGCTTGTCGATGACCGACCAATCTTCCCAACGAGCCAGGTCGACGATCACCAGGTCGGCCAGCGACGGGCGATCGAGCATCAAATGCAACCCTTGCAGCAGGCGCTCGCGCGGGATGATGTCGGTTTCGGTGCCGTGGAAGCGAATCGCCATGATCGCCGCGTAGGTGTCGGCGTATTCCGCTTCTTTGTCTTCCAGGAAGATCTGCTCGACCAGCGGCATGCCGTCCGCTCCGGCTAACGTCAGGTAGCAGCCGATCAGCGCGTCGAGACCCGCCTTCTTCTTGCGGTCGTCGCTCTTGAGCAGCGATTCAAGGAACGGCAGATCGTCTTTGCTGCCGCAAACGCCCAACATCGTGAAGTAGAGCCGGCGATGGTTCGCTTGCAGGTCGTCGTTCTTCAGCCACTCGATCAGCTGGTCATGATTCATGTCCCCCTTCATCGAGTGCAGCCAGTCGTACGGCGCTTTGGCGAATTCGTCGTAAGCGTCGCGGGACGCCATGTCGTCTTTTCCTTCCAGGTAATTCTGGAAGTAGAGGAGACGATGGTAGTCGTCTTTCGGCTGTTTGATCGAGCCGAGAATGTAGTCGACGGTCGAGTCTTCCAGCAGCGTCGGCGTCGACCACATCAGGTTGGTCGGGTCCGAGCCGAGAATCAGAAATTTGCGTCCAGCGCGACCTTCGCCGTAGTAGAGCGTTTCGACCGACTTGGCGTCGTTCAAATGCTCTTTCCCTTTCAGGACCTGCGTAATGATGAAGTTCGCCTTCACGCCGCCGACGCTCGGATCAGGCGCCGTGGCCGGCGTCTTTTCGAGCGTGGCGATCAGCGCCACGTCCATCGAATCGATCTCTTCCGAGAAGGTCTGCGAAACCGCAGCGCAAAATGGACACGCGGTCGCCGTCGACAGCGGAGCCGTAGCCAACACCGTCAGCATCAACATCCAGATCAAAACAGAGCGCATCGACTACTCGCAGGCAGGGGGGGGAGGGATCAATCGCCGAGCGATTCGGCCACGTCGGTCTTATAAGCAGTATACGCCGGCAGGAAACCAACCAGCACCGCCAAAAGTATCAGCCCGGGAATGATCAGCAGCTCCAGGCTGAGCAGGCCCCGCAGGAAGGTGGGCAACGAGTTTATTATTGCGGGTCCAATCCGCGCTTCAAGCGACATCGGCAGGGGGGCCATGTCAAAAAAGCCGATCGAAACGCCGGTTTTCGCTTCAATCATCGGGCTAGCGAGGGCCATCATCCCGTGCCCAATCGCCCAGCCGATCAAACCGCCCCCAACCGACAGAATGACCGATTCGAGCAGCACAACGCTCATTACCGTGCCGCGGCTGGCCCCCAAGGCACGCATCACCGCAATTTCATGCTTGCGGTCGTTCATCGAGTTGTAAATGCTTACCAGAATTGAGATTCCGGAAACAATGCAGATCAAAACGGTGATCACCAGCAGCAGGGTCTGAATCGGCGAAACGATCATCTCGAAGAGATTCGTGATTTCCAGAACCGGCAGCACCACTTGGGCGACATTTCCCTCGTTGACGGCGTTCCTGATGAAAATCGGCGAAAACGGATCGTTGGTCCGGATCAGGACCGCCGTCACTTCTCGCTGGTCGATCGGCAGCGGAGAGCGGCGGAGCTTCGCTTCTTTTTTGGTTTCGGGAGAGGATTCGGGCGCGTCGTCGTCGACCGGTTTGGCGTGCCCCTCCATCAAATAGAAGCCTTCCATATTGATGAAGACCCCCCGATCGTTCGGCGTGCCGGAGGGTTCGAGGATGCCGACCACGATAAACGGCGACTCTTCGTGAGCGTGCCCTTCGTCCGATCCGTGCGAAGCGGCGATCTTGTCTCCCAACTTCAAACCGGTCTCGCGAGCGACGATCGAGCCGACGACCGCTTCGTAGTAGCCATGCTCTTCGTCCCAGACCTTGAAGTTGCGACCTTGGGCGAACTTGTAGCGGGGTTCTTCGTCGTCGTACGGATCGCGGAACAGCTCAAAGAACTTCGGCAGCGTGCCGATCACGCGGAACCGTTTGTAGTAGTCGCCGAGACAGACCGGAATTGCGAAGTCGGTGCTCTGCGCGTACTTGCCGTCCTTTAGCTCGCTGAGCACGTCCGGAGACATCAGCGACAATTCTTCCCGCTGCTGATCGGCGGAGAGGAACTGCTGATAGAAGGTGTATGGAATGTTTTCGACCGGCTCGCTCAGGTAGTAGGTCGTATTGAGGACCAACTGCAGCTTCCCCCCTTTGGCGCCGGCGATCAAACCGTAGCCCAGGTTCGAGTTCCCCATGAACGAGCGGGAAACCATGCCGTAGGTCAACAAAACCCCGGTCACCAGCGCAACCCCCATCGCCATCGACAGGGCCGTCAAACTGGAAGCGAGCGCCCGCTGGGTGACGCTGCGCCATGCAATCGCCCACCGCGTCATGTCGTCACCTTGCTCATCTTGTTGATTTCGTCGAGACGTTCGACCCGGTCGAACTGCGCGGCCACTTCCATCGAGTGCGTCACCATCATCAAGGCGATCTTCTCTTCGTTACAGGTTTGGCGAATCAGGTCGATGATCGACTGCTGGTTTGCGGGATCGACGTTCGCCGTCGGTTCATCCGCCAACAGCAAGCGAGGGCGATTCGCCAAGGCGCGGGCCACGGCGACGCGCTGCTGTTCGCCGACCGACATCGTCTTTGGTTTGTGCGTCATCCGGTGCGACAGACCGACGCGTTCGAGCAATTGAACCGCGCGATTGCGATCAGCTCCGCGTCCCGAGAACGACATCCCCAACAGGACGTTCTCCAGCGCCGTAAAGGCAGGCAGCAGATTGAACGTTTGGAAGACGTAACCGATCTTCTCGGCCCGCAACTTGTCGCGTCCTTGTTCCGAAAGCCGGCGGAGATCGAGACCGTCGATCATGATCTTGCCGGAGTCGGCGTGGCTGATTCCCGAAATGACGTGCAGCATCGTCGTTTTGCCGCAGCCGCTCCGTCCGACGAGGATCATCTGCTCGCCGTCAGATAGCTCAAATCGGGGGATAACAAGGATCGGGAGGAGCTGACCATTTGGCTCCACGTACGATTTTTTGACGTTTTCCAGCAGCAGCATGTCGCTTGTCTGTCTAACGTTAGAGCCATGAAAAAGAACGGGGAGACGCTCATTTCGAGCGACTTTGGCCGATCCGGGAAACCATTTATTGAAGTTCACTCGGCTCATGTCGTCCAGAGCCGGGAGGGGGCTTTTTGCAAATCAATTGTAAAAACTTAACTACGGCGTCGCTAGCAAAAAGGTTCGCAGCGATCTTCCCAACAGGGTAAACTCGTCTTTCCTCCTCCAATTCTCCCGTACCAACACCAAGCCGAGCCCTGCCCATGACACGCTACGGATTCCCGCTCTTGCTCCTGCTGGCCGCTTCGATCTCTTTCGCCCACGCCGAGGACGCGGAAACGTCTGACAGGTTAATCGCCCAGCCAGGGGTCGTATCGGTGGAATACCTTACAGAGGGCGCACCGCACGACAGTTGTCATGCGTCGACGATCGCCCAAACGAAAAATGGTTTGGTCGCCGCCTGGTTCGGCGGAACGCGTGAAGGCGCCAAGGATGTCGGGATCTTTTTCAATCGCCAGATCGACGGCAAATGGGGCAAACCGGTAGAAGTCGCTAACGGCGTGCAGTATGTGACTCCGGACGGAAAAGAATATCGCCATCCCTGCTGGAACCCGGTCCTGCACCAGGTCGCAGACGGCGACTTGATGCTCTTCTATAAGTGCGGACCTTCGCCCAGCACGTGGTGGGGCATGCTGATGACTTCCAGTGATGGCGGGAAAGCCTGGAGCGAACCGCACCGACTGCCGGAAGGAATCGACGGTCCGGTGAAAAACAAACCGATCGTGCACGATGGACAGCTGGTTTGTCCGTCGAGCAGCGAGAACGACGGCTGGCGTCTCCATCTCGAAATGACCTCCGATCTGGGGCGCACTTGGACCCGCGTCGGCCCGCTGAACGAAGGACACAAGGTTGGCGCGATTCAACCGAGCGTGCTCGTCCATCCGGATGGTCGCTGGCAAATCCTGGCCCGCGATCGCAATGGCGACGGCAACGTCTGGTCGACCTGGAGCGACGATCAGGGAATCACGTGGAGCCCGCTCCAATCGAGCGGACTCCCCAATCCCAATTCCGGGACGGATGCGGTGATGCTGGCCGACGGCCGCGCGCTGTTGGTCTACAACCATACGCATCGCACTGGCTCTTTCCCGAGCGGGCGCAACATGCTTAACGTCGCCGTCAGCAAAGATGGCAAAGCGTGGGAAGCGGCCCTGTTGCTCGAAAAGAGTCCCGGCGAATACTCGTATCCGGCCGTGATTCAAACGCCGGACGGCCTGGTCCACATCACCTACACCTGGCAGCGTAAAAAAGTCCGCCACGTGACGGTCGATCCGACGAAGTTGCAAACCAAGCCGATCGTCGAGAGCGTTTGGCCTACTTCGAGCTAAGCTCGAACGGGATGTCGTTCTTACCTGCGCTTACCGTCGCGGTCAGTCCCGACGTGCGCGGGTTGGAATACTTCTTCGGCACGTGATAAGTCAGCTTCGGCATTTTCGGCGCGACGGGTCCATCTTCCGGCGTTTCCTCCGCCGTCGACTTGGCGATGCTGACCATGTACTCGCCCGAAAGCGTTCCGCCGTTGATCGGCGCCGACATGCCCGCGCCTGGCATCACGACCGTCAGTTCGTAGCGTCCTGCGGCGTTCGTAAAACCATTGGCCGGCGTCCCGACTTCTTTCGTGGTCGGAGAAAACATGACGGTCGCTCCTTGTACCGGCGCGCCGTCCAGCGTCACAATGCCGGCGACGTATTCCGTCTTCAGCATCCCGGCATCTGATCCGCATCCGCCAATCACGCTGAGAAGAAGAAAGAGCGATCCGATCCGGATCGTAGATTGGATAGACATAGCGTTCCCCTAGGTTCGACGTTCTCTGTCCCGATAATGAGCAGCCTGCGCGGCAATCGCCAGGCTGCGAAGAACGACTATTGCACTGGGCTACGGCAGCTCGACCACTTCGCTGCCGGACGTGCTTCCCAAAGCGCCCCAGACGCCATAGTAAGAAGGGCCGCTGTAGGTCGTGGAAGAAGGAGCTTGCGTCGGATCGCCGGCGTCGATCGTATCCGGCATGAACTTGACGCTGCCGTCGCCGAACAAGACGTTAACTCCGCCGGGATGATAACTGCTGGCGGTCGGAAGCGCGAGGTTTTCGGGATCGAAGTTCGCACAGGTGGGAGAGTTGGGCGCCAGGATCGGGATCCATTGCGTGTAGATGGTTTGGCCGCATGCCCACCGCGAACCGTTCGTGTAGGCGGTGCCGGAGTTGTAATAGTCGCCGAGCAACATGTTGTTCGCGCCGCGGCGCGCCGTGCACAAGCTGGGGGGCGAACCTTCCGAAGCGCCGACGTTGGTCGCGATCCCGGTGCTCACCAGGTTGCTTTTCCAAGTCCCGAGACGAATCTCGGAGACGAACATCGTGTTGCTCGAACCGTCGACCAGATCACGAAAACCCCGACGATTCAGGTATTGCTTGCAAAAGGGGCCGCGGCATTCCGGACGGTTCCAGCTGATCCACTGATCGCCGCGGTTGCAGCGATAGCTGGTCGGCGTCAGACCGCTTTGCGTTACCGTGTTGGTTTCCGACGGACAAACGATAAAGGGAATCGGTCGCGTGAGCACGCCGACGTCGGTGCTCCAGGGAGTTTTCCCGGCGTTAACGGCGGTCGTGATGAATTCGTCGTAGAGATTCTGTTGCTCCATGAACGGCATCAACACCGTCAGATAGCTCCACTGCTTGGCGGCGCCGGGCCAAGAGGCGTCGCTGTTGGCGTCGCCTGCGATGGTGTGATTTTTGAACTGAAACTGATACGTTCCGCCGGGGAACGTTTCGTACGTGTCATGGTGATTGTGCAGCGCCAAACCAAGTTGCTTCAGTTGGTTGGTGCATTGCATGCGTCGCGCCGCTTCGCGGGCTTGTTGAACTGCCGGTAAGAGAAGTGCGATCAAAACTCCAATGATGGCGATTACGACCAACAACTCGACAAGCGTAAAACCTCGATTCCGGAAAGACATAGAAGGAAGACTCCGAAAAAAGGTAACGACCAGCTCGATCGCTTTCGACGTTTGTTCATCTTCGCGATCACGTCCACGACAAAAAGATCGAGATGAATTTTGGACGCAATGTTAGGGTTACATGGGAATGGTTACCTATCAATACTGTTTTGGGGTTTTTATCCACAAAATACCTGCAGTTTCACCACCCTCCTCCAGGCCGCTCTCAATTCGACCACGATCTTTGTCGCCGTCCCGCAGCGGGTAGAGTCGCGACGCCGTTAATCGATGGCAAGAAAAAATAACGCCGAGGCGTGTTACTGCGCCTCGGCGTTCCGTAAATCTGCTTTTGCCGCGTATCGCGTGCGTTACTTCGACTTCAAGTCGAAATCCTTCTTGTTGATCCCCGGGGCGACGTCGAGCGTCAGTTCCGATTTCATGTTGTAGCGAGCCGGGACGATCGACTTGGTGATGTCCATCTGCGGGCTGTCCGCTTCGCCGGCGTAGGCGGCCCGCTGACCGACGACTTTCGACGCCGAGATTTCGACCCGCTTCGTACCAAGCGGCGCCCGCATTTTGTAGACGCCGTTTTCAATCCGCTCGCCGGCGGTTGGCGTTTCGCCATCGAGCGGAACCAACGAAATCACGCCGTTTTCTATGGGCTGCCCGTCAAGCGTCACCGTACCTTCTACCATCGCATATCCATCGTCGCCGCCGCAGCCGGTCAGGCAGACGACGCCGATCAGCAGCGCCGCACAGGCGCAACCGATGTTGATTGTTTTCCACATCGTGCTTGTCGCTCCTCAATATTGCTCAGGCAGGGTAGGTCACGTCGGCGGAAGCGACATTACGGAAGTTGCAACGTTTCGTTGCCGGCGGTGGAACCGACCGCGTGCCATACGTTGGCTGAGATCGTTTCTCCGACAAACCTCACGGAGCCGTCCGCTAAGAGGACGTTCACGCCGCCTGGATGTTGGCTGCGAGCCGTGATGTAGAGGGGCGAAGAACCAGTGACGCACGGCGGATTGGGCGCCGTGTTGGTGCAGAACTGCGGAGCGTCGACGCCGCTGTTGGGCGTATTGTTGGTCATGAACGAACAGCCTGGTCCGTCGTCATTAAAGATGTCGCCGCGCGAGTCCCAGTTCGTCTCTTGCGCCATGATGATCTCGGACATCAGCAGCGTGTTCGACAAACCATCGGTAAAGTTGGCGAAATCGCGGGGCTTTTGATTGCGGGCAAAAGGCGCCGTTTGACCTTCGGGATTCGTCGCGCCGGTGTTACCGAAGTTCACCACGTAATTGCCGCGCGAGCGCCAATAGGCGTCCCCTTTCCAGTAGGTCGCCCCTTTTTCGCTGGGGCAGAAGTAGAGGTCGATCTGCTGTGTGCAGAGGCCGGTCGTCGCGTTTTGCGTGATGTGGTTATGGGCCGGTGAGGTGCTGTTGGTATAAAACGGCTGGTCCTGCAGATACTTGTCGGCCAGCGCCGATTGCTCGATCTGCGCCCAGATTTCGACGACCCAGGTATGTCGCGGCGAGTTGGATGCGCCAACCGGCAAGACCTTGTAGACGTCGTGGCGATTGTGCATCGCCAATCCATACTGCTTGAAGTTGTTCATGCATTGTCCGCGTCGCGCCGCTTCCCGCGCTTGCTGCACTGCCGGCAACAATAACGCGATCAGCACGCCGATGATCGCAATGACCACCAACAATTCGACGAGGGTGAAGCCAGGTCTGGTCGCTTTCATGGCAAAGCCTCTGGGTTCGGGTCGAAGAGAAGAAGAATGAGATAAATCCCGCCCTAACAGAAGGAATATCGGCTTTCCGAAATTGTGAAGACGATACTTAGCCAATAAATCAGATTAGTTTTATATTTTCAAGAAAAATCGCTTAGCTTAGTCGACTATTTCTCGATTGAAGAACTCTCGACCTCAGATTTCCGATTTCTCGGGATCGTCTTCGCTGTTCGCTGGTAGGTAGATGGCGACCGACAAAACGCCAATTCCATCGAACAAGCGGTTCTGCGATCGAGTGAACGCCATCGTCTCCACGACATCGGCATCCCGGTCCCCATTTGCCGACCAACCTCCAAAGCGGCGACGCGGACGGGACGTTGTTGTCGTTCTCTTTGAAGCGAACAACGTTGGCGGAAACAGAAATGTCGACGCTGACGGTACTTCCGACCCGTTGCCACTATACAGACGTCCCCTAGAATAAAGAGTTTGCCTAACTTTTTGCCGAACCGACGCATGGATGGGCCCTTATGCCGGTAACCGATATCGAGATCAAAGGCGCACGCGAACACAATCTCCGCGACGTCTCTCTCGTTCTTCCCCGGAACAAGCTGATCTGCCTGACCGGCGTCAGCGGCAGCGGCAAGAGTTCGCTCGCGTTTGATACCGTCTACGCCGAAGGGCAGCGGCGGTACGTCGAAAGCCTGTCGAGCTATGCGCGGCAATTCATGGGGCAAATGCCCAAGCCCGAAGTCGACTACATCGGCGGGCTGACCCCGTCGATCTCCATCTCGCAAAAGACGACCGGCAACAATCCTCGCAGCACCGTCGGCACGATCACCGAGATCAACGACTTTCTCCGCATCCTGTACGCCCGCATCGGCAAAGGGCATTGCACGCAGTGCGGCAAGGCGCTGACCGCGCAAACGCGGGAACAGATCCTCGAGCATATCCTCGCGATGGAGGAAGACTCGCAGATCGTGATCCTGGCGCCGCTGATCCGCGGCCAGAAGGGGGAACACAAGGATCTGTTCATCGACCTGCTAAAGCAGGGGTTCGTCCGCGCGCGGGTCGACGGCCGGATCATCAACTTGACTGACGATCTAATGCTCGATCGTCAGCTGCGCCACAACATCGAGCTGGTCGTTGATCGTTTGACGATCAAGCCGAGCGTTCGCGGTCGTCTGGCCGAAGCGGTCGAGCTGGCGATGAAGATGGGCGAAGGAAGCCTGATCGTCGCGCCGCGCGTCGATGAACAAGAAGACGAAGCCCCTTCCATCGAAGAAGCGGAAGAAGAAGCGCCGGACGCTCCGCCCAAAAAGAAGTCCCGTGCCCGCAAACAAAAGAAGACCGAAGTCGCCGGCGACATGATGTTCTCGGTCGACTACGCCTGCGTCGATTGCGGCGTCTCGTTCGATCCGCCGACTCCGCAGCTCTTCAGCTTTAACAGCCCTCAGGGGATGTGCCCGGTCTGCGACGGTCTCGGTCAGATCTACACGTTCGATCCCGAACTGCTCGTCCCTGACGTCACGCTGACGTTCAAAAAGGGCGCCGTCGAGATCCTGGGGAAATGGTCCGACCTCGGTCGCTGGAAGCGTCACATCTACAAAGGGGTCGCCGAGACGATGGAGCGGAAGCTCAATCTCGACGCCGGCGCCTTTCTCGATACGCCGTGGCGCGAAATGGACGAGCAGGTGCAAAACGTCCTGCTCTATGGCGCCGGTGATCAACACATCACCTTTACCTGGCGAGCCGGCTCGTCGCCGCAAAAGTATGGCGGCACCTACGACGGCATCGTCGCCGACCTGCTAGAAAAATACCGGAGCAGCAACTCCAAGCCGCAACTGCGTCAGCTGGAAAAGTACATGTCGACGATCGGCTGCCCTGACTGCGGCGGCCAGCGACTCAACCCGCAAGCGCGACACGTTAAGCTCGGCACGCAAAGCAAAACGTTCCAAGAGAAGCCGGAACTGTCGCTGCCGGAAGTCTCCGATCTGTCGATTCAAGACGCAATCGAGTTCTTCGCGCATCTTGATCTCGACGCGATGTCGGAGAAGATCGGCGCCGAAGCGATCAAGGAAGTCCGTGGGCGACTTGGCTTTCTCGACAACGTCGGTCTCGAGTACCTCACCCTCAGCCGAACCGCGCCAACCCTCTCCGGCGGCGAGTCGCAGCGTATTCGCCTGGCTGGGCAAATCGGCTGCGGTCTGGTCGGCGTCACCTATATCCTGGACGAACCGTCGATCGGTCTCCATCCGCGCGACAACGATCGCTTGCTGGCGACTTTGAACGACCTCCGCGATCTGGGGAACACCGTGCTGGTGGTCGAGCACGACGAAGATACGATGCGCGTCGCCGACCATGTGATCGACTTCGGTCCCGGCGCCGGCGTCCGCGGCGGTTATATCGTCGCCCAAGGTCTGGCCGAAGAAATCGCCGCCAACCCGAACAGCGTCACCGGTCAGTTTTTGGCCGGCACCGAAAAGATCGACGTCCCGACCACACGACGCCAGATCGGCGAGAAGAAGCTGACGATCGTCGGCGCCGCCGAGAACAACCTGAAGAACGTCAACGTCGAGATCCCGCTCGGCGGCTTCGTTTGCGTTACCGGCGTCAGCGGCAGCGGCAAGAGCAGCGTCGTCAACGACATCCTGGTCGAAGCGCTGCGCCGCGACCTGAATCATGGCCTCGGCGAACCGGGCGCCCATGAGCGGATCGACGGGCTCGAGCATCTCGACAAGATGATCGCGATCGACCAGTCGCCGATCGGCCGTACGCCGCGCAGCAACCCGGCGACCTACATCAAGGTCTTCGACGACATCCGTAACCTGTTCGCGCAGTTGCCCGAAGCGCGTCGTCGTGGTTACAAGCCGGGACGTTTCAGCTTTAACGTTGACGGCGGGCGCTGTTCGGCTTGCGAAGGGAACGGCGCCAACAAGTTGGAGATGGACTTCCTGGCCGATATTTGGGTCACTTGCCCCGTCTGCGAAGGACATCGCTTCAACCGCGAAACGCTGGAGGTTCGCTTCAAAGAGAAGTCGATCTCCGACGTCCTCGAAATGGACGTGCAGGAAGGGCTCGCGCTGTTTGAGAACGTCCCGACCATCGCCCACAAGCTGCAAACGCTGCATGATGTCGGTCTCGACTACATCAAGCTGGGGCAACCGTCGCCGACTCTCTCTGGGGGCGAAGCGCAGCGTATCAAGCTGGCGAAGGAGCTCGTGAAGCGCAGCACCGGCCGGACCCTCTATCTGCTCGACGAACCGACGACTGGTCTCCACTTCGCCGACGTGAAGATGCTGCTGAAAGTGCTGCATGCTTTCGCCGAGCAAGGGAACACGGTGCTGGTGGTCGAGCACAACCTGGACGTGATCAAAACGGCCGACTGGTTGATCGACATGGGGCCCGAAGGGGGCTCTTCTGGCGGCCGAGTCGTCGCTTGCGGTCCGCCCGAAGCGGTCGCCGAAGTCGCCGAGTCACACACGGGACAAGCTTTGAAAGCGGTGCTGGCCGGCAAGCAAAGCCGCGCCGTGACCGAGATCAAGCGAGCCGCCAAAGCGGCTCAGCAAAAGCGCGATCAAAAAGCGGCCAAGGTGATCGAAGTCCGCGGCGCCAAGATGCACAACCTGAAAGACGTCGACGCCCAGATCGACCGCGAGAAGATGACCGTCTTCTGCGGTCCGAGCGGCAGCGGCAAGAGCTCTTTGGCGATGGATACCATCTACGCCGAAGGGCAGCGCCGCTACGTCGAAAGCCTCAGCGCCTACGCGCGGCAGTTCGTCGGCCAGATGCAGAAGCCGAAAGTCGATCATATCGAAGGGCTCTCGCCGGCAATCGCGATCGAACAGAAGAACCTCGGCAACTCGCCCCGTTCGACCGTCGGTACGGTGACCGAAATCTACGACTACATCCGCGTCATGATGCCGCGGCTCGGTACGCCCTATTGCCCCGACTGCGAAGTCCCGATCAGCACGCAAACCTCGTCGATGATCACCGACAAGATCTTGAGCGAGCCGGCCGAGACGAAGCTCTTTCTGATGGCGCCGATCGCGCTTGACGTCGGGCAGCAATACTCGGAGCTGTGGGAAGATCTGAAGGCGACCGGCTATCAGCGTATTCGCGTCGACGGCGTCGTTCATACGCTCGACAAGCCGCCGAAGATCGATCGTCGCCGCCATCACGACGTCGAAGTGGTGGTCGACCGTATCTCCGTCAAAGAAGAGTCGCGGAGTCGTATCGCCGACAGCGTCGAGAACGGCCTGAGCCTCGGCGGCGGCTTCTTGCATGTCGCCTACGTCGACGACAAACTGCCGGAACACCGCTGGCGGGTGAAGCGGCATAGCCAGAAGTTGTCATGCGGCCAGTGCGATCGCAGCTTCGATCAACTCTCGCCTCACAACTTCTCGTTCAACAGTCAACTTGGTTGGTGCCCGGACTGCGAAGGGCTGGGAACGCAAACCGGCGCCGATCCGACAGCGCTGCTCAGCGATCCGAAGCTCACCTTGCGCGAAGGCGCCCTGAAACTATGGCCAGGCGTTCATCACGACATTTCGGTCAAGATGCTCGAAGCTCTTTCGGCCTCGGCCGGCGTGCCGCTCGATACGCCGTTTGATCGACTCAGCAGTCGTCATCGTCGCGTCCTGTTGCACGGAACCGGCGATGAATGGTTTGACGTGCGCGACGGCGATGATCATGCGAAGCGTCCTCTGTTCCGCTTCCAGTTCAAAGGGTTGTACCCGGCGCTCGAAGAAGCGTCGCGTCTCTCCCCGGCGTTCCGCATGCAATTGGAAAGCCTGGTCGCCGAAGTCGAATGCACCACTTGCTGCGGCAGCCGACTGCGCGACGATTCGTCCGCCGTCCGGTTCCGCGATCAGACGGTCCTCGATATCTGCAGCATGCCGATGGGGCAGTTGCTCGATTTCATCCAAGGGTGGAAGCTGAAGAAGCGAGAAACCAAGATCGCCGGCGAAATCGTTCGCGAGTTGGAAAGCCGCGTTCAGTTCCTCTGCGACGTCGGTCTCGATTATCTCACGCTCCGCCGCACCGCGCCGACCCTTTCGGCCGGCGAAGCGCAGCGCATTCGTCTCGCCAGTCAGCTGGGGAGCGGACTTTGCGGGGTGCTGTACGTCCTCGACGAACCGACGATCGGTCTGCACCCCCGCGACAACCGCCGTTTGCTTTCGGCGCTCCATCGCTTGCGTGACCTGGGCAATACGCTGATCGTCGTTGAACACGACCATGAAGTGATCGAAGGAAGCGACAAGCTGCTCGACTTCGGTCCGCAGGCAGGCGTTAACGGCGGTACGGTCGTCGCGACCGGCACGCCGAAGCAAGTCGCCAAAGCGAAAGATTCGGTCACCGGCCCCTACATCAGCGGCAAGAAGGCGATTCCGGTTCCGTCGAATCGCCGCATGCCGTCGATCCGCAAATTGGCGGCGAAGGGAAAACCGTTTGAGCTCAGCTCGCCGACCGGCGAGTGGCTCGAAGTGGTCGGCGCACGGCACAACAACTTGCGTAACGTCAACGTTCGCTTCCCGCTTGGCAGCATGATCGCGATCGCCGGACCGAGCGGTAGCGGCAAAAGTAGCTTGATGCAGGAAGTGGTTTACAACTCGCTGGCCCGCACGCTGCATCGCGCTTCGACCACGCCAGGCGCCCATGACGCGATTCGCGGCATCGAAGCGATCAACAAGGTGATCCGCGTCGATCAACAGCCGCTCGGCAACTCGCCCAGCTCCAACGCCGCAACCTATACCGGCGTCTTCGACGTTATCCGCGATCTCTTCTCGCAACTTCCCGAAGCGAAACTGCGCGGTTACACGCCGCGGCGGTTCAGCTTTAACGTCGAAGGGGGACGCTGCGAAACGTGCGAAGGGATGGGGCAAAAATGTATTGAGATGCACTTCCTGCCGGACGTCTGGGTCACCTGCGAAACGTGCGACGGTCACCGTTACAACGATGAGACCCTTTCGGTCCGTTATCACGGCAAGTCGATCGCCGACGTGCTGGAGATGCCAATCGGTCAGGCGGTCACCCTGTTCGAGAACATCCCCAAGATCCGCCGCATCTTGCAGACGCTCTGCGACGTCGGGCTCGACTACGTCACGCTCGGCCAACCGGCGCCGACGTTGTCCGGCGGTGAAGCGCAGCGCGTAAAACTTGCGTCGGAATTGGCGCGGCCCGACACCGGCAAGACTCTGTACCTGCTCGACGAACCGACGACCGGGCTCCACTTTGAAGACCTGCGCAAGCTGCTCGACGTCTTCCATCGCCTGGTCGATTTGGGAAACACCGTCGTGGTGATCGAGCACAACCTCGACGTCATGAAGCAAGCGGACTGGATCCTCGAAATTGGTCCGGAAGCAGGCGCCGAAGGGGGTCGACTGGTCACGGCCGGAACGCCGGAAGATGTGGTCGACTACAGCAAAGCGTACGACAAGGGAGAAGAGCCGTATCGCTCGCACACCGGCGAAGCGCTGGCGCCCTTCTTGGCTGCAGGCCCGTACGAAGAACGTCGTCGCTTTGACGCGGCGGCGCTCGACGAAGAGCGGGAAGGGGATATGGAAATCGCCGACGTCGGTCGCGCTACGAAGATGCCGTGGGAAGTCGACGGCCGCCGTTGGCACACCAAAGATCGGGTCGGCCGCACCGGCGAAGCGTGCAACTGGGACGGCAAGGTTCTCGCGGCCGTGGTCGACAAGATCGTCGAGCTGGGCGACTTCAGCGACATCAACTGGAACTCGCGGAGCGTCGTCGAGATCTCGGGACTGAAGAAGAGCGACGGCTGGTTCTTCCACGCCATCACCGGCGAAACGTGGCTGCTGAAGATGAAGTTCCGCGTCGCCAAGGGGACGTTCGACCGGATGGAACTGCCAAGCCGGCTCGCGCTGCCGACCTTGAACGAACTGGAAGATCTGCCGATCTACAGCAACGAACCGCGCTGCAAAGTGAAGAACCTCCGCGGGCCGTTCCAGGAGATCGAAGTCCGCGCTCACACGTACGAAGAAATCAACCGCCCCGAGTTCTGGGAGTTCCTCGAACAAGCGGTCGCCGGCTTCCAAAAATACCTCGGCCAGATCAATCAAAACGTCGAAGACCACATGCCCTGGAAGAAGCTGGGGGAAAAGTGGCATCTGTCGCGGAAAGGTTTCCCGCCGGGCAAGAATCCGCAGTGGGATCCGAACGTACTTGAAGAGCTGCTCGCGCTGTTGGTCGACACGGCCGACGACGGCGAGATCCTCTGGAACAACCAGATGATCGTCAACGTAATGGCCTCCGGCGTCAGCGGATCATGGGCGAGCGTCACCAGCAAACGCCCGGAAGACGTTCGCCTGACGATTCGCGTTCCCCGCGGCGCGGTCGCACTGGGACGTATCGCCGGTCTGGGGCATGAGCCGGATATCGACGCCAAGAGCGATGGGGACGTGGTGAGGATCCACTTCCGCACCAGCGCCGATCTCGAAAAGGGAGACCTGGCCGAGTTCCTGCAGGAAACGCTGAGCGCTCTCGGCGAAGCGAGCGGACAAAAGAAGCTGTTTTGATCGCGAATGACTAATGTCTAATGACTAGTGAACAGGAAGAACTGCTCTCTTTCATTAGACATTAGGGCTTAGTGATTAGTCATTGGAGCCGCTGCTAGCAACCCGGCAACATCCCTTGCGTTGAATCAGCGGCTCTCTGTATAAGTCTGCTCCAATTGTTCCGCTGCGGCGGATTTTCTTGTTCCACGGAAGGAGCCGACGACATGTTACGGACCGCTTTGCTGCTAGGGGCGGCTTCCCTTGTCGCCGCGACTGGATGTACGACCACGCCGATGATGTTCGGCAAATCGCTCGCCAAAGAGTTGGTCGAAGAGAACGTGAAAATCGTCGAGCGCCGCATCAGCGAAGAGATCCCCGGCGACACGCCGCAGGAAACCGCCGTCGCGATGCTGAAGAAGATGGGCTACGAGTGCAAAATCGAGCACGCCGAAAAGTTCGTCTATCACAAAGCGGTCACGGACGGCTCGTTGGTCCCGGTCGAACTGTACGATCGCGACTTCATCCAGTGCAGCTACACCCGCAAACATTACTTCGCCGAAGAAGACACCACCACCTTCGCCGTGCTGCTGAACAACGGCCGCGTCGAACGGGTGCTGGTCAACTGGGAAGCGAATCTGGCGGACGTCGCGAAAGTGGACGTCAATCTGACGACGCGATAGCGCTCAATTTCTTTGTAGCGCGCCAGATCGCCTGATAGAGTGAAGTGAGGATCTGCGTTTTGATCCTCCTTTTCGATTCCAGGCATTTCTTGATTCCGAATGACGCGCAAAGCAAAGACCTATCTGTTCGTCGTTGGGGGCGCGATCCTTCTCATAATCGGCGTCCCCATTTGGTTCATTTATGGACCGCCGCGTCGGCTCATAGTTTCAAAAGAAACGACCGTCCTGACGGAGCCGCTGACCGCAGATGGGCAGGTCGACTATCGCGAAGCGTACTTGCAGCGACAACGCGACGGCGTGACGCCGGAGAACAATGCGGCCGTTCCGCTTGCGCAAGCGACCTGGCAAGGCGTACCGTACGAATCGCCCAACAAGGAATTGACGGAGTATCTGTTTCGCGAGCTGGGAATCCCGGAGATGAAATTTGATGGGATGGATGTAGAATTTCGGACTTCCCGATTCCGACAACTCTTCCTCTCCTGGGCGAGTGATAAGTGGGGAGTCGATCTCACCGATGAGTCGATCTACGATTTCGATCCTGGCGAATACTTGGAGGACGTCCGGTACCGACCTTGGCGTCGCGCCGACTATCCGCCGTTAGCGACATGGATCGATGAGAATGAACAGCGACTTCATTTGTTGCACGACATGGAGCACCGGGACAAGTTTTACTTTCCGCCTCCCCGATTTGCCCTTCCCGACCGGATGCTGCTCGGCAGTACCAACGACGGTCGACAACAGTTGGACCATGCTGCGCGGGCGCTAAAAATGCGGGCGATGATGCACATTGGCGAGGGAAACTCGCGTCTCGCGTGGCGTGACTTGCGGCTCATCTACCTGATGTCGCGAATCCATTCCAAGGATTCGTCCGTGGACGACGTCTCGAACGCCTATGCGATCGAAAGGGTCGCGTACGATGGCATGAAATACCTGCTCGACAGCGGGAATTACGATCGGCCGCTCCTAGAAGAAATTGCCCGATTCCTTGCCGATTTGCCTCCGAGACTGGACGTTGGAGCGGCGCTCGACACCGTCGAGCGCTGGATGATTTTAGAGTGCGGGCAGAACGCCCAGACGATGACCGACATCACCATCGAAGGAGCGTCGGATGGATATCCAGAGCTGCTGAATCTTCCGTACGACAAGAACGCGATGCTGCGGCGGATCAACCAGCGATTCGATCGATGGGGGACGATCCTCAAGATCGACGAACCAGCGAAATACGCGCACGACGCCTATCAGCAATCCGATCAGGACGACCAGGAAACGATCGCCTGGGATGGTCGTGGCGCCATCGCCGCAGCGACCATCAGTCAATCGGTTCGCGGCGTCTACGCCGCCGACGTGGTTTGCGTTTTGGCCCTTTACAACATCGCCTGGGCCAAACAGGACCTCTTTCAAGCGACGATGGAGCAGCAAATGCTGCAAGTCGCGATACGACTGGCCATATTTCATCTCGAACATGGCGAGTATCCCGAGACGCTCTCTGCACTTGCCGATCAGCCTGACACCGCCGATTTACGCGACATTTACGCACCTGGCGATGAGTTGCACTACGAACGTAACGACGAAGGCGGCTACTTGCTCTACAGCGTTTTTGAAGACGGCGTCGATGACCATGGTAACGTGCCGCTTGAAGAGAGCGTAGAAGGGGATTCGCGGACAATCATGGGGAATTTCTGTGGCTGCATTGATCCTGATTATGATCGTGATTTGGCCATCCGCTTTCCGATTCCAGCCCCAACGCCACTGAAGAAACCATTGTCCAAAGCGGAAGATTTGTCGGACGATCCGTTTTTTTCAAACCCTTTTAACTAGTTCGTCCGGAACCTGACGACCTTCGCCATTTCCGCATCATCCGGACGAAATCGCATGACTGACGAAGAACTCTTCGCCCAAATAGAATCTCGTTTTCCCGACCTTGCCAAGGTCGACGTGAATCTGACGACGTGGTAAGTCGCGACTCGTTTGTTTCGCGATAGTTCGCCTGCTAAAGTGAGGCGGGGATCTGCAGGTTGATTCTCATTTCTCCGCCAGGCGACTCTCAACTTCAAATGACGCGTAAGACCAAGACTTATCTCTTCGTGGTAGGAGGCGCGTTTCTCCTGCTGGTCGGCATACCGTTGTGGTTCATTTTTGGACCGCCGCGGCGGTTGGTGATCTCCCCAGAAACGACCGTCCTGACGGAGCCGCTGACCGCCGATGGGCAGGTCGATTACGTCACGGCCGTGATAGAGCAACAGCGCGTCGGCGTTACGCAAGACAACAATGCGGCGATCCCGTTGCTGCGGGCGACGTGGCCGTGCGAGCTAGAGCCGAACGAACAGCAGATCGTTTGCGAGGAACTGGGGATCGAACCGCCGCAGAAAGATGGCCTGAACAAGCTAGATTACGACGACGCACGCCTCGAGCGGATCACCGCCTGGGCGAGCGAGAAGTGGGGCGTCGATTTAACGGACGAAGCGGAATTCGACTTCAATCCGTATGACCATATCGAAGAGGCGACTTCGCATCCCTGGTCCCGCGCACAGATTCCACCGCTCGCAGAGTGGATCGACGATCACGCCGATTCGTTCGCCTTGCTTCACCAGATGGAAGACCGGGATCACTTCTTTTGTCCCTCTCCCAGTCTATTCGTCGCCGGCCGTTCGCTCGCCTCGACCGTCGGGCCTGACGTGGTCGTTATGCGGACTGCGGCTCGGGCCCTTTCGACTCGCGCGATGATGCACATTGGCGAAGGGAAACCGCAACTCGCCTGGCGCGATCTGCGGCTCCTGTTCGTCATGACCCGTTTGCCTTGCGTGGAGCGGCATATGGTCTACACGTTGGTCGCCTGCGCGGTCAACGGAATCGCTTGCCAAGGGTTGGAACAATTGCTGAATAGCGGTCAGTGCGATCGCGCGCTACTTGAGGAGATCGACCGGTTCTTCACGGCCTTGCCGCCGATTGCCGATCCGGCGATCATCGTGGACCAGTACGAACGGTGGATGCTGCTGGAAATGGTCGTGAGGGAAAACCACGAGGAATGGTTCTCCTTGCTGTTTGTCGATCCCGATCGGCCGCAAGGTCCCAAGTGGCTGCTTTCCTTGCCAATCGACAAGAACGCGACGTTGCGCCGAATGAATCAGCGGATCGACGAGATGGCCGCGATCATCGCCATCCAAGATCCGCTGCAAATGAAGCTCGCTGGCAAGCAGTTTGACGACCAGCTTCAACAAGCCGTTAACGACTGGGGCGATCTGGGGCCAACGGCCGCGGCGACCATCAGCCAATCGGTTCGCGGAATCTATGCGGCGGACCTGATGGCTAGCTGGTTGATGACGGCTTACCCTCAGGCCAAGTTGGCGCAATTCCGCTGCAACACGACCGAACGGATGTTACGCGTGGCCGTCGCGCTCGAAAAGTTTCGACTGGAAGGGGGCGAGTATCCGGACTCGCTCTCGCAGCTTTCCGGCCAGCTTGACGTTCGACTGCTGATTGACCCGTACGCCGCGGGCCGCCAATTTCGCTACGAACGTCGCGACAAAGGTTACCTTCTGCTCAGCGTCTTTGAGAACGAACTCGACGACGGCGGCGACTCGATCAGTGGCGAAATACTGAACGGCGAATGGGTCGGAGAAGACGAGGAACGCAGCAATTGGCCAGACGTCGATCTCGTCCTTCGATTCCCCATGCCGCCACTGGTCCTGACGAAACCGAAAACGCGTGCGGAAGTAGAAGCCGAATTCGACTGGCTCTACGGCGACGAAGGCGGGAATGAGGAAGAGATGCTCGAGGAAATGGAAGAAGCGTATCCGGTAGAGTAGAACTTTCTCGTGAACGACGAAGAACTTGTCGCCCAAATCGAACATCGATTCGCCGTTGACGCAGAGGCGCAGGAATTCATCACGCCGCGACGCGATGCTCCGTACGTGCTGTTCGGTCCCGAGTCCGATCTGCTCGGCTTGTTGTACGTAACGAAGCCAGCGACCATCGGCGGTCTGTTGAGCGTCAGGGAGCACTTCCCTCCGGCCGAGATCGCCGTTCTGGGTCGGTATGGACTTCCGAGTCGCTTCGATCTGGCGTGGATAAACCGCCTTTGCACTTCGCAGACGATCTATTTCTTAGGTGACGCCGACCCGGTCGATCTGCTCACTTTCGCGTGGTTGCGGTTCCGCCTACCGGAATTCCGTTTTCGCTACCTGGGCGTTAGCGACGAACTCATCGCAGCCTCAGGGATGTCGCTCACGTCCAACGTAACGATCGAGCTTTCGCCTGACGAATTAGAAGCGCTCGATCTCGTGCGAGAGGCGCTCGTTGATCTGCCGGACCTGCTCGGTCCGCAATGCGCCGCGCTGTTGGAACAGGGGAGAAAGGTGGAGGTAGAAGCGCTAATCTCGTTCGGCACTCGCTTTCTCTCCGCGGCGTATGAGCGCTGCCGGGCCGATTAGCCCCTCTGACGCCCCAATTGTCAGGCTCTTTCCCTATTCACAACTCAAAATCACACTGCGCATCATTGCCGCAAGGTTGAACTTGCCGCCGCAGCGCAAAAACAAGACGAGTCGACAATCCTCATTTTTCTGAGCATCGCCGGCTCGTCAGGCTGGACAAGCGCTAATCCGTCTACGGATGACCCATCCATCAGCGATCAACCGATCGCCTTATCGACCCATTTTGGCGGCTTGATTCACCGTCAGCGCAATCTGCGTCAACTTGTCGTCAGCCGCTTCTTCATCTTCCATATTCTGCTTTAATAATTGCAGTCCGTCGACAAAATTCAAGAGCTCGGCCCAAGTGCAAAGGGTGCCGTAGGTCGCGATCTCGTAATGTTCGATCTTTTGGGCGGCCGCGATCAGCAGCGCGTCCATCACCTCCTGCTCGGCGTCGAGCCGCATGATGCCGCCCGCTTCGCGAATCAAGCCGGCCATTGCTTCGCACTTTTTCGCTTTCGGCGGTTGGCCGATCGATTCGAAGACTTCTTCAAGTCGCTCCACGTGCGTTTGCGTTTCGTAGAGGTGACTTTCAAAGACTTGCTTCAGCGCATGATCGGACGCTTTTTCCACCATTTGCGGTAAAGCCTTCACAAGCTGCGTTTCGGCGCTCAGCACGTCTTGCAACTCTTCCAAAAATGCGTCGGCGAGCGAATGCGTGGCCATCGGAACGACCTCCTTCGAGAATTGAACTGCGTTTTCCTTCACTGGTACAAGGATGGAAGTTGCAAACGACATGCCGGCCGAATCTGCTCGACTTACGTCATTTCGGGTGGCAATTATGATCGCGCGGGGACCAGGACGGTCGTTTCCGAATCGTGGTCGGAGGTTTCGCCGGAATCGCAAGCGAGGGGAAGTGCGCCCGCACGTGAATTTTTTCCCAAGACGAGAACGGAGCTCGACGCTATGCAAAGAATCGATCGGCCCACGCCTGCGCCGCTTCGGCGATTTGTTGTTCGTTGAATGCGGCGAAGCCGAGGATCATCCCAGGCGTCTTTCCCGCGGAGGCCGAGTATTGGTCGACCAGGTGATATTCGACGCCGGCCTCGTCGGCGGCACGTTGTAAGCGACGATTTTGCCGCGAGTCGCTCGCCTTAGCGACGACGTGCAAGCCCGCTTCATTCCGCTGGAATTCCATCGCCGAGCCGAACGACGTTTCGAGCGCCGTGAACATCGCCGCTTGTCGGGCGGCGTACAACTTCCGCATTCGCCGCAAGTGCCGCGCGAAATGGCCTTCTTCGATAAAGTCGGTCAGCGTCGCTTGTTCAAAGACCGGCGAATGGCGATCGGCCAGCCAACGTGACGTGGCGAACGCGCGGACCAGCGGTTCCGGCACAACCAGATATCCGAGCCGCATCCCAGGGAACAGCACTTTGCTGAAGGTCCCCAGGTAAATGACCGAGCCATGCGGATCGATCGCCGCAAGCGCCTGCTGCGGACGTGCGGCGAAACGGAACTCGCCGACGTAGTCGTCTTCGATAATCCACGCATCGCTCTGCTCGGCCCATTCGAGCAGTTGCATCCGCCGCGGCAGGCTCATCGTCACCGCCGCAGGCCACTGGACGCTAGGAGTGACATAGGCGAGCTTCGGCCGCGGGCAAAGTCGCTCACCGGCCGCGACGTCAATTCCTTGCTCATCGACCGGCACCGGCACGCCGACCGCGCCATGCGCGGTGAACGCATGCCACGCGGGACTGTAGCCTGGCTGTTCGAGCCAGAACGAATCGCCAGGATCAAGCAACAGCCGCGCGATCAGCTCCAACCCTTGCTGCACGCCGCTAGTAACGATGATTTGCTCGGCCGAACAGGCGACGCCGCGCGATGCGCCGAGATAGGCGGCGATCGCACTGCGGAGCGGCGGATAACCTGCCGGATCGACTCCCAAATAGGTCAGCCGCGGCAAGCGACGGATCCGCCTATCGGCCAGACGCTGCCAGATGTCGCGGGGAAACTGATCAATCGCCGGCGTATGGGGACGAAACGGCAGCGGCGTCGTGATCGTCCGCGGCGCCCAATCGGCGTACCGGTCTACTTCTTCGGCACGCTTCGCCAAGCCGCGGCGCGACGTCTTTGGGGATGGCTTCTTGGCGACGGAAGAGGGCGCCGTTTGCTCGGGAAGTTGTTGCGAAACGCGGGTGCCGGAGCCGATCTCCGCTTCCAGATAACCTTCGGCCAGCAGTTGTTCGTAGGCAGCGGCGACCGTGTTGCGGGCAATTTGCAGTTGATTGCAGAGACCGCGGGTCGACGGCAACTTTTCGCCGGGACGAAGTCGCCCGCTCCGGATCGCCTCGCGGAGCTGCGATTCCAGCTGTCGATGAAGCGGCTGTGATGCGTCTCGGTCAATCTCGAGCGTATCAAATTGAAAGCGTTGCGAGCGGCGCTGAACCATCGAAAAGTGGCTCCCTGAATTGGCTGGCAAGTGGACCTTTTTCAGGTCCACACCAATCGTATCATGAGGGAAGAACGAACGCAGCAACTTCCTTATTTCAAGGAGTCGAAAAATGTCTCAGCGATTGGACTACTACAAATTGTCGCCCGAACCGTTCCGTCACCTGATGGCGATCGAAAAGCATCTCCACCAATCGACGCTGGAGCATGTGCTGCTCGAACTGGTCAAGCTGCGAGTGTCGCAGATCAACGGGTGCGCGTTTTGCTTGAACATGCATTCGACGCTGCTGCGAAAAGCAGGCGAACCGCCGCATCGGATCGATCTGGTCGCCGCGTGGCGCGAAGCGCCTTGCTATAGCGACCGCGAACGAGCCGCGTTGGCCTGGGCCGAAGCGGTCACCTTGCTGCCGCAGCACCAAGTGACCGACGCCCTGTATGACGAGCTAGCGGCGCAGTTCGACGAAACTGAAATCGTCGACCTGACCGCGGCGATCGCGAACATCAACGCGTGGAACCGCTTCGCCGTGCCGTTCTGCAAAGCGCCGGAGATTGAAGAAACGGCGACGGCGTAAGAGACAAAACACTAGCCCGCAGCGCAAGCGAGGGAATGTGTAAGGCAATCAGTTCAGAGTTGGCAGCCGCATTCCCTTGCTCGCGCTGCGGGCTAGTAAAGAAGCACAACTACATTTCAACCTTTAGGCGGAGAAATAGATTAATGAAACGATTCCTGGCACTGACCGTTGTGCTTTTTGTTGGCGCTATGGTTTGGCGGATCTCGGCGCATGAAACGGCGCATGGTCCGAATGTGAAACCGGTGATGTCGCACGAGATCCAGGAAAAGGTCGACGGTATCGCGACGCGAGCAGTGATGGCCGAAGTCACTTGGCAAGGAGGAGATTTCTCCGAGGCGCATCGCCATCCAGGGCCGACGTTCGTCTATGTCCTGGAAGGGGAAATCGAAACGCAGGTCGAAGATGGCCCGATCGTGCGGCTGAAGCCAGGAGACACGCTGTACGAACCGTCGATGGCGCTGCATCGGTTGACCCGCAACATGAACCCGGACAAACCGGCCAAGATCCTGGCGTTTCATTTGACGCCAACCGACGCCAAAGAGTTGGTGATTCCGGAACCGACCGAAAAATAGCCCGAGCCGCGAGCCTGACTCGATTCGCCGGACGCATTCCCTCGCTTGCGCTGCGGGCTAGTGTTTGAACGCCCGGTTACTTCAGCACATTCAGCAGGTTGCTATAGTCATCGGTCCAGAGACGATCGACCACCAATTGCGATGGTTCGATCGTCACGGCGCGGCGGATGGTTTCGCTCGCGAGCAGCGCCCGGTTGTTGGTCGCGATCACCCAATGGGCGCCGGTCTTTTGATGGGCGACGTCGGGAGCGGCGACGAAGTAGAGCGTTTGCAGATCGCAATCGTTGGCCAGACCTTCGACGACCGGTCGCAGGTCGACATGCATGTTGCTGATGTGGACGGCGATCACGCCATTGGGTGCAAGTCGTTGGCGATAAATGTCAAACGCCTCGCGCGTCAGCAAGTGGGTCGGAATCGCGTCGCCGCTGAACGCGTCGAGGACGAGCAAGTCGAATTTCTGATTCGTCTCCGCTTCGAGCGAAAGTCGTCCGTCGCCGAGGACAATCTCCACCTTCGCCGGCGAATCTTTCAGATAGCTGAAATAGTCTTCCGCCAGTTCGACCACTTCCGGGTTGATTTCGTACATGCGGAAGGTGTCGCCGGGCTTGCCGTAGGCGGCGAGCGTTCCGGCGCCAAGTCCAACGACGCCGACGCGCAGCGGACGATCCTCGGCGGACAACTCGCTCAGGACGATGCCGACGCCGGTTTCCGGCGCGTAGTACGACGTCGGTTCGGTGCGGCGTTTGTCGTCGAGGAATTGGAAACCGTGGACGATATGTCCATGGAACATCATGCGGCGGCGTTCTCCGTCCGACGCTTGATCGTCAACGTGCAGCACGCCGTAAAAGTTGCGCCGCGAAACGAGATAGTCGCCGCTGAAATTGCGAAGTTCGCCGTAGACGACGACCAAGAGCAGCGGAATCGCCCAGGCCAAGCGTTTCGGTAGCGGAGCAGGTGTCGGTTGGTCGGCGGGGTTGGCTGCGACCGCTTTGCTGGTCGCCGAGAACAGGATTCCGCCGGCGATCAGGAAACTGCCGAGAATGAAAATCGGCGATTCAAAATAATCGGTCAGCGCCATGGGGCAAATGAGCGAAACAAGGACGCCTCCCAAGGCGCCGCCAGCGGAAATGGTCAGATAGAACTCGGTCAGACGAGCCGGCTCGGGCTTCAAACGAACCAGTTCGCCGTGACACGCAAAGCAGGCGAAAAAGAGGGAAGCGAAGTAAACGCCGATTGCGGCGACCAGTCCCAACGAACCGCTCGACCAATCGACTAGGGCCACGCCGGCCAGCGAAGCCATCGTCAGCCAAGCGACCGTCTCGCGGCGATACCAACCTTCGCTATCGAACGCCAGGATGAAGGTGAGCAAGTACAAACTGAGCGGTGCGACCCAGAGGAGCGGAACGACCGCCATGTCTTGGCAAACATGATTGGTGACCGCCAACAGGCCAAAGCTGGCCCAGGCCGGCAACAGGAGCCACTTGGCTCGCGTCCGCCATGAAATCGCGGGACTGCTCAACGAAGAGGTAGGGACTTCGCCCGTCGGCGTTTCCGCCGGCGCCGAGCGCAACTGCCAGACGACGATCGCCAACAGCGCGGCGAACAAGCCGAACCCAATCGACCACTGCGCGGCTTGCGTCGAAACGGCGAAGTTCGGCTCGATCACAAACGGATAGCTAAGCAGCGCCAGCAGCGAGCCGACGTTGGATAACGCGTAGAGTCGATAGGGCGATACGCCAGGGAATCGCCGACCGAACCAGGCTTGCAGCAGCGGACCGTTGGCGGCGAGCAAGAAGTAAGGCAACCCGATCGTCGCGGTGAGCAACAGCAAGATGCGGAGCGCCGGAGCGTCTTCAGGAGATGGTTTCCAACTGATGTCGGCCAAGACCGGCGACAAGACCGCCGCCGCAATCACCAACAGCAAATGAACCGCTCCTTGCCAGAGGAGCGGCAGATAGCGCGTCGTCAAATGGGCGTAGAGATAGCCGAGGAACAGCACGACCTGAAAGAAGAGCATCGCCGTCGTCCAGACCGCTGGGCTGCCGCCAAACCAGGGAAGGATCGCTTTGCTGACGATCGGCTGGATTTGGAACAACAACAGCGCACTGACGAAAACAGCCGCGGCAAAACAGCAGCGCAGAAGTTCAGGCAGGCGAAACATATATCGGAACTCGTTTATTCATAATAAAATGGCGTCGCGATAAGATAGCTCACGGGTCGGATTGAAACGCCACAAACGGTTGAAATGCGCAATTGAGCGGGGAGCAAATCAACTCTAGATCCAGGGGAGGGGGTGGAATTATGCGAAATGTTCAGAGTTTTTCGCCAAGAAAAGGTGCAAAATTAATACTGTCGGAGCCAGAATTGTGCTTTTCATGGCGGAAACGCCGACATTAGAATCGGGTTTGTTGTCCTCATCCCACCGTCCCTCTGGCTTTTATGCCTGATTGACGGAAAATCCTCTTCTGTTGCTTGGAGACAATTGATTCGTGTACGCCACTGTTTCTCTTGAAGCGGAGGCGATGGCGGTCCTGCGGGACTTTGCCAGCGCTTACGCCAATCGAGATCTGGAGAAACTGCTGGCGGTATTTTTGCCTGAACCGGACGTGGTGCTTCTGGGAACGGGCCAAGACGAGAAGCGTCTCGGTCTAGCCGGAATCTGCGAACAGGCGGAGCGTGACTGGGAACAAGCCGACACGTTACATTTTCGCTTTGGATGGCGAAGCGTATCGTGCTACGGCGACGTTTGCTGGGTCGCGGCCGATTGTTTTGCTCTGGTTCAAGCGGGTTACCGCCAAGCGGAGATTCCTCTCCGGATTACTGCAGTCCTGGTTCGCACCGTAGAAGATTCGTTGCGGATCGCCCAGCTTCATTACTCTTCGCCGGTCCTGCCGGAAGATGAGTCCGATACCTGTCTCGAGTAGAATTTTGGCTATTATTTGATTACAAGGTTATCCTTGACAGGCAAAAAGCCCCTCCGACATCGGAGGGGCTTTTTTCATGCGCGGACTTCCAAGGTATAATAAGCCGTTCTCTCTCCGAAGCCGTAATCCAAGTAGTCTGGGATGATCCGAACCTTTCTCAAATCGAAGATTCACCGCGCCACGTGCACCGAGGCTTGCCTCGACTACGAGGGGAGCGTGACGATTGACAGCCTGCTGATGGATGCGGCCGATTTGCTCGACCATGAACAGGTCGACATCTACAACATCACGTCGGGTACTCGCTTAACGACCTACGCCATTCCGGGCCCGCCGGGGAGCGGCGTGATCTGCATCAACGGAGCGGCCGCACATCTGGTAAATCCGAAAGATCTGATCATCATCGCAAGTTACGCGCAATACAGCGAAGAAGAACTCGCTGATTACGCGCCGATCGTCGTGCAAGTCGATCAGCACAACCAGATTATGACTCCCGTCTCGAAAAATTAGAGACCGAACGAATCCCGCTATCTTCCCATCCACTCTGGCTTGCGGCGGGCTACGTGTCGTTACCTCTATATGATGGTAAGTCGCGATCGTGAATTTCTGAATTTTTCTCGTGCTATCGGTCTATGCCGGTCGATGGAACTGTCTACTTACGCTGTTATCCGCGACAACACGCTGAATCTCGGGGCAGCCTCCAGTACGGAGGGAAGACTCAGCAGGGCAGCACGGATAGCAGCGTTTTTTCGTTCTTGACCAACTGACTGCAGATCTGGTCGGCAAATCCGCAGCAAGCGGTACATGCGGCAAATTGAGAAATCTACCGCCTCTCATCTTCGCTAACCCGCAATCTGGCCGAAGTTAACCGACATGCGCCAAGGCGTTCTTGCGGCTTGGCGTGCGCAATTCTCCCCCCGATTTCGCCTGCAGAGACTAACGAGGAAACTGCCGTGCTGACCAGCAACGCCGTCCACTGGTACGAAGGAATGTTTCTTTCGCCTCATCATTTCCAGGCGTCAGAAATGCACCAGGCCTATCAAAATCGACGGGGCGATCTCTGGATCCAGCGACATCATTGGGGCCTCCGTTCGATCGATCTCGATATCGACGCGTTGACCAACTCGCGACTCGTCGTTCGTTCGCTCGAAGCGCGTCTCCGCGACGGCGTGACCGTTTCCCTTCCCAGCGACGGTCAACTGCCGGTCATGGATTTGCGCCACGCGATGGCCGATCGTCAGAATCTGACGATCTATCTGGCCGCGCCGCAATTGGTTTCGGGGCAATCAAACGTCGCCGACAGTTCGGGAGCACACGCGCGTTACCTGGTCGAAAACCTCGACGTCGAAGATCAAAACAGCGGTTCCAACCAACAAACCATCCAGATCCGCCGGCTCAACTTGCGATTGCTGCACGACGGCGACAATCACGCCGGTTACGAAACGCTGCCGATCGCCCGCATCCGCCGTTCCGACCGGGGCGAAGCGGTGCCGCAGCTCGACGAAACGTACATTCCGCCGCTGTTGGCTTGCGACGCCTGGCGTCCGCTGCAAGCGAACATCTTGCAACGCATCTACGATCGCCTGGGGCGCAAGCTTGATCTCCTCTCGTCGCAGATCGTCAGCCGTAAGATCTCGTTCGACAGTCGCGGGCAAGGGGACCAGCAGCTGCTCGAACAGCTGCGAGCGATCAACGAATGCTACCCGGCGATCCAGATGATCGCGTTCACGCCTGGGACGCACCCGATCAACGCCTTCTACGAATTGGCCCGCACGATCGGCAAGCTGGCGGTCTTCGGCTCGATGCGTCGTCCGCCGGAAATGCCGGCCTATGACCATGACGATCTGGCCGGCTGCTTCTGGCGACAGAAACAGTACATCGACGCGCTGCTCGACGCGGTTGTGGAGCCTGACTATCGCGAACGTCACTTCGAGGGCGCCGGTCTCCGAATGCAGGTCGACCTTGAACCATCGTGGTTGGAAGGCTCGAACAAACTGTTCGTCGGCGTCGAAAGCTCGCTGCCGCCGCAACAGGTTGATCGCCTGCTCACCCGCGGACTCGACATGAAGATCGGCAGCAGCGACAAAGTGGTCGAACTCTATCGCTTGGGTCAGGCCGGTCTCCGGTTCAACTACGCCAGCCATCCGCCGCGCGCATTACCCGCGTTGCCGGGGGTCTCGTATTTCGAGATCGATCGCGACAGCCAACCGGCGCAGTGGGATCAGGTGAAACATTCGCTGACGCTGGCGATTCGTCTGAACGAAAACCTGATCGTCAGCGACATCGAAGGGCAACGCCGCTTGACGATTCGGGTCGACGGACAATCGACCACGCTGCAGTTCACGCTCTACGTTGTGCCAAACGAACCGGGCGTCGCCTAAACGCCTGGCAAAACTGCACGCCGAATTAACTTTGCTCCCTAGCGCTGGACCTGGGCGATCGACATGGTAAAGTCGATCGCGACGCTCGAAATTCGATTCGAGCCAATCTGGTCTTTCCCGGGCGCAAAGGAACTGCTGTGCAAGTCGCCGTCTTCAGCACCAAGTCGTACGATCGCGAGTTTTTGTTAAGCGCCTCAACCGAGAGCGAGATCTGTTACGATTTCTTCGAGGAGCGGCTGACGCAGCGGACCGTTGTTCTGGCTCGCGATTTTCCCGCGGTCTGCTGTTTCGTGAACGACGAACTTTCGGCGAGCGTCATCGAAGCGATCGCCGCCGGCGGGACCAAGATGATCGCGCTTCGCTGCGCTGGGTTCAATAACTGCAATCTGCATGCGGCGGCCGAACATGGCGTGAAAGTCGCCCGAGTTCCGGCTTATTCTCCCTACGCGGTCGCCGAGCATACGGTTGGCCTGATTCTGACCCTCAATCGCAAGTTTCACAAAGCGTATAATCGAGTCCGCGAAGGGAACTTCGCTTTGCAGGGAATGCTCGGTTTTGATCTCCATGGCAAGACGATCGGCGTGGTTGGAACCGGCAAGATCGGCCAGATCGCCGCGTCGATCTTGCAAGGCTTCGGCTGCCGCATTTTGGCCTTTGACGTTCATCAAAATCCGGAATGCGTCGCCGCAGGGGTTGAGTACGTCGAGCTTGATCAACTCTTCGCCGAAAGCGACGTCGTCACGCTCCATTGCCCGCTGTTGCCGTCAACCAAGTATCTGGTCAACGAGGCGAGCATCGCCAAGATGAAGCCGGGGGTGATGCTGATCAACACAAGTCGCGGCGGACTGGTTGATGCGAAAGCGGTCATTGAAGGGTTAAAGACAGGACAGATCGGTTACGTCGGACTCGACGTCTACGAAGAAGAAGCGGATCTCTTTTTTGAAGATCGCTCGGAACTGGTGATTCAGGACGACGTGTTCTCGCGTCTGCTCACGTTTCCCAATGTCCTGATCACCGGGCACCAGGCATTTTTTACCCGCAACGCGTTGGAAGCGATCAGCCAAGTGACGACCGAAAACTTGCGTCAGTTTCTGAAAGGAGAGAAACTGGCGAATGAGGTTGTCGCCAGTTAACCTACCGAGAGGGATACCGATGACGCAGCGTCAAATTGTGATCGCGGCGACTCTGTGTTCCCTCTTTGTCTTGGTGAAATTCGATCAGTATCAATACGCAGCTCATTGCACTCGCCGCGGCAAGATTGTCGGCGAATTAGGCGGGAGCATCGGCTCTCTGATGGACTGGCCCTTTGGCCGCGAAGTCTTCATCTCATTTACGCATCCACTAGCGGATGACCAGTTGCAGCGACTCTCCACGATCAACGCTCGTGGACGCGATTATGTGACGGTCTATTTCGATTGCCAAGTGACCGACCAACAGTTGCAAACGGCGCGGCAAGTTCTCTCGCGCTGCAGCGTTATTGCGTCGCGAGAGAAAAATGCCGATGACGCGGCAGAGGCTAGTGACCCGACGCCGCCGCAGCAATGATTCCGACGATCACCAGTCCGTAAAGGACGACGGAGAAGAGCCCGAACAGGATCGCGATCACCGCGTGAACGCTTCCTTTCACTTCCGGCTGGCGATTTCGTTTGACCAGACCCATGATCCCCAGGATCACCGCGGCGAGTCCAAACGGAAATCCAATCAATGGAATCAGGCCGACAATCCCAAGGTAATAGCCAATCAGGGCCGGCAGGTTCTTGTAGGGAATAATACCGCCAGTTGCATCTCCACCGGGGGTCGCCATGGTTCGCAGTCCTCAAAAAGAAAACATGAATAAGCGTCTATCAATGTACTGGGTCGCGAGCGGGAAACCAGTGTTTCCATTCAAATTGATAAGGCTTTACGGACGAACAATTCCCAGCCTTACAACTTGAGTCGCCACCCAACTAATCGTAAGCCGCCGGCGAAAGTGGACACCGATTTCTCCAAGATTCGAACCGGCCGCCGTCTCGTGTTACGATAGTTCGATCCCTAATCGCATACCTGCCGTTTCCGCTTCCTTCCCACCATCTCTGGACAGCCCCATGAAACGACGTCACTTCCTCGCCGCAACTTCCGCCGCCGTAATTCTGCCGCATCTCGCCTTTGGCGACGCTCCCAAGCGCAAGGTCGCCGTGATCGGGCACACTGGTCGTGGAAATTATGGACATGGGCTCGATACCGTCTGGCAAGAGATTCCGGCCACCGAGATTGTCGCCGTCGCTGACGCTAACTCCGCCGGCTTGGAGAAGGCGAAAGCGAAGCTGAAGCTAGAGCGGGGCTACGCCGACTATCGCCAGATGCTGAGCGACGTAAGGCCGGAGTTCGTCGCGGTCGCGCCGCGCTATGTCGACGAGCATCGCGACATGATCCTCGCAGCGATCGACGCCGGCGCCAAAGGAATCTACTGCGAAAAGGCGTTCTGCCGCACGCCGGCCGAAGCGGACGAGATCATCGCCGCCGCCGACAAGCAGGGGGTCAAAATCGCGGTCGCTCATCGCAATCGCTACCATCCGGCATTGCCGCAGATCAAAGCGCTGATCGCCTCGGGAGAGCTTGGCAAGCTGATCGAAATGCGTGGACGAGGCGTCGGCGATCGCCGCGGCGGCGGTGAAGACCTGTGGGTCTTGGGGACGCACATTTTCAACCTGGTCGACTACTTCGCCGGAGCGCCCCGGTCCTGCTCGGCGATCATGCTGCAAGATGGTCGCCCTGTGACGTCGGCCGATGTCCGCGAAGGGGCGGAGGGACTCGGTCCGCTGGCCGGTAACGAGTTGCACGCGCGATACGAAACGGAGCAGGGGATCGTCGCCTACTATGACACGGTCGCCGACGACGGAACCGATCGTCAGGCCTATTGTCTGCAACTGATCGGCGGTAAAGGAATGGTGACGATCTTCATTGATCGCAATCCAATCGCCTATTTCTCGCCAGGCAATCCGTATCAAACGACCGAGCCGCGGCAATGGCTGCCGATCACTTCGGCCGGAGTCGGCAAGCCGGAACCGAATCCCGAAGCGTGCAAGGAAGTCGCCAATCACGTCCTGGGGGTCAAAGACCTGATCGACGCGGTCGACAACAATCGCCAACCGCTATGCAGCGCGACTGATGCCCGGACCGCGGTCGAAATGGTCTGCGCCGCTTTTGCGTCGCATGTGGCGGACGGCAAACGGGTTAACTTCCCGCTGCAAGAGCGGGGGAATGCTCTGGCGAGTTGGAAATAGCGAGAGAATTCTAAAAGAACCCACCCATCTGTCCGCCTCCTCCTTGCCCCGGCTCTTCGCCCGCGTCGAGGATTTCGACTCCGATCAACAGCAAGTGACGTTCGCCGTGGGAATCGCGGGTCGACAGGATCGTCGCTTGACCGCTTTCAAGCAGGACGGCGGTGTCGATGGTCATGGTCGTCGTCGAAGGAGGTGCGCCGGCGACTTGCGGCGATTCCTCTTCATCGTCGTCGTCCTCTTCTTCATCGTCATCGTCGTCATCCGGATAGGCGATGTCGGATCGTTCGAAGTTGACTTTAAGCAGCGCCCGATGTCCCATGATTTGCGGCGCGACGGTGAGCAGCGTGCCGACGTTTTGCTGCGAATAGCTGTTGGCCCGCGCGGCGGTCGCGCGGCCATCCGGACCGCGCTGTGGGACGATTTGCGTGCCGGTGACGACCGGCTCTCGGCGTCCCTGCTGCACTTTCGTTTCGTGTCCCGTGACGGTCGTCAAATCGAAGCTGTCGATTACGTCGAACTTCTCTCCGTTGTTGATCATCTCCAGCATCTCTTCAACCGGAATCAGCGGCTCATGCGGAGACTTCACCTTTCCTTCGGCTTCCAAGAGCGCTACGCGAACGCGCACCATCCGCGGCGGCATCGGGGGCATTGGCGGCGTCACCATACCAGGGAACGGACCGACGCCCGGCATCCCGTTGAATTGCGATTCTAGCGTCCCATGCTGCTGCACGGCGCTCGACTGCGGCGGACCATACTGCACGATGCCGAACTGCACCGTGCCGTTTTGGACGTTGACGTCGGGCGTTTTGCTCGGTTGCGGTTCCGGCATATCGGGTCGCGGAGGAATATATTGCTTGATGCGGCCGGAGGGGGCTGCGTTCTCGTCGCGCGGAACTTCGACGTATCCCTGTTCGTACTGGCTGGGAATCTGCGATAGGCCGCTACCCTTGCCCGGCGGGTCCGCGAGCGGAGCGGCGGTCTGTTTGCCAGGGGCGGAATCGGGGGAATTCGATTGCGGCGGATCGTCGCCTGCTTGCAGAGCAGAGGAGATCGCCAGCAACAACAACAGGGCAAGTCGAGACGTCATCAAGTTTCTCCAACAAAGCATGCTGAGGGGGCTTGGGCAGCGCTACGGCAGTTCGCGCCGCAGGTCGAGCACCCAGTCTTCGCTGTTGGGCGCTTCGAAGGTTAATGTCGAACCGTCAGCCGTCGGGTTGACTGGTTTGCTGAACTCACCGGTTCGTGGATTGAACCAGCGAGCGAACCGTGGGTTTTGCAGTTTTTCCGCTTTCAGGCCGATCTTGCCGCCAACCGGCAAATATACAACCTGCCAAGCGCCATCTTCGGTCGACGCCGCGGCGACGTAATGGTTCCGGTTTTTCTCGCCTAACTGCGAAGCGAGCAGGTCTTGATCGGGACGAAGCTTTTCGCGCGGGCCGCTGGCGAAGAAGTCATAGAGCACCGTCATCGATTTCGTCCCTGGCGTTTCGAGACCAGCCGTCCAAGGTTCGACGTTTCTCAGGTTGCCATGGCTTTCGGCGTCCCCTTTTTTCTCGTTCCAAATCCAGATCGAGTTGTGACCAAACGTCACGCCGGCCGGGGGTGAAATCAGGAGCGACCAGTAGGCGGCGCGACGCACATGCTGACCGTCGTGCACTTTCTTCGACTCGTAGGCGGGATGGGCTTCGTAGTTCGGCTCTAGATTGACGATCGGCCGCGCGATCACTGCTTTGTTCCAGGCGTCCTTCACCGGGCCGGCGACATGCCAATTCAATGCACCGGCCGCATCGCCATGTCCCGATTGATAGCCGACGAAGTCATACCACGACTGATCGGCGAACTTGTCGACAATCCAGTTTTGTCCCGACGCATGCAGCGTGCAGAGTCGCTGAGAATCGCCAAAGACGTTTTGCCCGATCCGTTTCCAGCGTTCGACCGAGTCTCCCTTGAATGGGCAATCGCCCGAGAGCATCCAGATCACGTTGTAGGCGCCCCAACGAGCTTTAATGTATTCGGCCAGCCGCTGAGCGTCTTTCTCCGGCAGGATGTTGCCGGGATCGCTCGGATTGAGCGCCCACAGCACAACCGGGCAAGCGACCATTCCATGTTGATTGATCGCGACGACCCGCTTATCGAGCCGCTGGAACTCTTTGGCGTTCACGCCGATCGGCTTGGTCGGGTAATAAACGCGGTCGGGAATCGTCTTGTCGCCGCCGCGCCATTGCGTGCTGACAAATTGGATCACGGTGAATTCTTGCTGCTCGCGCATCGTCAGGTAGCGATCCCACTGTTCGTCGGTCGCTTTCAAGACGCCGTTCCACGCGGTGTCGCCGAGAAAGAAGAAAGGCGTTCCGTCTTCGTATTGAAAGAAGAGTCGATTCTCGGTCAGGCGAATCGGTCCATGCTTGTAGACGGGGCTGTCGCCAAAGTATTCGATGCAGTCGAACGTCCCCGACTTGCCACTGAGCGACGCTTGCTCTTGGCAGCGAGTCGTCCATTTCCAGGGACCCAGTTCATTTGGGCTTTGGCGAAATCGCCAGGTGCGATCTCCGTCCCAAAACGCTTCGACCGTCGACGTTTTTCCGCTGGGAGAAGTAAAATCGACATAGACCCGCGCGTCCCAAAGGGGTTTATCGAGTTCTTTGTCGCACTCCAGCGCTTGATCGAAAACGTCATAGCGAGCGACATTGGCGGCCAAAAGGGGCATAGCGGTAAACAGAATCACCGCTAAGGCGGCGAGCGGGCGGAACATCGGAGCGTCTCCGGAGAAGGGATGGGACGATTCCCCGTATTCTAGAACCGGCCGCGCGCTAAACGCTAGGAAAAATTGTCGGCTTGCGACGCTAGAACACCCCGAGCGCCATCAGGCTATAGCGGACGACGAAACCAGCCACGACGACGCTGACCATGCTCATCAGCTTGATCAAAATGTTCAAACTCGGGCCGCTCGTATCCTTAAACGGATCTCCCACCGTATCGCCGACAACGGCCGCTTTGTGGGCAGGGGAACCCTTGCCGCCATGAGAGCCAGCCTCGATGTATTTCTTGGCGTTATCCCAAGCGCCACCCGAATTGGCCATGAAAATCGCCAGGCAGAACCCTGTTGTGAGCGTACCGACCAATAGACCGAGCACGCCGCCGACTCCCAATAAGAAGCCAATCACAATCGGCGTCGCCAGACCAAGAACCGAGGGGAGAACCATCTCCCACTGCGCCGCTTTGGTGCTGATCTCGACCGGAGACGCGTAGTCCGGCAGTTCGCTACCGTCCATGATCCCTGGCTTTTCCTGGAACTGGCGGCGGACTTCCTCGACCATCCCTTTCGCCGCACGCCCGACCGCTTTCATCGTCAGTGCGCAAAAGACGAAGGTGGCCATGGCGCCGACGAACATCCCGCCGAGCACCTTTGGATTCATCAAGTTCGCTTCATAGTAGTTGGTGAAGTCGATCAAGGTTGCGGTATGGACCGGAAGCAGCTCCGTATCGCGACCAACCATCTTCAAGTGAACGTGCCCCTCGCTCTTTTCGACGGTGATCATCTCGGCCGGAACCTTCACCGGTCCATGCGAAAAGTCGAGTTCGTTCCATGCCGCCGCGACTCGCTTGTCGCGACGATCGGCTGGCAACGCCAAAAAGCCGTGAACGTGCTCGGCCTCGTCTTCGACCGTTTTGTAAATCAAGAACCCGCTGGAAACCCGATAGGGCTGATCGGCGTCGATCACATGCGCAAGGTTGTCTCCCCAGCGTTCAAAGCCGATCCGCACCTCTTCCACGTAAGCGGCCAATAGCGCGAGCGCCGTAAGTGCGGCCGAACCAATCGCGAATCCTTTGCCGGTCGCGGCGGTGGTGTTGCCAAGACTATCAAGCGCGTCGGTCCGCTCACGGACAATTGATTCGAGCCCCGACATTTCGGCGTTGCCGCCGGCGTTGTCGGCGATCGGTCCGTAGGCGTCGGTCGCGAGCGTGATGCCCAGCGTGCTAAGCATCCCCACTGCGGCGATGCCGACGCCGTAGAGTCCGAGCGCGAAGTAATCGGGATCAGAAAACCGCCAACCGTTCGCCGCGCCGAACGCAACCAGCGTCGCCACCGCGATCACGATGACCGGCGCCCAGACCGACATCATGCCGTCGGCGATTCCGCCGATGATGATCGTCGCTGGTCCGGTTATCGCCTGGTCGGCAAGTTTCTTGGTCGGCTCGAATTCGTCGCTGGTCGAGTATTCCGTCCATTTGCCGATCAACCAACCTGCGGCGAGGCCAGTGAAGATGCTGAGGGCGACGCCGGGGACATACATGTAGACGGCGCCTTCGACTTTGGGCATCAGCCACATCGTCAGAAAGATCGACGCCACCGCGACCAAACCGGTCGAGAAGTTAATCCCCCGGCCAAGCGCCGCGAGCAGATTCTTTTGCGTCGCACCTTCTTCGGTTTGCACCATGTAGACGCCGGCGATCGAAAGCAAAATGCCGGCGGCGGCGATCGCCAATGGTAAGAAGAGAGCGTAGAACTGCGCGGTCGGCACATCCAAGTTGGCCGCGTCGGCCAGGACCGGCGAACTGAACGCGGCGACGCCGAGCGCAGCGGTCGCCAATAGCGAGCCGCAATACGATTCGTAAAGGTCAGCGCCCATGCCGGCGACGTCGCCGACGTTATCTCCCACGTTATCGGCGATCGACGCTGGATTGCGCGGATCGTCTTCGGGGATACCTTGCTCCACTTTGCCGACCAGGTCGGCGCCGACGTCGGCCGCTTTGGTAAAGATGCCGCCGCCGACGCGCGCGAACAGCGCCTGGCAACTTGCCCCCATTCCAAAGCAGAGCATCGTGACCGTCACGTCGATCAAGCTGAGCTGAAAGACCCACCGCAAGACCGCGAACCAGATGGTGATGTCGAGCAGACCAAGTCCCACGACCGTCAGCCCCATCACCGCGCCGCTGCGAAAAGCGACCTGCAAGCCTTGGTTGAGCGAGATCCGCGCGCCGGCCGAAGTCCGACTGCTGGCGGCGGTCGCCGTTTTCATGCCGATCCAACCGGCCAGACCGCTAAAAAACCCGCCGGTCACAAACGCAAACGGCACCCAATCGCTCTGCGCTCGGAAAACGTAGGACAACGCGGCGAGCATCGCGAAGATGACGACGAAGAAGATCGCCACCACGCGATATTGCTGCGTTAAATAGGCGTCGGCGCCTTCGCGAACGAAACTAGCGATTTCCTGCATTCGCGCGGTACCGGGATCGGACCGCAACATCTGCATGAAAAAGACGTAGGCCTGGGTCAGCGCAGCCAGCGCCGCCAACAGCACGAGCAACCAGATCAGAACCTGCATGAGAAAGCTACCTTCCTTGAAACCGCCTCCGATGGGGGCTAACTCCAGCCGTCAGTCGAGAAATAGCCCCAGGCGAAGGATCGCCGCCGGGGAGAGGAAGCGGGCAAATCTCAAGACGGATCATCACGCTGCACTGCCAACTTTTCGGGAGTGATAGCACCCCAATTATCAGCTTTGTGGCGGGATCTTAAAGCATAAAATTTGAAAAAGAGGTGAAGTTCTTCCCTCAACCCCCAACTGCAACGAGGCGAGAAGAGTCGGAAAGTCGTTGCGATTTGGAATTTGGCAAAATCTAGGTCGGATAGACAAATTTTGGGTGCAATTCATTAGGAGCTTTTCGATTTCTCGACTACCGTAGGGATTCCTCGAAATTCCCTGGAAGCTCAATAGGTGTTTTCGACCCAGTAGTTTCGGGGGAACTCGTCTTTTTCTTACTCAAGACCCTGCGAAGAAAATTGACCATGAAGGTGATGATCGTTCGACGTTTGGCGATGACGTTCGCTCTGCTCGCTTCCCTTCCTTTTTCGGTTGGCGCTTACGCCGCCGAAACCGCGCCGGCTCGCGCCGCGGAAGGGGAAGAAGTCAACATGTTCAAAGCGATCGATCAGGGCGTCATCGACGTGAAGTTCATTCCGATGAACGCGGAACGCGGAACTTTCATCATCACGAATAAGACCGACAAGAAGTTGAAGGTCGAAATGCCTGCGGCGTTCGCCGGCGTTCCGCTCGCCCAATTTGGCGGCGGCGGATTTGGCGGCAACCAAGGTGGCGGCGGCTTCGGCGGCGGTCAGGGCGGACTTGGCGGCGGCGGTGGCGGCGGTAACCAAGGCTTCGGCGGCGGCGGCGGCGGTTTCGGCGGCGGCGGTGGCGGCGGCTTTGGTGGCGGCGGCGGCTTCGGCGGTCAAGGCGGCGGCGGTGGCGGCGGTTTTTTCAACGTCATGCCGAACAAAACGCAGAAGGTCAAAGTCGACGGCGTTTGCTTGGATCACGGCCTCGAAGATCCGAATCCGAAAATCCCCTACGACGTCAAACCGATCGAACAGTACACGACCAAACCGGGCGTCGGGACTTTGTTGCACATGCTCGGCAGCGGCAAGATCGATCAACGCGTCGCCCAAGCGACCGCGTGGCACTTGAACAATGACATGAGCTGGGAAGAGCTGGCCGCCAAGTCGATCAAACATCTCGACGGCCGCGTCGAACCTTACTTCTCGCGAAAGGAAATCGCGACCGCGATGCAAGCTTCCGAGTTCGTCGTGAAGTACGAAGCCGAAATGAAAAAGACGCCGGCGCCGAGCGAATCGCTGAGCGAAAGCGTCTCGACCGACGCCAAATAAGCGTCGCTGCAGAATCAGCAATCCTCCGAAAAGCCTGGCCTACGTGGTCAGGCTTTTTTCATTTCTTGGCGACTGCCGTTCCAAACAAGCAAAATGGAATGGAAAAGACGATCACAACCCCATCCGTGGTGGGGTTATTGCGCTTTTCGCGCAGTAACCGCCAGAGGTGGGACAATTCTACTGCAAATCGCTTGGTCGGGAAACAAATCTCGATTAGTCTAAAATTTCACTACAACACTCGAGCGCACTCGTGTTCGCGAGCGCCCTCAACGCATGGCAGTTCGGCCTGCGAACTCGTCATCATCTTCTCTCTATTGGAACCAGGCGCCGCAGACAGAGGAGCTCTTTCGAATGAAGGTGCAATTTTTTCAGCGATTGGCGACATCCTTCGCCATCTTGGCCACTCTCGCTTTTTCCTTTCCGGTCGCTGCGGATGACGACTCGACGGGTCGTTTCGCCGAGGCGGAAGAAGTGAACATGTTCAAAGCGATGGAAGACGGCATCATTGACGTCAAATTCATCCCGATGAACTCCGAAAAGGGAACGTTCATCATCACGAACAAGACCGCCAAGAAGTTGAAGGTGGAAATGCCTGCGGCGTTCGCCGGCGTCCCGCTCGCTCAGTTCGGCGGCGGCGGTTTCGGCGGTCAAGGGGGCGGCGGCTTTGGCGGCCAAGGGGGCGGCGGCTTCGGCGGTCAGGGTGGCGGCGGTAACCAAGGCTTCGGCGGCGGCGGCGGCGGTTTCGGCGGTCAAGGCGGCGGCGGCTTTGGTGGCGGCGGCGGCTTTGGCGGTCAAGGCGGCGGCGGCGGCGGATTCTTCAACGTCATGCCGGAAAAGACCCAGAAAGTGAAAGTTGAAGGGGTTTGTCTCGACCACGGTCTGGAAGATCCGAATCCGAAAATTCCGTATGACGTCAAGCCGATCGACCAGTACACCACCAAGCCTGGCGTTGCGACTTTGTTGCACATGCTCGGCAGCGGCAAAATCGATCAACGCGTCGCCCAAGCGACCGCGTGGCACTTGAACAATGACATGAGCTGGGAAGAGCTGGCCGGCAAGACGATCCATCATCTCGATGGCCGCAGCGAATCTTACTTCTCGCGGAAGGAAATCGTCACTGCGATGCAAGCTTCGGAATTCGTCGTGAAGTACGAAGCCGAGATGAAGAAGGCGCCCCAGCCAAGCGAATCGCTGAGCAACAGCGTTTCGACTACCGCTCGCTAGAGTTCTTCTCGATGACAATCAAAAAGCCTGGCCCTTTGGGTCAGGCTTTTTTCGTTTCCGCCGGAGAAACTCGCATCTTTTGCGACAGTCCCCGTTCGGCGGCGGCCAAGCGGGCCGCCTGTTTTTCGAGGTCTTCGTGCCGAACCGACAACCATTGTTGGAAGCGGCGATACTCGTCGGCGATTTCGGTCCGACGCTCTTCGAGCCGAGCGAGCAGATCGTTGACTTCATTTTGACGGCGTCGCCAAATCGCGGCGGCGTCTTCATGCGACTGGCGAATCTTCACTCGCAGTTCGGCGGTCCGTCGAGTCAATTCGGCGGTCGGCGTATGTCGCATCAGTTCAGGCCAGAGTTCCGCAACGACCAGTTGCGATTCGAGCGCCTCGCGATGTTTCTCGCGTAGTTCCTGTTCGATCTTTTCAACCGCGGCCTGGCGCTGTTCAAGGCGCGACTGTCGCTGGTCGAGCTGGGTCGCCATCTCGATCAGCTCCGCTTCGCCCCGTTTGCGGGCCTGCTCTTGCAGTTCGCGTTGCCGCAAAACCTCCATTTCCCACACTTGGCGTTCGCGGGCCAGTTCGGCTTGTTCGCGACTATAGACGAGCGCGTCGCCGGCTTGGCCTCGCTCGGCGTCGGCAAGTTGCGCGGCGATCTCGTCGAGTTCGGCCAGGCGCTTTTCGAGCGTCTGCTGACGCTCGTCCAGTTGTCGCTCTCGGTCGCGGATCTGCGCCGAGAACTTTTCGACCGCCGCTTGTTGCCCTTTCACTTCGGCCAGCTTGCGATCAACGGCGCGCCGTTCGGCCGTCGCTTTTTCTTCGAGCGATTCTTGCGTGATCCGCAACTGTGCGGCGCTCTTCGCCAGGCGAGCGTCTTCGCGCTTTTGCGCGCCGCGGGTTTGTTCGAGTTTGGCCGCTTGTTGATCGAGCTTCAGAACCTGCGCTTCGATTTCGTTCTGGCGATCGTTGAGCGCGGCGTCGCGCTCTGCGAGTTCGCGTTCACGGCGATCGAGCAGTTTGGTTCGTTCGGCGAGCGCGGCCGCATGTTGATCGACGCCGAGTCGTGCGATGCGGGCCTCGTTATCGATCGCCGCCATCTGCGATTGCAGTTGCGCTTCGCGGCGCTCGAGTTCGGTCCGTTGCTGGCGAAGAATGTTCGACAACTCTTCCAGATGACGGCGCTGGGCCGGCGAAAGTTCGAGCGGTTCCAGCTTGGCGACGATGTCGTCGTCGGTCATTTCTTTGGCGGGCGCTGGCGTAGCCGGAGCGCTGCTTGGCACGTGCGGACCATCGACGCGCATCGCATCGACCGACTTCTTTTCGGCCGGCGATTCGGGCATCTGCTCGTTTCGTGTTTTGCGCTGAGTTGCCATGAGGCGATCGACGAGTTAGCTAGCGTTACAACCGATAAAGTCCTCCGCTCCTAATTTGACATCGGCAGTTTTCGCCATCGACATTCAATCTGGTTCGTCCTGGTAAACTTTTGCGCATAAAAAAAGGGAGACCGGGGTCTCCCTTTTGCGCTTTTTGCTATCGCTGCTGTCGCCAGCATCGACGCTTTGCTTGGATCAATTGGGCCTTAGCCCCAATTAAGCCTTCGCGCTGTCGATCGCTTCTTGCAACTTGGCTTTCGGCTGCACGCCCATGAACTGCGAGACGACCTGGCCGCCTTTGAAGACCATGACCGTCGGGATGCTCTGAATGCCGTACTTGCGAGCGAGGTTCGGGCTTTCGTCGGTATTGACCTTACCAACCTTGGCGCCGCTTTCGTATTCCTTGCTGAGCTGGTCGATCACCGGGGCGAGTTGACGGCACGGACCGCACCAAGGGGCCCAAAAGTCAACCAAAACCGGTTCGGCCGACTGCAACACTTCCGTCTCAAAATTGGCTTCGTTAAATTCCATCGCCATGGCGAATCATCTCCACAACCGTAAAATATCTTGTTCCAAAGCGCCAACGATCCAGGCGCTTCTGGCTTTGCTGGCAGAAACCGCTCAATTATAGGTAGGGGTGAGGGGGTGTCAACGAACCCGACTCGCCCGCCAATTGATCCTAAAGCGGTCTGCAGCATGCGTTTCGTGCGTCTGCGGCGTTACTTATTAGGATGCTCTATGTCTTCCCAGGTTACGATCTATCACAATCCGCGCTGCCAAAAGAGCCGCCAAACGTTGGAACTACTGCGATCCCATGGGGTTGAGCCCAAGATCGTCGAGTACCTGAAGTCGCCGCTCGATGAAAAAACGCTAGCAAAATTAGTGAAACAGCTCGGGGGGGACGCGAAGCTGCTGGTTCGGGAAAAAGATTGGCGAAAGCTCGGATTACCGCAACCGGCTGATTCGGAGGAGATCCTGCAGACCCTGGCGGAACATCCTGCGCTGATCGAGCGTCCAATTGTCGTCAGCGGCGGAAAGGCCCGCTTGGGACGGCCCCCCGAGAATGTGTTGGAATTGCTGTAACGCTTCCGGCGGTTTCTACCCGCGGTTCTCGCATTCCCCTATCCGGTACGGCTATAGTAGACTTGTCCGCCGGAATTCGCCCCTTACGCGGCGCGTTCCCTTTCCTGACGATAACCTTCGAGCGCCGTCGACTTGCTGGTCGCGGCGAGCGTCGAAAAACATAGAAACGGCTGATGGCTGATTACGTAGTCCGTTACGGGTCGATGCGTCTGTTAGGCGTATTTTCGGCACGAGCGAAAGACGAGTTTCAAAGAGACGAGTCGGTCATCGTGCGGACCAAGCGCGGCCTGGAGAACGGAACGGTGTTGTGCGCTGCGACCGACCAAGCGGTCGCGATGCTCCCCGATCCGACTCGCGGCCACATCCTTCGCGGGATGACTGCGGAAGACGAAAGCGAAATCACGCATTTGCGGAACAACTCGTCGCGCGAATTCGAGTTGTGCCGCAAGTTCGTGGAGCAATTGCAGCTCGACATGCAACTGGTCGACATCGAGCACTTGTTCGGCGGAGAACGGATCGTCATTTATTACCTGGCCGAAAACCGGGTCGACTTCCGTGATCTGGTGAAGTTGCTCGCCGCCGAGTTCCATACGCGGATCGAGATGCGGCAAATCGGCGTTCGCGACGAAGCGAAACTGCTGGCCGACTACGGCGACTGCGGCAAACCGGTTTGCTGCAACACGCACTTGTCGGAGATGCCGCCGGTCTCGATGAAGATGGCCAAGCTGCAGAAGGCGACGCTCGATCCGACCAAGATCAGCGGACGCTGCGGGCGACTGAAGTGCTGTCTCCGCTACGAATACGATACGTACGAAGAACTGCAGCGCGAGCTGCCGCCGATCGGCGCCGACGTCGTGACGCGCGACGGACGAGGAAAAGTGATCAATCAAGAGATCCTGGCCGGTCAGGTTCTCTTGCGAATGGAAGATAATCGCACGATTCTGGTCGACGCCGGCGAAGTTTTGTCGGTGGTCAAAGCGGCCCCGCCGCAGGCGAAAAAACGCCGAAAACCAGACCGAGGCGAAAATACATCCCAAAATAGAAGTAACGAGTCGTCTCCGGACGATGATGCATCGGCGGGCGAATAGCGCCCCGCCGTATTGCACCGCAATCCAACCTTTCGCCCAACCACCACGTACGCCATGACTGACGAAACCTATTCCGACTTTATGCGGATGCTGAAAGATGATCCGCGATTTAAGCTGGAAGCGTACCAGTTTGTGCGCGAAGCGCTCTCCTTCGGCCAAAACTACTTCGAGCTGAATGACGAGGATGAGGAAGACGACGATCTCGCCCTCGACGAAGAGGAAATGATCCTCGACGACGACGAGTTCGACGATGAGGATGACGATCCGGAGTGGCAGGAACAGGAACGTCACCTGACCGGGCAGATGCTGTGCGAAGCGATCCGCAACTTCGCCCAACAGCAGTACGGCCTGATGGCCAAGACGGTCCTCAACAGCTGGGGCGTCGAGACTACCAGCCACTTCGGCGACATCGTCTACAACCTAATCGACATCGGCATGATGAAGAAGTCGCCGCAAGATCGCCGCGAAGATTTTGACGGCGTCTACGACTTTGAGGACGCATTCGTCCGTGATTTCCGGATCGAAGTTACCGAGGAATCTTCCCCGCGATGAGTCGACCGAAGAAAAAATCGCCGCCGCCGGCCGAGCTTTCTCCCTACATGCTGCCGACCTGCGATCCGCCGCAGGCGCATCCGAAGGTGATGCGGTTTCTCTTGGTCCTGATGGCCGGCTGGCTGTTGTTTCTGGTCGCCATGGCGTCCGACAAGCTGTAGTCGGAAAGCGATGCAGCCGGAGAAGGGGAGCTAAAAAAGAAGCCGCCTTCGAACGCGCATGTGGGCACGCTCCAAGGCGGCATTCGATGCAACCGGCGTCGCGAACCAAGGACCTGAGGTCCCATTAGCGTTCGCAGTTAAGCGCTCGCTTGATTTCGACGCTCCGGATCGATCCTAGGTTGAGGATCTGCCGAAAACGCCTCCTAGCCGAGACTCGCCACAATTATCGAGGAAAGGGAACATGTGGCTGCGACTAATCGTCGCGGATGGGCGAATCGCGATCAATCAAGCGAGCAGAAAACCGGCTGCTCGTGGTGGTACGACGTATCTCCGTCGTCCCGACGGCAATCTCGCGCATCCCTTCGCGTCAACTAACTTATGATAAGGTCTCCCGTCAGCGGGCTTGTTACCCAATGGCGGAAGATCCGGACGTGACGCATTCTTTTGAGAGTTAATTTTGACGTTGCTACGGTTTGAATCCTGATTTTCAGGATGGCCGTTTCGTTTTTCGACATCGCCAAAATTGTTACTGCCTGAAACGTCAACCTAGCGAAACCGACACTTGAGTTCAAGCAAAAACTGAGAGATTCTCGCCAGCCGGGGGGTCTTTTCCTCGACTTGATACTCCCGCGGTCAGATGCCAGAATCGTGGATTGCCTCTTTTAACGCGCAGACCCCTATTCGCTGCGCCCGTCCATCCCCTTGGATCGGTAAGAGAACTCGCGAAAGAAGATCGATCGCGACTTTGCGCCCTGTATGGAGTTCAATCCAAAGATGAAGATCGTTCCCCTTGGTGACAACCTCGTGGTGAAACGTCTCGACGCCGAAGAGACGACCGCCGGCGGCATCGTGCTTCCCAACTCCGCTCAAGAGAAGCCCAAACAAGGACGCGTCCTCAGCGTCGGCGACGGGCGACTGCTGTCCGACGGCAAGCGGGCCGGGCACGACGTCAAGGAAGGGGATCGGGTCTTGTTCTCCTCGTGGGCAGGAACCGAAATCAAGATCGGAGATCAAGAGTTGTTGATCATGAGCGAGGCTGAGATTCTCGCCGTGCTCGAATAATCCCTACAACTAGAACTTGCTGGCCTCCAACGCCGGCGGTCCTAGAATGGAAGCGTCCCTCCAGAAAATCGGGGTGGCAGGCCAGTCACCGATTACGCCGGTTTCCGAGCGGAAACAATCCCAACATCCGCTCCCAGGTACTTTCATTCCAGAAGAGGAAATTTGATGCTTGCTCTTTTCTCACTCCGTCGAGGACTGGCCATCGCTGCGCTAGTCGCGTTCTGCTCGCCGATCCTGGCTGCTGACGACGACCGCGCCGCCTACGACAAAGCGATCACTTCGGCCATTAACTATCTAGCCGGACAACAAAACGAAGATGGTTCGTTCGGCGAAGCGTCCCCAATCGGCGTGACCGGGCTTTGCACGGCCGGCATTCTTTCGCATGGCCGCACCGCCGACGATCCGGTCGCGAAGAAGGCCCTCACCTATTTGGAATCCCAGATCAAGGAAGATGGCGGCATCTACGCTGAAGGGAGCACCCACAAGAACTACGAAACGTCGTTGGCCGTTCTGGCGTTCGCCGCCGGAAACAAAGATGGCCGCTACGACAAACTGCTGGCCGGTACCGACAAGTTCCTGAAAGGGATCCAGTGGGACGCCAGCGAAGACAAAGAAGAATCGGATACTTTCTACGGCGGCGCCGGTTACGGCGGTCACAAACGTCCTGACCTGTCGAACACCGCATTCATGATGGAAGCGCTCAAAGCGACCGGCACTGGTCCAGAAGACGAAGCGATGAAGAAGGCGCTGATCTTCGTTTCGCGCTGCCAGAACCTCGAATCGGAACACAACACGTCGGAATTCCCGGCCAAGAACCCGGACGGCGGTTTCTATTACACCATCGCCGCCGGCGGCAATAGCCAAGCGGGCGAAACCCCCAACGGCGGTCTGCGGAGCTACGGCTCGATGACCTATGCCGGTCTGAAGAGCATGATCTATGCTGGCGTCGACAAAGATGACCCGCGCGTCAAAGCCGCTTCCGAGTGGCTCGGCAAGCATTACACCCTGCACGAAAACCCGGGCTTGGGCCAGCAAGGCTTGTTCTACTATTACTTGACCGCCGCCAAAGCGCTGGACGCTTTTGGCGAAGAAGAGTTCGGCACTGCCGACGGCGCCAAGCATCCGTGGCGCGCCGAGTTGCGAAAGGAACTCCTCGGACGACAACAAAAGGACGGCAGCTGGGTCAACGAAACGACCCGCTGGATGGAAGGAAGCCCGGTGTTGGTTACCGGTTACACCTTGCTGGCGATGGAGTACGTCCAGCCGGAAGCGGGCAAGTAAGCCGCTGCCATCAAGCAATTGAACTTCAAAACATGCCAGGTTCCGCCTGGCATGTTTTTTTGTACGCTCTCCCCGTCGGCCGGCTAAAATCAAACGCTATCGACAGCTCGCCTCACGAAAATCGAATCTGCTCATGCGCTACCTCTCGCCCGCCAAGCGTCTTTCGCTCGCTCTACTCCTTCTCGTTTTGCTTTCGGCTTGCGATCGCCAGGCGGTCGTTGATTCGAAGTGGACCAATCCCAACGGCAGCATCCGCTGGCCGCCGGACGAAGGTTTTGCAGGGAAGCCGGCCGATGTGGAAATCGCCGCCGGTGTGCAACTTGAGCGATGGGGCTATCCCGGCGGCACGTTCGTTTCCAACCTTGGCGTTCCTCCGGCTGATCTTTCGCTCGCGCCGGGGACGCTCAAGAAACCGCACTACGTTTATCGCGTTCTCAAACCGCTGCCGGCGCTCGAAGGAAAAGCGGCGCCTTGGTTCGGTCAACCTGGCGGCGGCGTCCAGTACGATTTGGTGAAGTCGGTCGAACATTGGCTGGAGCAAGGATTTCTGGAAGTGGAGACGCTCACGAGCGACGTCGAACAGATCGTCACGACTCTGGAAGAAGCGGCCGCCGCCGAAATCATTTCGCTCGAAGGAGGTTTGCCCAACGAAGCGCATTGTCTCGAGCAACTCGCCGACGGCACATGGAGCACCTACTACAGCGAGCGAGGCCGACGAACCGGAATCAAAACGTTTGCGACGGAGGAAGAAGCCCGCGATGATCTGTATTCCAAGTTAAGAAATGAATGATGAGGCGGCCGGCGATTGGAAATTCCTTGAAACGTCCACGAATTGCCTATAAATTCAGACACCTCGCCCGAATCGCCCGGCGCACTTTCTCAAGGTTGATCTCATGACTCGTCGCTCGACTTTGCTGTGGATCGCTCTCATCACTTTCTGCGCAGGGCAAACCGCCGTCGCCCAGACGCAGGTCGATCCGAACTTGCCGAAGTACAAACCCCAACAGGGAATCTCCGGCACGATCAGCAGCATGGGGTCGGACACCATGAACAACTTGATGGCGCTCTGGGCGAAGCGTTTTAACGACTTTTACCCCAACGTCAAAATTGAGATCGAAGGGAAGGGATCGTCGACCGCGCCCGCCGCGTTAACCGAAGGAAGAGCGACCTTCGGACCGATGAGCCGCCCGATGACGAAGGCCGAAATCGACAAGTTTGAAAAACGTCATCAGTACAAACCGACGCAGCTCGGCACGTCGATCGACATGCTCGCGGTCTACGTCCACAACAACAATCCAATCTTAGGCCTCTCCTTCGAAGATTTGGACGGAATCTTTTCGAGCACCCGCAAGAGCGGCTCAGCCGATCTCCGCACTTGGGGCCAAGTGGGGTTGGGCGGTAATCTGGCCAAAGAGCGAATCAGTTTGTACGGACGGAGCGCGTCTTCCGGGACCTACGGCTATTTCAAAGAGAAGGCGCTCTTCAAAGGGGACTATCGCGATTCCGTCCAGGAACAACCAGGGAGCGCCGCCGTCATTCAAGCGGTCGCCAACGATCCGGTCGGCATCGGCTATAGCGGCGTCGGTTTCAAAAACCCCGGCGTTCGCACCGTCCCCATTTCCAAAGACGGCGGTCCCTTCATCGCACCGACGCTGGAAAACGTCAGCAAGTATCCGCTCACCCGGTTCTTATTGATCGGCGTCAATTACAACGGCAAACAACTCGATCCGCTCCAACGCGAGTTCATCAAGTTCATCTACAGCCAGGAAGGTCAGGCCGAAGTCGTCAAAGATGGCTATCTGCCCCTCAGCGCCGTCCAGGCGAAGCGGCAGTTGTCGCTGGTAAAGATCACGTTTGAGGATTACTAAGCGGCCCGGAACGGCCTTTTTTTGCTCTAGGAGCAATTCCTCACCCCGCATTATCCTGATGGGAACTGATCGGAGTTCCTTCAGGAGAATCGGATGCGAACGTTCCTAACCCTCGGCCTCTTCGTGGTCCTCGTCGGCAACGTCGCTGGCGGCCAGCCGCAAGTCAAATCGTGGAGCGATCTCGTGCCGTCTCGCCCCTCCAGCTTTCTTTTGCCGGAGCAGCGCGTGCAGGCGTTCGTCGACGGCTTTTATCCAGCTAGCTCGCAAAGCCAGCGTTCCGCGCTGGTCGTTGGTCCAACAGAAGCGGTGATCGATTGGCAAACGGTGACGCCGTGCGGATTGTTTATGGAAGTTGAGGAAGAAGAGAAGCTAGGACTCAGTGAGGTCTCGACGGAGCTGATCATTACGGTCAAGCCGCGGATTATCATCTCGCCGGAAGAAGAGGAAGTGTTGGGGTTCGGCGATCTTGGCGAGTGACGGTGCTGCGTGCTTTGCGGCCGCATTCCCTCGGCTTGCGCCTCGGGCTACGATTACTTCGCCTTTCTTAAAAGGGCCAGATCAGTGGGATCAGAATCACGGCGATGATCCCCAGCAAGATATTCAGCGGGGCGCCGACTTTCATAAAGTCGGCGAAGCGATAGCCGCCGGGACCGTAGACCAGCATGTTGGTCTGATAGCCGATCGGCGTCATAAAGCTGGCTGACGCCGCCAGCGCCAATGCCATCAGAAATGGGCGGGGCGAAGCGTCGCTCAACTCGGCGATCTTCAAGCAGACCGGAAACATCAGCACAGCGACCGCGTTGTTGGTGATCAGTTCGGTCAGGATCGAAACGGTGATGTATACCGCCGCCAGCGCAACAATCGGACCAGCGCCTTCGGTCGCGTGAACGAGCAGTTCCGCAATCGCCAGCGCGGCGCCAGACTTCTCCATCGCGACTCCGATCCCAAACGCCGCGGCGATGGTGATCAGCACTTGCCATTCAATACTGCGCCGCGCTTCACCGGCCGAGATGCATCCGGCGTAAACCATCCCGGCGGCGACCAGCGCCGCGGCGATGTTCGTCGAGATCCACCCGGTCGTCATCACCACGATCAGACTGACGAAGAGCGGAATCGCAATCCAGGCGCGATGTCGACGCAACGGTCGCCACTGCTGGACGTCGCTCACCAGGTAAAACGCGGGGTCGTTGCGATGGGCGCGGGCAAAGTGCGACGGCGTTTGCAACAGGAGCGTATCGCCTGGCTGCAGAACAATGTCGCCTACCTTTTGTTCGATACGGCGACCGGCTCGATGCACCGCCAAGACCGCGGCGCCGTACGCCGCGCGGAAGTCGGCGTCGCGAATGCTGCGGCCGACAAGGCGCGAGTTGGCGGAGACGACGACTTCGCACATCTGCCGTTTGGTCAATTCGCGGGCCGACAGATCAGCCGCTTTGTCGACCGGCGCAAGACCGGCGATTTGCTGAAGCTGAACGACGCTCGACACGACGCCGGTAAAGACCAAGCGATCTTCGGCCCGCAATTTCTCTTGCGGATCGACCGGCGCAACGATATCGCCGCCGCGATCGATTTCGATCAAAAAGAGCCCCGGCAAATGACGGAGCCCCGCTTCTTCGACCGACTTGCCGGTCAAGCGACTATCGGCCGGCACTTTCATCTCGACCAGGTACTCGCGCCGCGATTCGCCGAACTGCTCCATCGTTTCAACGCGCTCCGGCAACAGATAGCGGCCGATCGTCATCAGATAGATTGTCCCAACCACCGCATACGGAAGCCCGACCATCCCGATCTCGAACAGTCCCATCCCCGGCATGCCGTCTTTGATCATCAGCCCCTGGATCACGAGGTTGGTCGACGTGCCGATCAACGTGCAGGTCCCGCCGAGAATCGTCAGAAACGACAGGGGAATCAGAATCTTCGACGGAGCGACGGTCCGGCGACGGCACCAATCAAGCGTGATCGGCAAAAACATCGCGACGATCGGCGTGTTGTTCAGAAATGCGGAAGCGGGAATCACAATCGCCGCCAATCGACCAAGGACGCTTTGTTCGGTTTGGGCCCCGTTCAATAACCGCTGGCCGACAAAGTCGAGGACGCCGGTTTCACGCAATCCGGCGGCGACGACGAACAAGAACGCGACCGTCAGCATCCCGGCGTTAGAAAACCCGTCGAACGCGTCGGCCGGCGTGATGATTCCAGCGAGCGCCAACAATGCGGTCGCCGCCAGAAACGCGAGGTCTGGAGGAGACCAATTCTTCACGATCGCGACAAACGCGACGAAGACGACTCCCAACGTAAACCAGGCGGCAGGTTCCACAGCTAGACCTCAGGCAGCGAAACGGACAGATCAAGAAACAAAACAAGGCTGAGACTTCGGTCCCAGCCTATGCGGTACTCGCAGCGTTCGGCGACAGCCGATCATCCACGCGCAGATTCCGCCCAGACGGAGACCGTCGGCGGACAACAACAACGGAGGTGAAGGTGAGCGCGTTTCATGCTGCGACTTATCGGAACGCCAGGCGGCGGAAGATCGGGAACTTCGTGCCAGGCGTTAAGGTTTGCCAACCGGATGCGGACAGCTAGCGGCGGCGGGAGGTTCGCGCGAGAATCTTCCAACTGGATCAGCGGCCGCAGGCGAGCCGATCGCCGTCCATATCATCTCCGCCGTCGCGAAGCTTGCTGGCGGTTAGCCCGTAGTCGTATTCGACGCGGCGAAAACGGAACGTCCCTTTGTCCATTAAGACGTACAAAGCTCTTGGATCTCCGTCTCGCGGTTGACCAACCGAGCCGACGTTGAGAATCATCGGCGACTGGAGCGGGATCGCTTTTTCCTCGAGCGACTCCGAACTAGCGAATTCCCATTCGCCTGACGTACTGCGGTCAAAAACGCCGCCGAGATGCGTATGTCCGTTGATGCAGACGCCGTCGGCAAGCTGCGAGAATCGATCCATTTTTTGGCTATTGTAAATGTCTTCTGGGAAGAGGTAGTCGCGACAACTCGCGGGAGAGCCATGAACAAATAAGCAGGAGTCGCAACGATGCGAATCGCTTCGGCCAGCGATCCAGGTGAGTAGTCGCTCGCCGTCCGGTTCCGCGAGAATCGTTTCGCGGAGCAGCGTTATCCGCCGAAAGAGGTTCGGCAGCCAATGCTGAGGATCAGGCGAGATTACGCCCCATTCCCAGTCGCCGGTGAGCGTCACATCAAACCGCTGGGCATGGCGCAGGCAAGCAATTGGATCAGGACCATAGCCAATAACATCCCCCAAACAAATGAAGCGCGTCGCCCTTTGGTTTTCGGCATCCGCCAACACCGCCTCCAACGCTTCCAGATTGCCGTGAATGTCGCTGAGAATGGCAATCATGCAACCAACTTCGAGAGGAAGAAACGAGGGGCAATTCCTCTGAATCGTAGGCGACTTCTAAGAAAAGGAAAGTTGATTCGCTCGATCATCATCGCGAGCAAGCGCACAAAAAAACGGCCTTAGCATGTTCGCCAAGGCCGTTCGCTTGATCTGGTGGTAGAGCGAGCGGACGTGAAGTCCGAAGCGTGGTTAAGCGAAATTACTCTTCGCTGTCGTCCCACTCTTCTTCTTCTTCATCTTCTTCGTACTCTTCATCGTCCTCATACTCTTCATCGTCTTCTTCGTATTCTTCTTCGTCGTCCTCGTACTCTTCGTCGTCTTCGACCTCTTCCCACTCGGTCTCTTCGTCTTCGTCGTACTCTTCGTCTTCTTCTTCGTCTTCTTCTACTTCTTCATACTCTTCATCGTCGTCTTCATACTCTTCTTCTTCATCGTCCTCGTACTCTTCGTACTCTTCTTCCTCGTCGTCTTCGTACTCTTCTTCGTCCTCGTAGTCGTCGTCTTCTTCGTCTTCGATCGGCGCTTGCGACAGCGGGAACGCCAGAGTCAGCGACAGTTCGTCTTCCGCGGTGCGAGAAACTTCGGGAAACAGCGTGATCGACACGTTAAGCTCCTTTTCACTCCGCACGGCCTTCGGCCGTCGATTCAGTACAGGGTGTGGTTTCGTTCGTATTCGAATCCCCAATCGGTCGACGAAAGTCTTCCGCTCGAGGCAAATCATCCAAATTCCGTAACCCAAACATACGCAGGAACGCTCGGGTTGTGGAGTACAGGTAAGGGCGGCCCAACTCTTCGCTACGTCCGCTGATTTTCACCAAATCGCGATCCATCAGCTGACGGAGCATTTCTCCGCAATTGACCCCGCGAATCGCCTCAACGTCGGCCCGCAAAACAGGCTGACGATAAGCGACGACCGCTAGCGTCTCCATTGCCGGAGAACTAAGTCCCGCCGCAACCGGTTGGTTTCCTAATCGGCGAATCCAGTCGGCGAACTTCGGTCGCGTCATCAACTGGTAACCCCCGGCCGACTGTTCGACGCGAAACGCCCGATGGGCCGCGTCATACAGGCGGTTCAGGAAACGAATCAGTGTACGGGCTTCAGTTCCATCCGCCAAGTTGGCGAGTTGGGCCAATTTGCGGCTGGAAAGGGGCTCCCGAGCCAAGAACAAAATCGCCTCCAAGCGCTGCATTCGCGAATCGCGATACTTGCTTTCAGGCTTCTTCGCCGGGGGAGTCCGGCGTTTTATTCGGCCAAGCGGCCGACGGTTCTTGCGGATTTTCGGCGACCAAGCCGAAGTTGCGCCGCACACAAGTCGACGTCGATACGTCCAATGTCGAAGTCGAGTAGGCATTGCGGGGAACTTGGCCAAACCGAGAGACGGAAAAAGCGATTGGTCGTTATTCTAGCGAGATTGCGAATCACCGCGAGATTTCAGCTCTTTATGCCACTGGTGAAGCAGCTCGAGCGTCTTCTGCATCGCGTCGATAGGATGCTCGGCGGTCGCTTCAAATCGCTTCGATTCTTCTTTCCCTGCGTAGCGGACTTTGGCCATGCAGTGGAAGCGGTAAATTCGCGGATTTTCGCCCCAGGCCTCCAAGCGGTAGTAGGAAGCCCCCATTTGCTGCAATTGATCCTCTAATTCGCTCGATCGCTGTGATAAAATGCCATCGAGGGCCTTTCCTAGAGAGGGGCCATGCTCGTCGAAAACCGGGACGATTTTGTCAGCGCCCGGCGATTGCAGCGACTCGGCGAAGGGATCTTCCGCCAGCGGAAACGCTCGGCTGTCCGAACTCGCCTCCTCGCGCAGCGTGGGTCGAACTTGCGGCTTTCCGAGCGGTTTTTCGGGCGTCTCCACGGTCGTCGTTTCGGAGCTCGACTGCTGAAACGCAGCGACGACGCGCCGCAGACCATCCGGCGCTAGGGCCGCGGCAGGCAGAAATATCAAGAACGCCAGCATCACCAAGGATCGTAAAGTGACCGACGCGGAAGACTCGTGACTCACGTACTTTCCTGACCTCAGGTTTCGATATCGAAGTGCAGAATCTTAGGGGGATGGCTGCCGGTCGAGAATACGATTTTCCGCCGATATCCCGTATTTTTCCAGCTCCAATTCCATTTTTGCACCGCTAGCAAGCCCAACTGACTCCTCCGTTTCAAAGCCGTAGAGACTGCACCGATGGCGAATCCTCCTGCTTTTCCTCACAAGCCGTCCCCCGGAGCCGGTCGCAATTGGCCGATCATCTTTCCGCTGGTCGTGTTCGGGTCGAGCATCGCTCTCACGGCGTTGATCGTCTGCTCGAGCGGTTTTCTGCTGGTCACCGGAACGCAATTCCATCCCGATGGTTTCCGCATTCGCCAATTCGTCGCGGCGAGAATCCCCATCATCGGCGTTCAAGCCGGACCGACGGCCTACGTCGATCAAACCCCTCCATTGTCGCAGTTACTGGTCGATCGAGGCTGGATTAGTCGGGCTCCGCTGCAATTGCCGGAAGACAAATGGGACCTGATCAATATGAACGTCAGTTTTGAGGGATCCCCGAGATACCTGACTGACTATCTACAAGAAGGAAACACCCGAGTCGACCTTCAACAGTGGAGCAAAGACAACCCGCTGCTCGCCGGGATGCTGTGGAGCGAAGTCGAAAAGGTCGCCCAATTGAAGCTCTATTGGATGGCGCCGGAAATGATCGACAAGATGGTCGATTTTTCGCGTCTCAAACCGATCACCAAGTCTCTGACGAAGGACGCGCGGGCTGATTTGGCGAAGAAAAGCCTCACCGCGTTTCTGCTGGAGAGCTATAAGAAGACCGAGGAAGGGGCGAAAGCCACCGGCAAAACCGATCTCGCCGCGGCCTGCCGCAAGGAAATCGAACGGCTCGAAACGGTCGGCGTCGTCATCCTGAAAGAGACGAAAAATTCGGAAAAAGAAGGGGACACGAAGGATCAGGACCCGAAAAAGTCGGAGCCCAAGAAGGAAGCGAAGGAGAAGAGCGAATCCCAGGATGCGAGCAATTGAAACCAGCGCCGATCTATCTCGACAATAACGCGACCACCCGCATTGATCCGGAAGTCGCCGAGTCGCTCGCGCACGCTTTCGCACAAGGCTACGTGAATCCCTCGAGTCAGCATGCGCTCGGACGACGCTCTCGCGCCGCACTCGAGCAGGCGAAAGAGCAAATCCTGGCCGATTTAGGGGCGAAAACTGAAGGTTTCGCCAGTGATGAATTCCTGCTGACCAGCGGCGGGACCGAGTCGAACAACCTGGCGATCTTCGGAATGGTCAAACCGCAACCGGGCAAAGTGATCGTCTCATCGATCGAACATCCAAGCGTCTCGGCCGCGACCGATCTGCTCCGCATGCGCGGCTACGATGTGCAGACGATTAAGGCTCAGCAGAACGGAACGATCGATCTCGATTACTTCCGCGCGTTGCTCACCCCCGAGACGCAACTAGTCAGCGTGATGCTGGCGAACAACGAAACCGGAGTACTGCAACCGGTTGCCGAAATCGCCGAAAAATGCCGAGAAATTGGGGTCAAAACGCACTGCGACGCGATTCAGGCGATCGGAAAAATTCCGGTCTCGTTTCGCGATCTGGGCGTCGACGCGATGACGATCACCGCGCACAAGTTGCATGGCCCGCGCGGCGTCGGCGGCTTGATCTTGCGGCATGGAGTGCAGCTTTCGCCGCAGTTGCACGGGGGAGGGCAGCAGTTGGCCAAACGACCTGGAACCGAACCGGTCGAGCTTGGAATCGCGATGGCCAAAGCGATGCGTTTGTCGCTACAGTCCGCAGAGAAGTATGCGAATCTCGCCGAAATGCGGACCGAGATGGAGGCGGAGCTGCACCAAATCGATCCCTCGGCGGTCATCCATGGCGCCGAAGTTGGACGGCTTCCGCATACGATCAGCGTCTCCTTTCCAGGCATCGATCGACAAGCTTTGGTGATGGCGCTCGACCTGGCTGGGGTCTGCATTTCGACCGGTTCGGCGTGCGCGAGCGGGTCGAGCGAACGGTCTCCGGTACTGATCGCGATGGGGCTGGAAAACGACCAAATTGAGAGCGCGGTGAGGATAAGTTTGGGCCGCGATACGACCCGCGACGAAGTCGCCGAAGGCTTGCGTCGTATCTCTAATTGCATCAATAACTTGCGCTAATCAATTAAACGCTGATCTAGCCCCTCTGAGGCTATTCATCCGCCCGAAAATCCGCTATAATCCGGGCTTGGATAAAAGCTCTTCGCATGCACATTGCGGCTGCTTCTTCTGGCCGTTAACGGAGTCTCGGTGAATACGGACGTTTTCGCCATCGGTTTACCCTGGGCGCCTGGAGCGCAGGATGGCTCGTCCCCTGAGACGATGCCCGGTGGAGCGGTGCGCCGTTTTCTCGGCGGACCCGAAAATCGTCTCGTTCGCACGGCTGTCGAAGCGCTCGACGCTCCTAGTCCTCCTTGGAATCCGGTCGTTTTCTACGGCCCGACGGCGACCGGCAAAAGCCATTTGGCGGCTGGTCTGCTGGCGCGGTGGAAACAGGCTCACCCCGATTCTCAGGTCGTAACTACAACGGGCGCAGACTTTTCCCGCGTCATCACCACAGCCGCACGTCGTGGAGAACCTGTCGATTTCATGTCGATGTGGAAATCGGTCGACGCACTGCTGATTGACAATCTACACGAACTGGCGAATTTCCCCTCGGCGCAAGAACAGCTGGCCCTGCGGCTCGACGAATTGGTCGCGACCGATCGATTAGTGCTGGCGACCTGCGTAGGGAATCCGCTGGAAAATTACTCGCTGTCGCGGCGCCTGGTCAGTCGCCTCGCCGCAGGATTGCTGGTTCCGGTCGAACCTCCCAGCGCGATGACGCGACAAGCGCTCGCGATTCATTTCGCGCTGCAGCATCAAGTCGACATGACCGCTCCGGCGGCGAAGCAGTTGGCCGAAGCGTTCGCGGTGAATTTGCCGGAACTACAGGGGCTGCTGCTCGAACTGTTTGCCCGCGAGTTTGGCACGACGCCGCAGCTCGGCAAAATGCGGCGAATCGATTCGCTGGCGGCTCGCCGCTTCATCTCGGCGAAGCTAACCGGGCGAACTCCGACGTTGCAGTCGATTTCGGCGGCGGCGGCTCGCTATTACCAAGTCAAAATCGCCGATTTACGCGGACCATCGCGGCGGCAATCGATCGTTGCGGCTCGTGACGCCGGGATTTACCTGGCGCGAAAGCTGACGCAATCGAGCTTCGCCACGATCGGCAAGCATTTCGGCGGGCGCGATCATACGACGATCATGCACTCAATTCAGAAGTTAGAAGCGCGGCGCAAGCGGGAAGCGGCGACGCAATCGGCGCTGGATGAACTGGAACGGCTCATCCAACGGCAAGCGTCATGAATCACGAACCTCGAAGTTGCTATGGGGAAAACCTGGCGCGCTCATGGCGCGCAATGTCGATAGATTCGGCCGCTAGCGACATCCGATTTTCGGCCGTCGCTAGCTGGCGGACTAACGACACGCTAGCGCAGCGTAAGAGACGATTGCGCGCCTGGTTTTCCACGATGTAGGAATTCGCTTTGACTCGACGTTTTACGAGTCGCGGCGGCGGTTTAGCGACAAGTATCGACGGCCTCGCGCTTCGCCTTACTACTACGACTTAGATTTAAAAAGACATTACAGAAGAGAACCGGCGAGACAATGAAAATCACATTTGATCGGGAACAGTTCCAGCAGGCCTTTCAAACCGCGGCCGCCGTGGCGCCCTCACGAAGCCCGAAGCCGATTCTGCAAAACGTCAAACTCGACGCAACCGAAAGCGGCGCCATTATGATGGCGACCGATATGGAAGTCGGCGTTCGAATCGAAGTTTCTGGAGTCGAAGTCGAAGCTCCCGGCAGCATTGTGTTGCCGGTGCAACGGTTTGGGTCAATCTTGCGGGAAGTGAGCGATGAAAAGCTCAAAATCACCCGCGAAGAAGGGGGCACGATCGTCCAAGGTGAGCGGAGCAAATTTACCCTGTCGACAGAGAACCCCGAAGAGTTCCCGGCAGTTCACTCGTTCACCGAATCGAAGTACCACGAACTTTCGGCCCGCACGCTGAAAGAACTGATCCGCCGCACGTTGTTCGCGGCCGACAGCGAAAGCGGTCGTTACGCTTTGGGGGGCATCTTGCTTGAGATGGAGCCGGAGCTCGTCACCGCGGTTGCGACTGATGGACGTCGTCTGTCGAAGATGAGCGGACCGGCCGTCGCGATCGAAGGACATGGCGGCGCCGCCGATGCGATGACGATTGTGCCGGCTCGCGCGATGCAACTGATCGAACGGGCGCTGACCAACTTGGAAGCGACGGTGCAGATCGCCGCTCGCGCCAACGACGTGCTGGTGAAGATCGGCCCCGCAACGATTTACGCGCGACTGGTCGAAGGACGTTTCCCCAAATGGCGCGACGTGTTGCCGGAGAAGCGTGACGCGACGGCGATCGAACTGACCGTTGGTCCCGCCTTCGCGGCGCTGCGACAAGCGGCGATTGTCGCGTCGGACGAAAGCCGCGGCATCGACTTCACCTTTGGGGGCGGATCGGCCGTGTTGGCCAGTACGACCGCCGAAGTGGGGCAATCGCACATTGAGTTTCCGATCGCTTATGACGGCGCCCCGATCGAAATCACGATGGACCACCGTTACGTCGCTGACTTTTTCAAAGTGCTGGATAGCGAACGCCAGTTCACGCTGAACCTGCAGGACGCCGACAGTGCCGCTCTCTTCTCGACTGACGACAATTATGACTATGTGGTCATGCCGTTGGCTCGCGATCGCTAGGACGCACGCTTAGTCGCTCTACGGACGACTGGAAAAGGGACTGATGAAACCACCACGACGTGACGAACGATCCGCGCCCCGCGGGCCGCAAGCGATGGGAGACCTGGTCGCTGGGCTGATGGCTCGCAGCGGTTACGCCCAAGTGCAATCGGCCGACGCTTTGCAAGAAGCGTGGGCCAAAGCGGCCGGCGAAGAGGTCGCAGCGCACAGTCGCGCCGGTAACGTGAATCGCGGCAAGCTGGAGGTTTGGGTCGAGAATTCGGCGATCTCGCAAGCGATCAGTTTCCAGAAACGGGAAATCCTGAAGCAACTTCAAAACATATTGCCCGATCGGCGAATCGAGGAGATTCGCATCAAGGTCGGCCGCATCAACTAACCGGCTCGCGCGTCGCATTTCTCGACGCATTGAGCCTCCTCGGACACACTTCCTTCTGAACAAGGACGTTCTCTAGTAGAAACGATTAGAACTTTCCATGACTGACGAATCGAATCAATCGCTGCCGGAACCCGAAAACAAAGAAGCCGCCAAGCAAGCCGAAATGGCCAAAGCCAACTCGGAATACGGCGCTACCGACTTGGAGCATCTCTCCGACCTGGAACACGTCCGCGAGCGTCCGAGTATGTACATCGGCGACCGCGGCACGCGCGGTTTTCATCACCTGGTCTATGAAGTCGTCGACAACTCGATCGACGAAGCGATGGCCGAATTCGCGACGGCGATCACCGTCACGATCCACAACGACAACTCCGTCACCGTCGAAGACGACGGCCGCGGTATTCCGGTCGAACGGCACCCGCAACTCTCGGAACAGATCGGCCGCGACGTCTCAACCCTGGAAGGGGTGATGACGGTGCTGAAGTTCGGCGGCAAGTTCTCCAAAGGCGCCTATCAAACTTCCGGCGGTCTGCACGGGGTGGGCGTGACGGTTGTGAACTTCCTGTCGGAGTGGTGCGAAGTTGAAGTGCATCGCGACGGCAGCATCTGGCAGCAAGAATACCAGCGGGGCGTTCCGCAGGGGCCGATCCGCAAAGGGGGAGCGACCAAGAAACGCGGCACCAAAACCAGCTTCAAGCCTGACAGCCAGATCTTTAACGTCAGCAAGTTCAACTACGACACTCTCTACAAGCGTTTGCAAGAACTTGCATTCCTCAACCGCGGCGTGAAGATCATCTTCAAGGATGAACGGACCGACGAAGGGGGCGAATTCCAATACGAGCGCGGTATTATCGAATACGTCGAACACTTGAATCGCGCATCGACGCCGCTGCATACGGAAGTGATCGCTCTGGAAGGGATCGCCGAAGAGATCGGCTTCGACATCGCGCTGCAGTACACCGAGGAATATACCGAGAACCTCCACTCGTTCGTGAACAATATCAACACGCACGAAGGGGGGACGCACGTCAGCGGTTTCAAAACGGCCCTGACTCGTACGCTGAACAACTACGCCAAAAAAGAAGGGCTGCTCAAAGACGTCTCCCTCTCGGGCGACGACTTCCGCGAGGGTTTGACCGCGGTGATCTCGCTGCGCGTTCCCAATCCGCAGTTTGAAGGGCAGACCAAAACGAAGCTCGGCAATAGCGAAGTCGAAGGGATCGTCAACTCGGCGGTCGGCGACTTTTTGGCCAAGTACCTGGAAGAGCATCCGAAAATCGGCAAGCTGATCGTGCGCAAAGCGGTCTTGGCCAGCCAGGCTCGCGAAGCGGCTCGCAAGGCGCGCGAAATGATGCGGAACCGCAAGAACGCCCTCGGCGGCGGCGGGCTTCCCGGTAAGCTGCGCGACTGCATCAGCCGCGACATGGAAATCTGCGAACTCTACCTGGTGGAAGGGGACTCGGCCGGTGGATCGGCCGAAGGGGGGCGCATGCGTGAGTTCCAGGCGATCTTGCCGCTGCGAGGTAAGATCATCAACGCCTACAAGGCTCGCGAAGATAAAGTGCTCGCCAACGAAGAAGTGCAGAGCATGATTCAAGCGATCGGCGCCGGCATCGGCGAAGAGCAAGACATCCACAAACGCCGGTACAACAAGGTCATTATCATGACCGACGCCGACGTCGACGGATCGCACATTCGGACGCTGCTGCTCACCTTCTTCTATCGACAGATGTACGCATTGGTCGCCGGCGGACACGTTTACGTCGCTCAGCCGCCGCTCTTCCGCGTGACGCGCAAGAAGCAGGTGACCTACATCCAGACCGAAGAAGAGATGAAGGAACGCCTGCTCGAACATGGTTTGCAGGATGCGTCGTTTGTCGACGAAGTGGGACGAGAAATCGTCGGCGCCGAGATGGAAAAGCTCTGTCGTAGTCTGGCCGCTCTCGAAGAAGCGATCATTGCGCTGGAACGCCGCGGCATTTCGTTGAAGATTCACGCGGTTCGCCAGGATCCGGTTACCGGTAAGCTGCCGGTTTTCCACTTGATCTACGGCATCAACGAAGAGTGGTTCTCCACGCGGAAAGAGCTGGACGCTTACCTGATCGAAAAGGGGTTGGTCACCGAGAACGCCTCGGAAGAGCCGGCCGAAGGGGAAGCCGCCGAGGAAGGTCACGAAGCCAACGGCAAGGCGGAAGCGAACGGTCACCCGGTCGAAGTTCCGCACATCACCGAACTGCACGAAGTCCGCACGATCAACATCCAGCTGGACGAACTGACGGCGATGGGCTTCGACATTCAATCGTTAATCCCGCAAGAGCGTACCGGTTTGCAAGACTCGCGTTACAAGCTCCGTCGCGGCGAAAGCGAAACGGGCATCGAAGACCTTCGCGGCCTGGTCGGCGCCATCCGCTCGGCCGGCGAAAAGGGACAGACGATCACTCGCTTTAAAGGTCTGGGCGAAATGAACGCGGAAGAGCTCCGCGAAACGACCCTCGACCCGTCCAACCGCACGCTGTTGCAAGTGACGATGGAAGACCTGAGCGCCGCGGACGACATGTTCCGCGTCCTCATGGGCGACAAAGTCGAACCGCGTCGCGAGTTCATCGAGAAGCACGCCCTCGATGTGCGCAACTTGGACGTGTAAGTCTCAAGTCAAATCAAACCACGAAAGCCGGCCATGTGCCGGCTTTTTTCATTTTTCTATCGGCTGAGAGGACGTAAGCGGTTTGTCTTCCAACTCATTCTCGTGGACGAGGTAGAGCGCCGCTTCGGCGATCCAGGGGTGTTCGTGCTTCGCCAGCTTGGCGATGGCCGCTTGCGTCGCGGGGTCGGTCTTGACTCGGCTCGGCAGCGGCGTGTTTTCATCGTTTGCTGCGCCGGAATGCGAATACGACTCGCCGAGCCATGCGAGCGTGCTTAAGACCTCGGGCAGGTGAGGGCTCGACAGCGACTCCTTCCATTCGGCTTCCGATTTTTCGATCGCTGGAGGGCCAACGTTAGCGACGGGGTAGGAAATCAGTTCTCCATCGCGGTCTTCTAATCGTAGTAGCGCGACCTGACCGTCAAGGATCGAATAGTACTCTGTCGCGACGGCCTGCCCATCGGAGAAATGCATCATGTGGAATTGAATGATTGGCTGCTCTGGGAACTGATCGTAATCAAGAGTTGCATTACGGAGGGTGATGGAATTCCCGGTGTCGAATTCCGACTCGTTCACCATTCGGCAATTGTCATTGAGGATGCAGATCTTTACGGTATTTGTATTTTGGTTTTCGCGCGGAAAGACTCTTAACAGGACGAACCTGAAACCATCGGGCGTCGGGATTCGCCAAACGCGCCAATACTGGCTGCGGTCGTACCAACCGTAAATCGGGCGATCGATCAGGATGTTGACGACTCTGCGAAGTTCATTTCGTTTATCCTCCTCCAATTGGCGGACATCTTGGTCGACAAATGACTTCAACTTATGAATTTGATAACGACGATAGAAATGCGGATAGGCGGCGACGATCGCCGCGATGGTGACGAGCACAAACAGCGTCTTTAAGCCGAACGAACGCCAGTTTCGTCGTCGCCGCGGCGGGGGATTTTGCTCAGATTCTTCAGGCGTCATTTGACCACCGTGGGAAGAATGTTTTCGTCACCTAGTCGTTGTTAATCGATTCCAGCGCTAGTCGCGCCGCTTCGCTGATCCAGGCATCGTCGCTGTCGAGCAAATCGGCGAGGGCTACTTTCGCGGCCGGTTCTTGTCTTACCCCCGAAATCTGTTTCCCTTCGGCGCTGCTGTTGTTGGTGCTGCCGCTGAGCCAGGTCAGCGTTCGCAAGATCTCGGTCTTGCTTGGATCGTACAAGGCGGTCGTCCATTCCGCTTGGGTTCGGAGCGGCGGCTCGGGGCCGATCCGTTCTTCGGGATCGACATAACGATCACGAACTGCGTCACCGGCCTGGTTCTCCAACCGTACTAAGCGGCACTCGTCGCTGGTAAGAGCGTAGTACTGCTTCGCAACCTCGTCGGGTGCGGCGTTACCTGCGAAAATGCAGAGGAGCGGTTCGCCTAAGTTAGAATCGGCGACTAGTTTGGCTTCCATCTGATCGATGTGCCAGCCAGTAACAAGTCTCCGATGGTAAATCAGTTTTCCCTGGGAGTCGTACAGCAGCACGATCGCATCTGACTGGCCGGGATCGTCCGTGACCGTAGGATCGCCGCTAGAGCTGAGCGCTTGCAAGAGACGCGGATCGGTCGTGCGGTGTTGGAGCAGAACGAAACGCGTTTCGCCCCCCGTTTCCATGCGCAATAGCCGCCAACATGTCTGCGGGTGAAACGACTTGTCAAAGAATATCTTATCAACAGGAGCCTGCAGACTCTTGATGATTCGTCCGAGCGTCCAGCGCTCGGAATCGGTCGCCGTGCGCAAGTCGCGTCCTACGTACGATTGGAGTCGCCAAAGTTGCACTTGCAAGCGCATGTGCGGATAGGCGGCCGCAATCGCCACGATCGTCACCAGGAGAAACAGCGTCGTCAGCCGAAACGAAAACCAACGTCGTCGCTGCGGCGCGGTTTTCGTTTCGGATGTTGTCGGGGTTGCTTGGCTCATGGCTACTTCTTGGGGTAATCAAGAAGCCCATTATGACGCGCACATCGTTACCAAAGCCACTTCTTTCCCAGCGCTTTCGCCTGGGCGGCCGTCAATTGCTTTACTCCATGCTTGCCGAGCTGGATCAGCTTCAGCAGCTCGTCTTCGGTAAAGGTCGCCTCTTCGCCGGCGCCTTGGACTTCGACGAACTTGCCGCTGCCGGTCATGACGACGTTCATGTCGACTTCGGCGTCGACGTCCTCGACGTAATCGAGATCGAGGGCGCCAGCTCCGTTGACCAGGCCGACGCTGACCGCGGCGACGCTATCGACCAGCGGGAACTTGCCGGGGATCGGCAGTTGGATCGTTTGCAGAGCGTCGACCAGGGCGATGAACGCGCCGGTGATGCTGGCGGTGCGCGTCCCGCCGTCGGCGTCGAGCACATCGCAGTCGACCGTGATCATCTGCTCGCCGAGCGCTTCCAAGTCGGCGACCGCTCGCAGGCTGCGGCCGATCAACCGCTGGATCTCGGTGGTGCGGCCATCGACTTTGCGCGACTTGCGGGTCGGCGTGCTGCCGGGGAGCATGTTGTACTCGGCGGTGATCCAACCTTTGCCGCTTCCTTTGAGCCATGGCGGAACGCTCGACTCGACGCTGGCGGTGCACAAGACAGTCGTCGCGCCGGTTTGAATCAGCACGCTGCCGGCCGCGTTCTTGGTAAAGCGGCGTTTGATCTTCAGTTCGCGCAGTTCGTTCGGTTTGCGTCCGTCGTGGCGGGCCATGATTCTCTACTCGGGGGTGGTGTCGATGATTTGGTCGTCTAGAAGGATAGCAGAATTCGCCCCTTCAGGTTGCTTCTCGACTGGTAATCGCCTGCTGGAGCAGCGTCGTCGTTTTCGATTTGCCGGCGATCTGAGCCGCGTGCAATGCGTCAAGTCCTGCGTTGTTTACCGCCGCCAAGTCCGCTCCGGCGTCGATCAACTGCTGGATCACCTTGACGCCGGAGTTCCGCTTGGCGGCGGCAATCAGCGGCGTATTGCCGTCGGCATCGCGAGCATCCACGTCGGCGCCATGATCCAATAACCACGCGACTCCGCGGGCGTCTTCATGCGCGGCAAACGCATGTAGCGCCATGCGCTCCTCACCGGCGTTTATGTCGAAGCCATGCTTCAGCAGCAGCGCTGCGATCTCGTAGTTGCCGTCGCCGTGTCGTTGAAAGTGTCCGACCGCGGCGAAGAAGACGTTCGGCGTGATCTTGGCGCCGGCGGTTAACAATTGGTTCGCAATCTCGATATGTCCCCCGGTCCATGCGACGCAAAAGAGCGGGGTAACGTCGACCAGGCCGCAGTAGGCGCTGGTTGCGTTAGGATCGGCGCCTCCTTGCAACAGTCGCGAGGTGGTCTCCGCTTGACGTTGCTGCCCGTCAGGAGACCCGCGCCACACGCTCGATCCGCAGCCATAGTGAAGCGGCGTCATTCCCTGCGAGTCGCACTCATGGATTGAACTCAGGTGAAGTTCAACCTCTTTCGTTTCTCCCAGAGCCGCCGCGACGAACAAGTCGCGCTCCAAGCCACGATCCAGCAGCAGCGTAATCAGGTTCGCATGTCCGCCGCGGGCCGCTTCGTAAACGAGTTCTCGCTCTGGCTGCGCGCCGGCAGCGAGAAGATATTCGGCCAACTCTTGATGGCCAGGGCCTTTCCGGATCGTGTGAAAGTCCTGGAAGACCTTGCGAAGCAATTGTTGCAGGTCGACCGCGACGCCGCTGTGGATCGCGTCGATGACGATCTGCGCTTTCCCTTGTTTGGCGGCGTCGGTAAGCTTTAGCAACGCACCTCGTCTCCTGCGGCAGTCGTAGGGCAGGCCGTGCCTGCCGAGGTGGATACGTTTCCGATTTCGGCAGGCATGGCCTGCCCTACGAGCGACTTAGCCGTTCTGCTGCGACAGCCAGACCAACACGCCCTTCTGGGCATGCATTCGGTTGCCGGCTTGTTCGACAATGCGCGACGTCTTGGCGTCCATCACTTCGTCGGTCACTTCCTGGCCGCGTTTCGCCGGCAGGCAGTGGAGGAAGATCGCGTCTTTGGCGGCGGCGTCCATCAACTTCTTGTTGACCTGGTAGTCGGCGAAGGCGACTTCGCGCTGCGCTTGTTCCGCTTCTTGACCCATGCTGGCCCAGACGTCGGTGTAAACGGCGACGGCGCCGTCGACCGCTTCAAACGGATCGTGCGTCATCTTCACGAACGAATCGGGACAAGCCTGATCGACGCGAATCAAGAAGGGTTGGTCCAGCTCATACCCTTCCGGCGAAGCGATGGCGAACTCGGCGCCCATCTTCGCACAGGCCAGCGCCAAGCTGCGGCTGACGTTGTTGCCGTCGCCGACATAGGCGATTTTCATTCCCTTCAGCGAACCGAACTCTTCCTGCACCGTCATCAAGTCGGCGAGCGCCTGGCACGGGTGGAACAGGTCGGTCAAACCGTTGATGATCGAGCAAGTGCAGTGCTCCGCCAGTTCGGTGACGCGTTCATGCGACTTGGCCCGACAAACGATGAAGTCGAGGTACTGGCTGATCACGCGGCCAAAATCTTGCGGCGTTTCTCGTTTTCCCCAACCGACGTCTTCGCCCAAAAAGAGGCTCGAACCGCCCAGCTGCGCCATGCCGGTCTCGAAGCTCACGCGCGTCCGCAGCGACTGCTTTTCAAACAACAAGCCCATCACGCGACCTTGCAACAGCGGTTCGCGTACGCCTTTGGCGAGCTTCGCTTTGAGGTCAGCGGCGATCGAAAAAATCGCTTCGATTTCTTCCGTCGAAAGATCAAACAGGGAAAGCAGATTTCGCATAACAGTACTCGCTTCAAATCGGAATAGCCAAAAACGCTTCGGCCAATCGCAGAGAGGAGAAAAGCGAATCGCCGCGGTGGAGAGGGGAACCGCGGCGATTCGTGATGTGAGTTCGCTTAGGCGGCTGGCGCCATGTTGCGGATGACGTCGACCAGGATATCGCACCCCTGGTGGACCTCTTCCGGGGTTAAGTTCATCGCCGGCAACAACCGGATGACGTTGCCTTGGGTGCAGTTGATCAGCAGCCCCTTTTCCAAGCAGGCCTTCACCGCGGGAGCGCCTTCGATCGTCAGTTCGACGCCGATCATCATTCCCACGACGCGGACTTCCTGGACCAGGTCGCATTCTTCCTGCAGCGCCAACATCCGGTCGCGGAAGATGTCGCTGATGACGCTGACGTTTTCCAACAGGTTGTCGCGTTCGATCTGTTCGATCGCGGCGATGCCGGCCCGAGCGGCGATCGGATTGCCGCCGAAGGTCGCCGCGTGCATGCCAGGACGCAAGCTGGGAGCGATCTCTTTGGTCGTCAACAAAGCGCCGCCGGCGACGCCGCCGCACAAGCTTTTGGCGAGGGTCAAAATGTCCGGAGTCACGCCGAAGTGCTGATAGCCGAACCATTGACCGGTGCGACCGCAGCCGGTCTGCACTTCGTCAAAGATCAACAGCAGGTTGTGCTTGTCGGCCAGTTCGCGGAGACCGGCCAGGAAACCTTCCGGCGGGATGCGAACGCCCCCTTCACCCTGAATCGGCTCCACCATGATCGCGGCGGTTTGATCGTCGATCAGTTGTTCGACCGCTTCCAGATCGCCAAACGGAGCGTAGGAGAATCCGGCGAGCAGCGGCCCGATTCCTTCGTGATATTTCGGTTGGGCGGTCGCCGAGGTTGCGCCAAAGGTACGACCGTGGAAGCCACCTTGGAACGTGATGATCTTGTAACGTTCCGGCGGCGTGTGAAGACGGGCCAGTTTGATCGCCGCTTCGTTCGCTTCGGTGCCGCTGTTGCAGAAGAAGGCCTGACCGCCAAAGCTTCGTTCCGACAAGAGCTTGGCCCATTGTCCCTGGGCTTCGATCAGCCAGCTGTTGGGAACGTGAATCAGGGTGGCGATCTGTTCCTGCACGGCCGCGACGATCATGTCGGGGCAGTGCCCGAGCAGATTGCAGCCCCAGCCGGGGAAGAAGTCGAGATATTCCTTTCCTTCGGCGTCCCAAACGCGCGAGCCTTCGCCGCGAACCAGGCTAACCGGATAGCGCCCGTAGTTGGGGACGACGTATTGCTTGAATAGCTCGGCGGTTTCGGTCGAGCTCCGGTGGCTCACGCTGGTCGACATCGATCTGGCCTCCAGGCACGTGGAAAAATGGAAAGCAGAGGGACAGACGGCGAACGAGGAGGTTCGCGCGACGCCTAATGGACTAATGGACGATTTCGGTCCCGACGCCCATGTTGGTGTAAATTTCGAGCAGCAGCGAATGTCGCAGTCGCCCGTCAATAATGTGAATCTTCTTCACGCCGCGATCGAGGGTCTGCAAACAGGCTTCGACCTTCGGAATCATGCCGCTTTCGATCCGGCCGTCGGTCATCATCGCACGGGCCTTTTCGCCATTGAGTGAGTGAACGAGCGTGCTGGGATCATTCTTGTCGGTACGAACGCCGTTGACGTCGCTGAGAAAGACGAGCTTCTCGGCGCCGAGCGCTTCGGCGACTGCATTGGCGGCGGTGTCGGCGTTGACGTTCAGCTTTTGGCCGGTCGCTTCATCGATCGCCATCGACGGAATGATCGGCACTTGCCCGGCGTAGCAGAGGTTTTCGATCGTGGTTCGATCGACGCGGGTCACGTGGCCGACATTGCCGAGATCGAGCGGACCTTCGGGGCTGTCGAGCTGGATCTTTTCGCCGAACAAAACGTTGGTCGTTTTGAAGTTGAGGTTCATCGCGCGGCCGCCGATCTCTTCGATCTTCTGGGCGATGTCCTCGTTGATTTGGCCGGCGAGAACTTCTTCGACGATCTTCAGCGTCGCGTCGTCGGTATAGCGGCGACCATGGATAAAGCGAGGTTCAATCTTGGCGGCTTCCATCGCGCGGCTAATCGCGGCGCCACCTCCGTGAACGACGACCGGCCACATGCCGACCGTTTCCATAAAGACGATGTCGATCAGAACGTGTCGCAGGGCGTCGGGGTTTTCCATGACGCTGCCGCCGAGTTTAATGACCGTGATCTTGTCACGAAACCGACGGATCCAGCCGAGCGCTTCGATCAGGACATCCGCTTTTTGGATCGCTTCTTCCAACGAGGTCTCCCTCTGCGGCAAGTGGCCGCGAACAAGAAATAGATTACCCCTCCCTGTCGATCTTTCGCGCCCAGGGAGAAACGCGCCATTTTAAGTACCCCCGAATCAGCATGTCAATTGGCGCGGATTTCCTGATTGCTCCCGCCCAACCAGCGGTTTACCGATCCCAAGTTCTCGCAGGGCGCGTCGAGACGCACCACGAACCTGCCATCGCGGTCATCGCCGCAACAGCGTGGTAACGCAACTTGTTGGCGGCGTTGCGCTTCGACGCGAGGAAACTTCCGGATCCGAAGGCTGGGACCTGGTGCGTCTAGACGCACCCTACCCGGACATCGGACTGGACCGCACCGCTCCGTTTTTTTGCAAACTTAACTATCTTGCCCGGATGGGAAGTTAGGAGGTTTTCCCTTCCAGTTATCCAGATTTGTGCGCGTAGACCGGGTTTTGAGCGGTCATTCTGCAACAGGCGATCAGAGTGGACTGGACCGCAGCGCGTTTTTTTTCTGCTGGACCGTGTGGCGAACGGAAAGGGCGGGATTCGTTTGGACCCGAACCAACAGTGGACTGGACCGCGTCGCTTTTTTTTGGCTCAGGGGCGCTCGACGACTCCGACGGCAACACTTTTTGAGTGCGCAGCACCAACCGCCGCGGTAAGGCTTCTGTACCGTGGTTTCAGGAGGTGGTGCCTGTACAAAGTTATACTAAAAGTCGACCGGCGAGGCAAGAGACAAACCTGACGCGCCGGCTAGCGACATCATCGACAGGCAATCGACGTGGTACCAACAACATGTCGACACTTTATCCCCGGCTCGATTTCGAAGTTGGCCGGTGGGCGATTGCTCACTTCCGCGACGTCAGGGCGAAATTCGCGACGTTCGCCTGGTCGCCGGAGACGGTGAACTCCAGCTCGCTGCGGGCGTGGTATCTGATCGGCAGCGTCTCTGGAACTGCCGCGATTGGTTGGCCATCGGCCGTTTCGGACGGGCCTTGGGCGGTGGTGATTTGAACTCGGTTGAGACCGATGCGCGCCCCTTTTTGGTGATCGGTGTAGTTCAGTTCGTAGTATCCGTTTTCATCGGTCATCGCGCCGGAAGGGCGACTTTGACCGGGGATGAAGAGGACGGTTGCATTTGAGAGCGGTTTGCCGTCGAGGGTGACCGTTCCTTCCACGGCGAAGATTTGTTTATCGCCACGTTGACCGCAGCCGAGGGAAACGGGGAGCGATAGCAACAAACAGAAGAGCGCACAACAAAGCGATGGGCGGTACATAAATAGGTTCCACCAGATGAGAAGAAGCGAAGGGATGAAAGGAAAAAATCGGCCGCCTACCCACCAAGCGGCGGCCGATTGACGCCCTGCTGATTGGCGTCGGAAGACGTTTAGATTTCGGGAATAATCAGCCCGTCGGCAATCGAAAAGAGCCGTTGATAGACGCCGTACCCGGCGCCTCCATTGGTCCCGTCATAGGCGTTGTTCGCATTGGTCCATGTGGAGGCCGTATGCTCGATCGTCTCGCTGACGAAATGGACCGAGCCGTCGCTGAACGCGAACATGGCGCCGCCGGGATGAAAGCTGCCGGCGGTCCGATGTGGCTGCGGATTCCCTTGTTTTTGGGTCCAATTCATCGCCCATTGGCCGTTGACCAGGATGGCGTTGGTGGCGCCTTTCGCGTACTCGACGATGTCGTTGCCGGCGTAGATGCGCGAGCGATTGCGACGGTTGTTATCCATTTCCCACTTCGTCTCCGCGACGAAGATCGTGTTGCTCGTCCCGTCGAGGATATCTTTGAGCCCGACGATATAGCCGCGGTTCGTGCGATCAAAGACGCCGTTAAAACGATTTCGATTCGGGGAGCTGCCGACTTTGTTGTTGGGATATCCGTCGTACGCTGATCCAGCGCCTTGGTAGCTGCTGGTCGCGGCGTTCGGGATGGCGCCTTCCTTGTACTGCGCCGGCTTGGTGTCCGAAGGACAGCTGAAGAGATCGAGCGGAGTCTGGCACACCTTGCGGTTGCGGGTGATCGTATTTTCGGCGGCGGGATAGGCCGAGTCGAAACGATCGAACTGATTTCCTTGCTCGATATAAGGGAGAAGCCCCGTCGCCCAACCGAACCCGGTTCCACCTTCACTGCTGGATGGATCGCCGTCCCAATGCCCTTGGTAATGATGGCCAATCGGGAAGTTGTTGTGGGTGTCGTGATAGGTATGCAGCGCAAGTCCGATGTTCTTCAGATTGTTGCTGCAAGACATCCGCCGGGCCGCTTCGCGGGCCTGTTGAACGGCCGGCAAAAGGAGAGCGATCAAGACGCCGATGATGGCGATCACCACCAGCAGCTCGACCAAGGTGAACGCTCGCCGGCGTTCTGGTTTTCTAGGTTGAGAGGACTCCGATAGGACAAGTTCGAACATACGTTTCTCCTGGATGAAGAAGAGAAGAGGAGATCCAGAGATCCGTCGAAAAGGATACGAATGCGATATCGAAAAGCATAAAAGTAGCTTTGAAGAGGAAAATTCTCTCGCTGGCGGAGAGGTACCAGCCATCCTAGAGAACTAGCGAGTTGTGTAAAGAGGAAATCGAAAATTAATCACGCTAAATGTTACGCAGCGATCGAACTATCTTGATCCGTTTGTCTAACTTGTCGCTAGCGACATCATCAACACGCTACAGACAGGCTGCCGACAGGGTGTGAACGAGCTATCGACAAGTTTTCCCCATGGCGATTTCGAGATTCGTGGTGCATGGCGGCGGGTGGCACTGCTGGCTTTTCCTGCAGTGTGAACTGCCGTGCGATCCGGAACGAAGCGGAAGCGCAAAAGCGTCACGACCGCGCCGTTGAAAATCAGAGTCGATCGACTTGGAAGCCGAACACTGCTGGACAAGCCAGCAGTGCCACCCAATTGAGACAGCTAAAACGGCGCTGCGGCGACGAATCGCATTCGCTGGCCGCTGGTCGGATGCGTGATTTCCAGCTCGATCGCGTGCAGCATTAAGCGATTGGCCGCGGTTTGCAACTCTTCGGGGGCGTAGAGGGGATCGCCCAGAATTGGATGGCCGATCGCTTGCAGATGGACGCGCAGTTGATGACTGCGGCCGGTCTGCGGAATCAGCGAGAGTCGCGTCGAGTCTTCGTACCGCGCTTCAACTTCCCAGTCGGTAACGGCCGGCTTGCCGAGCTCCTGGTCGACCATGTGCCGCGGCGGATGATCGAAGTCTTTGCGGAGGGGAAGTTCGATCCGTCCTGACTCGGCCAGGATCGTTCCGGCGACGATTGCGACATAACGTTTGTCGGTCTCCCGCTGCTCGAACTGGCGGCTCAACTGGCGATGCGTTTCGGCGTCGCGAGCCATCACGATCACGCCGCTGGTGTCCCGATCGAGGCGATGGACATTGCGGGCGCCGGGGAAGTCGGCGGCGACTTGGACCGCCAGCGAATCGTACTTGTCGTCCCCACGGCCTGGGACCGAAAGCATGCCGCTCGGCTTGTCGAGCACGATCAGATGCTCGTCCAGGTGGAGGACTTTCCAGTCGCGAGTCACGAGGGCGGTTCCATGTTCAGCGGCGGCGAAACGAACTACGATACATTCAGAGTCACTCCTTTGACAGATACGACGCAATGCCTGACGCCGACCCACCGGAACTGATCGAAACGCTCCGCGAACTGGGCGCCCGGCTGCGCTTGCGGAAAAGTGGGCGTTTGCACACGGTCGACTTTTCCCCGTGCGGCGCAGCGATCGGCGATGTGCAGTTGGCCTTGTTGGACGAGGCGCAGAAGCTGGAAGAGCTCGATCTCAGCGGCACGTCGGTGACCGACGCGGGGGTTGAACCGTTGGCGGGGCACAAGACGCTGAAGCTGCTGACGCTCAGCGGATCGCAGGTGAGCGGTGAGCTGGTGAAGTCGCTGCGGAAGCGGATGATCGGTTGCCGCATCGTTTTCTTGGAGGCCCGCTAAGGTGAGCGAGGTTCCTCGATCGAGCGAAGAAGTTCGCCTTGGCTACTATCGACGAGTCCTAGCGATCTGCGGTCTGCTGCTGGTCGGCACGTCGTACAAGTTGTGGTTGCCGCAGACCGACTATCCGCAGGTTCCGGTCTTTTCAGCGCTGGTTCACGCGCCGGCGATGATCGACTATGTGCTCGCGGTTGGGATCATTGGGTCGTTGCTCGCCTGGCTGGTGACCCCCAATCGACAAGCGACGCTCGCCGCCTGGTCGACGGCGATGTGCATCGCGGCGAGTTGTTTGCTCGATCAACATCGCTTTCAACCTTGGGCGTACCAGCTGATCTTTTCGACGATCATCCTGGCGACCTGCGAAGCGAAGCTGGCGCTGCGGCTGCTGCGGATGATTGTGATCAGCATCTACGTTTATTCCTCGCTGTCGAAGTTGAACCTGCCGTTCATGCGGGACGAGGGGCAGATGTTCCTGGATGTGCTGCTCGGTTGGGTCGGCGCCAAAGAAGCGCTGGCGGCGAGCGTTCGGCAGGGGATGACGCTTCTGTTCCCGCTGGGAGAATTGACGGTCGGCGTGCTGTTAGCGATCCCGCGGACCCGCAAACTGGGCGTGATTTTCGCCGCGGTGATGCATACGACGCTACTGCTGGTGGTGGGACCTTTGGGACTGAATCACTGGCCCGGCGTGCTGCTTTGGAATCTTTGCTTCTTGGCGCAAGCGCCGCTGTTGTTCTGGCCAATGGCTGAGAGAGAAGGGGAGGAGCCGGTCGAAGCGCCGCCGGCGAAGTTGCGCGCGGTCGGGATCTTCGCCGCGTCGTTTGTGCTGCTGTTTCCGCTGCTTGAGCCGCTCGGCTATTGCGACGCGTGGCCGGGTTGGGCGCTGTACGCGTCGCATGTGTCGCGGGCTGATCTCTACATCGACGACGCGGCGGCCGAAGCGCTGCCGGAGAAGTTGCGGCCGTTCTTGGTCGAAACGGAGTGGGGCGCCTATCGACTGGACGCTTCGCAGTGGTCGCTGCATGCGCTCAACGTGCCGATCTACCCGGATGATCGCTTTCAGGTCGGGGTGGCGATCGCCGCATCGCAGCGGTACGGCGTGGCGTTATTTAGCCAAATGTCGGTGCAAGATCCGGCCGATCGTTGGCGCGGCGAGCGAACCGAGACGCGTTACCGGGGTCCAGAACAGATGAAGGAAGCGACCAAACGGTTCTGGCTGAACGCGGAGCCGCGCGATCGCTTGGCGCGGTGAAACGCCGTAGAATGGAGCGAAGCGGCGACAATTCTTTGCATCTGCGAAGGAACCATGACGATGTCGGATGTTCCGGAAACGAAAGCCCCGCCCCGATACGACTGGCTAAGCTTCTGCGGAGCGATTGCGGCCGGCTATGTTCTCTCCTTCTACATCCACTTCCTGTTCCGCAACGACATTCTCGATTTTGCAACGGGAGTCATCGCGTTGTTCATCGTGGCGGTTATGGCGATGATCAAATCGGATCGCCAGTCGCGTCAGGATCGGAAGCTCGCGATCGCGGAAAAGCGGAAGCAGCCGGAAGCGGATCCGCTGGAGATTGACAATGATCAGGTCGCCGGGGACAAGCTCACCTCGCTGCATCGGCTCTCGAAACGGGTAGAGCAAGCGTTTTCTACCGATTCGTTTGTAACGACGCCCCCCATTCCGATCGCCGACTATGAATCTTTCCTGTCAGAGCGGCGCTGCGTCGTTGTTCATTTTTGGGCCCCTTGGAATGCGATTGATCGCCAACAGGACCGCGAGTTGAAGAAGGTACGTAAGAAGTGGGAGGATCGCGTCAGTTTCGTATCGTGCGATACGGACGAAGCGGCGAGCGAGGCGCTTTGCCGGGGAGTGAAACTTGCGGCGGTTCCATCACTGGTATTCTTTATCGACGGCAAGCGACGCGAGTTGCTTCCCGGAGTGCGGGATGCGGCCGCACTTGACCAGATTCTGGAACGCTTGCTCACGGAAGTGAACGAATCGTCGGCCGACTAATGTCGATTCGGCGAGCGCATAAAAATGGGGACGCACTTGCGTCCCCAAACAACGAAGCGCGACGATGCGCGATCTATTTGCTCTTCTTTCCGCCGGGCGGCAACGAGGCGACCTCGGCCGCTTCCAGGTATTTCACTTCGCCGGTCGAAACGAGGACCAGGCCCCCGTTCTGTTCGGCGTCGGCTTGCATCGCGACCAGCTTCTCTTCAGGAGAAGAGGGATCGATCTGGGCGCCATAGAGATAGACGACCGTACCGTTCTGCACCAACGTTCCTACCGCGGGGAAGATGGGATCGTACTTGGCGAAGTCCCCCTTACTGCTTGGCGGAGGAAGTCCTTCGTGCTTCACATACTTCAGCAGTTCGATCATTCCGGTCAACGCGTCGCGAGTGCCGGGCATGCCGGGTTCCGGACTATCGCCAATCTCCGCTTTGCTACTTCCGCAACCGGCGGCGAAGAGCACAGGAGCGACAACCAGCGAAGCCAGCAGCAGATTTCGCATTTGGTATTGGTACATGGGAAGCTACCTATTCTGAATCCCAATGGGCTCGGCGGGCGAGTTCGGATCGGGACGATCGAACTTGCCCGCGATGTGAGGTTTACTTAAGCGTCGCTATTGAATCTGGGCGACTTCACCGGCAGCGCGACTGCCGATCGCTTGCCAGATCAGGAAGTCGGTGGTGTCGGTCGCAAAGCCGACCGAGCCATCGGCTCGGCAGTAGTTGGCGCCGCCAGAGTGATAGCTGGAAGCGGCCATATGCCCCGCCACAAACCCCGTGTTGGCGCAGTTGTAGCGCTGGCGAGCAGGGTCGTTAACGTTGCGGTTCCAGTTGACCGGCAGCGTGTGCGAATAAGTGACCATCTGCGGCAGAGTGCGATAATACTGGTGGCCGGTATAGCGAACCACGGAGCCAACCAAGCTATAGGCGTTCGGCAGACATTCGGGAATGTTGCGTCCGTCCGTCATTTGAGCGGCGGTCGTATAGGCGGACGAGGAGTTCATCACGGTCGTATTGTCGAAATTGCCGGAGGCGTTGTGTTGCTTGGTCCCGCGCATCACTTCGGCGAACAGGGCGGTGTTGCTTAGCCCGTCCGTGATGTCGGCCATCCGCGGACCTTTCATTACCTGGCCGATGGTGGTCGCTCTCGGATTCGCAAAAACGCCGTCGATCGGCGTTCCGCCGTACATGTTGGTCCCGCCGATGCAGGCGTGGTAATTCAGCTTGCCGGCGCCGTAGTAATCGTTATCCGAAGGATCGGAGGGGCAGAGCATGAAGGGCACTTGGGCGACGCGAGCCTTCGAGTTGGCGCCGGTCTTGGCGGGAACGCTCGAGTGAACCACGCCGTCGCTGTTGACGTTGTAGTCGAGATCGAACAGGTCGTAGGCGGCGCCTTGTTCGAAGAACGGCATCAGGAAGACCTGGGCCGGAGCCTCGCTGCTGAGGACCGACGTCGTACCGTCCGTGTTCTTGTAGGCTTTCGAGTGACGCAGCGGCGGGAAAGTCTTGAAGGTGCTTTCAAAGTTGTGGGCCGCGAGGCCGAATTGTTTCAGGTTGTTGGTGCACTGCATCCGGCGAGCAGCTTCGCGGGCCTGTTGGACGGCCGGCAACAGCAGGGCGATCAAGACGCCGATGATGGCGATCACCACCAACAGCTCGACAAGCGTGAATCCGGAGCGACGGACTGAGCGGATCATGGTTTGGACTCGCAATGGCTAAAAAGTAGAAGGAATAAAAGGAGCTCAATACGAAGCGTTTGAAGACGTCTCATTCCGCCAGGTGCGTCTTCATCAGCAACCAGATGAAAGCGATTCTAGCTACGGAAATTCGACCCCCGAGAATTTTTCCCGCGATTCTTAACCGGCCATTCAAAAAAAATGCCAAACGTGGGGCTTAGGAGAGATAAATCCCCGAAAAGACGCCAATAGAAGGCAATAAAGTCGCTTTTTACGCGTTCTCGATTTCAAGAAATTCCCGCAGTTCTCTTGGTTCTGCGCAAAACTATTTCTCGCATTCGCGCATCTGCCAATTTTTTTTCCGCTGAATTCCCATCAATTGGGGCCGTCGTCTCGCGAGGAAGCGGTTGAGCGTCGTCGACCACAATTTGCGGAGATGGCATGCGATAGCGACCGGCCGCAACGGCCAAGCGGCGATCGGCCTGAATCCTTGGCTTGTCCCTCAATAAATGAGGGTCGCCGGGGGGGTGCGTGAAGGAAAGTTTCATTCCATTAAATAGCCACAATAATCACTTAATGCGAGTGATTACCAAATTAAGGAACTATATGCGCGAAAGTTGCGGGAAACCGAAGGGAGCGGTTTGACATAAACGTCAGTAGGTCTATGGTTTTTCACCATTTAGGAAAGTAGGGCAGATTCGAAAAAACATTTACATCAGGTCAACCATGTCTCGTTGGAAGCAACTTGGGTTTGCTGTTTTCTGCGTCTCGATCGGTTCCTCCATCGCCTCCGCACAAGAAGTGGCGGAAGTCGCCGTCGAATCAGGACCCACGCCGCTTGATTACATCTGGATCCTGGTCGCTTCGTCGCTCGTCTTTCTAATGCAGGCCGGGTTCATGTGCCTGGAGTGTGGGATGGCCCGGGCGAAGAACTCGATCAATGTGGCGGTGAAGAACATCGCCGACTTTTTGATCTCGGTCGGGGCGTTTTGGTTGTTCGGTTTTGGCCTGATGTTTGGCGCCAGTTGGTATGGGCTGGTCGGTACGTCCGACTTCTGTTTCTCGGTCAGCGACAATCCGTGGCTCGCGGTCTTCTTCGTCTTTCAAGCGGTCTTCTGCGGCACGGCGGCGACGATCGACTCGGGCGCCGTGGCCGAACGGACGCGATTGGTCACTTATTTGACGGTGTCGCTGGTCTGCTCTGGATTGATTTACCCGATCTTCGGTCACTGGGCATGGGGAAGCTTCTTCAACGGCGGCGACGGAGGTTGGCTCGAACAACTTGGCTTCATTGACTTCGCCGGTTCGACCGTGGTGCATAGCATCGGCGGCTGGGTGGCGCTCGCTGGTCTGGTTTGCATCGGTCCGCGTCTTGGTCGCTTTGACAAAGATGGGAATCCGCGCAAGATTCCGCCGCACAATTTGCTGCTGGTCTTCCTCGGCACGTTCATCTTGTTCTTCGGTTGGTTCGGCTTTAACTGCGGCAGCACGTTGGCGGCGACGACCGACGTGGCGCCGATCGCGGTGAACACGATGCTGGCCGCTTGTTTCGGCGGCTTGGCGACTTCGGTTCTGACCTGGTTCGGTCCGACCAAACGGCCCGAACCCGATATGATCGCTAACGGCGTGCTCGGCGGATTGGTCGGCATCACGGCCGGTTGCGCTTCGGTCGATACGATGGGCGCCGCGGCGATCGGCGTCGGCGCCGGCTTTGTGGTTTACTACGGAACGCTCTTCCTGGAGCATGTGCTGAAACTGGACGACGTCGTCGGCGCCGTGCCGGTGCATGGTTTCTGCGGCGCCTTCGGTACGCTGGCGGTCGCGATCTTTATTGAAACGGACAAACTGCCGGAAGGAATGACGCATTTTTCGCTGCTGCAGACGCAAGCGATCGGCGTTGGCGCCGGTTTTCTCTGGTCGTTCGGCGTTACCTTCGTCACGCTGAAAACGCTCAGCTTGTTCATGCCGCTGCGAGTGAGCGAAGAAGACGAACGGATTGGTCTGAACGTCGCCGAGCATGGCGCCGTCTCGTCGCTGTTGGAATTGGCCGAAGCGATGCAGCGAGCGACCGAGGCGAAAACCTACGACGCTTCGCTGTTGGTCGAAGTGGAGCATGGTACCGAAGTGGGGGATCTGGCTCGTTGCTACAACGAATTGATCGACACGATTCGGAATGAACACTCCTCCGCCAGACAAGCGATGCGGAACCTGGAGCAGCAGCGCAGTCGAATCAAAAGCGGGCTCCGCAACTACCAAGCGAACGTCGAACAAAACATCGCCGTGATTCAATCGCAAAACGACGAGATTGAACGCGTGCTGCGAGTTTCGAGCCAACGTTCGCAGCAAGTGACCGGCTCGGTCCGCGCGGTCTTTCAGCAGATCGACGGGCTGGTGAAGTCGCTCCGCGAAGTGGCCGTGCATTCCGACCAGTCGCGACAAGCGACCGATCTGGGACTTTCCCATTCGACCGAAAGCCAACGGACGATCGAAAAGCTCGATCGTTCGGCGGCCGAGATTGAAGCGGTGTTGGCGATGATCGACGATATCGCCGAGCAGACGAATCTGCTGGCCTTGAATGCGACAATCGAAGCGGCCCGCGCCGGCGACATGGGGAAAGGCTTTGCGGTGGTCGCCGGCGAAGTGAAGACGCTTGCGTCGCAATCTTCGAACTCGGCTCGCCAGATTTCGGACCGGATCGTCGCGATCCAAGGGGACTCCCGCGGCGCGGTGCGCAAGATCGGCGAAACGCTGGAGGTAATTCGCCAGGTGAGCGACATCAGCAGCAAAATGGGACAATCGATTCGCCAATCGATGGACGAACACGAACAAGCTTCAAGCGACATCCATGCGATCGGGGACGACGTCGTCCAGATGATCGAAGAGATGATGAACGGTCTGAATGACGTTCGTCAAGGAACGACCGAAATCGCGACGCGAGTTCGCCAATCGTACGAAGATCTGGAAGGGGTGTTGGCTGACAGCGACGCTTCCTAGCCGAGGGGGCGTCGTCCCACAGAATTCACGTGACAATCGCTACGTGATCCCTTAGATTCGACCTACGGCGCCACCGTTGACTGCGGTCGGCGCCGCGGGGCGAACTTCGATTTTGCGAGAAGGGATTGCGCATGGGAATGACTTGCACCTATCGCCGACTTCCGGCCAAGCAATTGGCCGAACTGGAGCAAGATCCAGAGAAGGGGGTCGCCTATCTCTGCAGCATGCCCGGGATCGACATGGCGGCGATGACCCAAATGATGAGCGATCCGGAGGCGATCGCCGCTCATGGTCCTGAGATTCTGGCCGCCTTCGCTCGCGCGCAAGAAGATCCAACCCGCGTCGATCTCGAAAAAGATTGGCACGCGCTTCACTTTCTGCTGACCGGCGACGCGTCATTGCAGCCTGATGGCGATCCAGATGATCCGCTCTTTCGGGTCGTCATGGGAGGGGAAGCGACGATGCTCGACGCGTCGTACGGCCCGGCTCGACGTTTTAGTCGGGATGAGATCGCCGCAATTTCCGCCGCTCTGGAGCCGTTAACAATCGAGGATTTGCGGGAACGTTTCTCGCCGGAAGCGTTCAATGAGGCCGGAATTTATCCCGAGCCTTATCCCGGCGGCTGGACGCTCGATGAAGTGGAAGGTCTGTTCGACGTCTTTCCAAAGCTGCAACAGCTGTTCGCCGACGCCCTGGCGACCAACGAAGTGGTGATCACTTATATCAATTAGTTGTAAAACGCCGATTGTCGTTATATTCGCTACAGCGGAGGGCAAATTCGGCGAAGGTCATTCGGTTGCGCAAAGTTTGACGTCGCTGGGTTCCGAGAATGATTTCCAGTGGGCCCGGGTGCGCTGAATTTCTGCGCCTGGGGCGCTTGGTTGGAGGGAACGCTCGGCGATAATACGTCAATCTTCGCTCGGGGATCGAGCGGTCGACGGTTTCGATGATTCACAACACCTGAAGGACGAAGATGAGACCCGCGGCTATTTTCTCCCCACTTTCAACGTCTCTCGTAATCTTGCTGTCGTTGGGCTGCATGCCGGAAATCAAGATTCCGGAAGTTCCCCCGCCGCCGGTAACGGTAGCCGATTCGATCAAGCGACAAGTGATCGATTACGACGAATACACGGGCCACGTCGAAGCGGAGCAGACGGTTGACGTTTACGCGAAGATCTCCGGCTACATGCAGGCGGTCAAGTTCAACGACGGCGACCTGGTGAAAGCGGGCGATCTCCTCTTCTTGATCGATACCAGCACCTATCAAGCGCAGTACGATCAAGCGGTCGCCAACGCCAATCTTTACAAAGCGAAATACGAACTGGCCAAAACGACGCTGGCCCGTAATGACAAACTGGTCGGCAGCGGCGCCATCAGCCAAGAGCTGTATGACGAAAGCGTCGCCGCGGTAAACGAATCGGACGCCGCCGTCAAAGCGGCCGAAGCCCAGACCGCCGCTCGCAAGGTCGATCTCGACTACTGCACGATTACCGCCGCGATCGACGGGCGGATCGACCGGACCTACGTGACGCAAGGGAACCTGGTCCAAGGGGGCGCCGGCAGCATGCCGACGCTGTTGACGACGATCGTCTCGGTCAGTCCGACCTACGTCTACTTCGACGTCGACGAACTGGCGCTGCTCAAGTTCACCGAAGAGCGGGTCGCCCAGCAAGGGACGCGGCATGTGCCGCTTCGCACGCGGAAGATTCCGATCCAGATCACGCTAGCCGACGGCAGCATTTATCCCAATCTTGGCGTCGTCGACTTCGGCTCGAACCAACTCGACGCGGGAACCGGCACGTTGAGCGTTCGCGCGGTGGTCAAAAATCCGGACGAAGCGCTCGCGCCGGGGATGTTCGTGCGGGTGAAAGTCGCCGCGGGCCGTCCGTATGACGCCGTGCTGGTTCCGGAAAAGGCGATCGGCTCGGACCAAAGCGATCGCTACGTCTATGTCGTCAATGACCAGAACATCGCCGAGCGACGACAGGTCACCCTCGGTTCCAAACAAGGGAAAGACCGGGTGATTGCGTCCGGTTTGAAAGAAGGAGAGAAGGTGATCATCGACGGTTTGCTGCTGGTTCGTCCCGGCAAGCCGGTCGTGCCGCAAGTTGGATCGATGGAAGAACCGCCAGCGATCGACAAACGGATGTTGCGTCCCGATGAGGAGACCCTCGAAGAGTCGGCCGAGCCGATGGCCGATCCGATGAAATCAGAAACCAGTGCAGAGCCGGCGAAGTCGTAACCGTGCGCCGCTGCGATCCGTTTGAACCGACCGACCTGAATATCGACGAAGGATAGCAACTCGTGCTGGCTCGCTTCTTCATTGATCGACCGATCTTCGCTTGGGTGATTTCGATCGTCATCATTATGGCGGGGACGATCTGCGTCTGGATTTTGCCGGTCGCGCAGTATCCCGAAATCGCGCCGCCGACCGTTTCGGTGACCTGTTCGTATCCCGGCGCCAGCGCGCAAGTGGTGGCCGACACGGTCGCCGCGCCGATCGAACAGCAAGTAGTCGGCGTGGAAGACGCGATCTACATGTCGTCGCAGTCGGCCAGCGACGGCAGTTATACGCTGACCGTCACTTTCGCCCTGGGGACCGATCTCGATATGGCCCAGGTTCTGGTGCAGAACCGCGTCTCTCAGGCGATGGCGACGTTGCCCGACGTGGTGAAGCAGACCGGCGTGACGACCAAGAAGAAGTCTCCGAACATCTTGATGGCGGTGACGCTGGTCGCGAAAGAGAACCCGGAAACCGGCCAAGCGGACTACGACCAGCTTTATCTCAGCAACTACGCGACGATTCAGGTCCGCGACCAATTGGCGGCGCTGGACGGGGTCGGCGACGTGCAGATTCTCGGCCAGCAAGACTACAGCATGCGCATCTGGTTGAATCCCGACGCGCTGGCGACCCGCGGGATGACCGCCGGCGACGTCATCAATGCGCTGAAAGAACAGAACGTTCAGGTCGCCGCGGGTCAAATCGGTCAGCCGCCGGTTCCAAAGGGACAAGAGCTGCAGTTGACGATGACGACGCTTGGCCGTTTGGAAGAACCGGAGCAGTTCGCCGACATCGTGGTGAAGACCGGTTCCGATGGCCAGATCACGCGTATTCGGGACGTGGCTGATGTGGAACTGGGCGCCAAGAACTTGAACACGTCGAGCCGCATGGACGGCAAAGCGTCGGTCAGCTTGGGCGTGTTTCAGTTGCCAGGCTCCAACGCGCTCGACGTCGGCGATCGAGTCAAACGGCGGATGAAAGAGCTGAACGAACGTTTCCCGCCGGGTCTGGAATACGAAATCGCTTACGACACGACCCCGTTTATCACCGAGTCGGTCCATGAAGTGTTCAAAACCCTCCGCGATGCGGTGATCCTGGTGGCGATCGTCGTCCTCTTCTTCCTGCAAGACTGGAAGGCGGTGATGCTGCCGATGATCGACGTGGCGGTGTCGCTGGTCGGTACGTTCGCGATCATGATGGTGATGGGCTTTACGCTCAACAACCTGACGCTCTTCGGTCTGGTGTTGGCGATCGGGATCGTGGTCGACGATGCGATTGTGGTGCTCGAGAATATCGAGCGCTGGATCGCGATGGGTTACAAGGTGCGCGATGCGACGATCCACGCGATGGAAGAAATCACCGGGCCGATTATCGCGATCACCTTGGTGCTGAGCAGCGTGTTCTTTCCCAGTGCGTTTCTCGGCGGCATTACTGGTCAGTTCTTTCGTCAGTTCGCGCTGACGATTGCGGCGGCGATGTTGATCTCGGCCCTCAACGCGATGACGATGACGCCAGCGCGAGCGACGTCGATCTTCCGCGATCCGAAAGAAGGGGAAGACCATACCGAACATCGCGAAGCGTTGCCCTGGTGGGGGATTGTCGTCCTCGGCGGTTTGCTGACGATCTGGATCGGCGGGTTGATCTTCCAGCACGAATCAGGCGGGCATGGGGAAGAAGGGCCGAGCACTCCTTATTGGCTGCTGACGGTGATGTTCCTGCCGGGGGCGATCGCCGGATATTTTCTCGCTTCGACGGTCAACGGCACGCTAAAGGTAATCTTCGGCGTCTTCAACAAAGGGTTTGACTGGGCGACTAGTGCGTACGGCAAGGGAATCGCTTCGCTGATGCGCGTCAGCACGATCGCGCTGATCGTTTACGTCGGCCTGATCTCGCTGACCGCGTGGGGCTTCACCAAAATCCCGGTCGGCTTTATCCCGAGCCAAGACAAAGGCTACTTGCTGTTTGACGTACAATTACCCGATGCGGCGTCGCGCGAACGGACCGACGAGGTGGTCAAAGAGATCGAAAAGATCGTGCTGGCGACCGAAGGGGTCGACCACATTCTGGCCGTTTCAGGTCAGTCGTTCGTGCAGAACGCGATTAGCTCGAACTTCGCCGGCGGGTTCGTCGTGCTTAAGCCGTTTGACGAACGGGGAACGGTCGAAACCGGCGCCAATCATATCGCTCAGGAACTGCGGAAGAAATTTGGTCAGATCCAAGCGGCCCGCGTTTCGGTCTTCGGCGCTCCGGCGGTCGACGGTCTGGGGAACGCCGGCGGTTTCAAGCTGATGGTCGAAGATCGCGGCGACAACGGTTTGGCGGTCTTGCAAGCGCAGGCCGATCACCTGGCGAGCACGGCGCTCGATACCAAGGGGATCGTGATGTGCTTTAACAACTTCCGCGCCAACACGCCGCAGCTTTACATCGACATCGATCGCGTGAAGTGCAAATCGATGGGGGTCGAACTCGAACAAGTCTTCAGCGCCCTGCAAGGTTACATGGGGGGCGTCTACGTCAACGACTTCAACCGTTTCGGTCGTACGTGGCAAGTCAACGTCCAGGCCGAACCGAGCTTCCGCGTCAGCGCCGATACGGTGCGCCAATTGAAGGTTCGCGGTCGCAATGGGCAGATGGTTCCGATTGGCACGATCGCCACGATCGAAGACAGCACCGGTCCGGTTTTGATCAACCGCTACAATGGCTTTCCCGCGGCGACGATCAACGGCGTGAATCTGCCGATCATCAGTACGGGGCAAGTGCTGGACACGTTAAACCATCTCGCCGATCAAGAGTTGCCGACGTCGATGGAAGCGGAGTGGACCGAGATTTCATTCCTGCAAGAACAAGCGAGCCAGTTCACCTCGTTCAAAGATGTGTTGCAAAACCCGATCTCGGCGTTGATCGGAGCGGTGATCCTGGTCTACCTGATTTTGGCGGCCCAGTACGAAAGCTGGGAACTGCCGGTCACGATCATCCTGGTGGTGCCGATGTGCGTGTTGGCGGCGCTGGGAGGCCTGGTCGTCTCGACGATGATGGGCCGACCGATGGACCTGAACATCTTTGTGCAGATCGGGTTCGTGGTGCTGGTCGGTCTCGCGTGTAAGAATGCGATTCTGGTGGTCGAGTTCGCCAAAGATCGGATGGAGCGCGATGGGCTGCCGCTGGTGCAAGCGACGGTTGAAGCTTGTACGACCCGTTTACGCCCGATCGTGATGACCAGCTTTGCGTTCATCTTGGGCGTGGCGCCGCTGCTATTTGGCCATGGGGCGGGCGCCGAAATGCGTTACGCGCTCGGCGTCGCGGTCTTCAGCGGCATGATCGGCGTGACCTTCTTCGGTCTGATTTTCACCCCGTTGTTCTATTACGTGGTGATGCGTTTGATGGGCAAAGGGGGTGAGCCGGCCGATCAAGGGGAAGCGAAGAAGGTGATCGACGCGAAGTAGAAGTTTGGTTCGACGTTACAGATTCACCCCAGCCTTTTTCGCCTGGATTTTAATCGCTGGGACGAAGTAACGCATCGGTTGATTTAAGTCGCGACGGCGGGCGTAATCGAAACAGGCCATGACCTCGGCTCGGGTCAGAATATCCCGCGCGACCAAATCGACGACGATGATGATAAAGTTGAAGTCTTCAGGACGACGCGCCTTGAGGCCTTTGTCGAGCGTGTCGAGCAGCGACGGCGTTCCTGACGCGGCTCGCAACGGCATGACGAACAAGCCCACGCACAGGGCGAACCCGACCGAGACCAAACGCAGAAACTGACGACGCAACATGACCCGCTCTCCAGGAAACGAAAACTTGGGGGAGTAGGGAAGTATCAAATTGCGAAGCGTGGGTCAATGTCGAAATGATTTCTCGTGGGCGTTCGCCGCTAATCGGCTGGAGAAGAGATTAAGGGGTAATTGGCGTCCTTTGGCTTGCGGTAGAGTCAGATTTCGTTTGACTCTCGCTTCTTTTCGCGCCTATACTGCGCGATACGCCGATCAGCATGGGGTTGTTGATCGCGCCAGTAGCGAGGAGGACCGCGCAATACCCCTTGCGCCGGATGGACCTTCGCGGCATCAATCGCCTACCTGCCGCCTCTGATCGAAAGCCATCCTACCTCCGACGACATCCGTTTGGTTGTTAAGTCGGAAATCTCGATTTGGAGCACTCGCCATGCTAGTTATCCCTGGGCGTAAAGCCAAGGATGTGTGTGATCGTCATTTGGGTCCGACGCGGCGTGACTTATTGCGAGTCGGCGGTTCTGCGTTTCTCGGACTGACCCTGGGACAAACGCTGCAAATGCAAAGCGCTTCGGCTGCTAGCGAGTCTTCCGGCGCCGGTTGGGGTCGCGCCAAGTCGGTGATCATGGTCTACCTGCAAGGGGGACCAAGCCATATCGACCTCTGGGACCCGAAAGAGAACGTTCCCGAGAAGGTGAAGAGCGCCTTCGGTACGATCCATAGCAAGGTCCCGGGCATCGACCTGACCGAGAACTTGCCGAAACTGGCCCAAGTCACCGACAAGTTGTCGCTGATTCGGTCAATGAGCTACTCGCCCAATGGTTTGTTCAACCATACCGCGGCGATCTACCAGATGCATACCGGCTACACCGCCGACAAAGTAAGTCCGAGCGGTCAGCTGGAGCCGCCGTCGCCAAAAGACTATCCGAACTTCGGCAGCAACATCATCAAATTGAAGCCGCCGGAAGTGCCGATGCTTCCGTTCGTGATGATGCCGCGACCGCTGCAAGAGAGCAACGTCGTCAACAAGTCGGGGACCGCCGGCTTTTTGGGACGCGCCTACGATCCGTATTATCTTTTCCCGCCGGGAGACGATATGGACATGCAGAAGATGGAGCGGATCAACATCACCGACCTGACGCTGCGTCCGGAAGTCTCGACCAATCGACTCGGCCGTCGCGCCAAGCTGCGCGAGCTGATCAACGCCGGGATGCCGGGCTTGGATCAAGCGGTCGAGAAGTACGACATGGACAAGTACTACGAAACCGCGATGAATCTGATCTCGTCGGGACGCGCTCGCGACGCGTTCGATTTAAGCAAAGAGACCGACAAGACCCGCGACATGTATGGCCGCAACACGTTCGGTCAAAGCTTGCTGCTGGCGCGTCGTCTGGTCGACGCCGGTACGCGGGTGGTCGAAGTGATCTGGCCGAAGGTCGCGAACTCCGACAACCATAGTTGGGACCATCACGTCGGTTTGACCGATCGGATGAAGAACAAGTCAGGCCCGATGCTTGACGCCGGTTTGTCGTCGTTGATCGCCGACATGGATGATCGCGGCATGTTGGACGAAACGTTGATCGTCGCCGTCGGCGAGTTCGGCCGCAGTCCGCAGCGCGGCGTCAGCACCTCCGGCAACGGCAACAGCGCCGACGGTCGCGACCATTGGCCTTATTGCTATACCGCGTGCCTGGCCGGCGCCGGGATTAAACGAGGCGCCGTCTACGGCGAATCGGATCAAACCGCTTCGGCCCCGCTGAAGGATCCGGTCCATCCGACCGAGTTGCTCGCGACGATCTATCACACGCTGGGGATCGACCCGGCGACGATCGTCTACAACCACCTGAATCAGCCGCGCGAACTGGTCAAAGCGGAAGCGGTGACCGGCCTGTTCGGCTAACTAAGAGGCGGGCGATGTCGCCGGCTCGGCGGCCATTTCGCTCGGCTGAAATTCGGCGAACAAGGTGCGCACCAAATCGAGGTGCGCACTGCTGTAATCGAGCCGAATCTGCGACGGGCCGCGGTGAAAACGGCTTCGATCGACGACCAACGCGAAGCGGCCATTCTCGGTCTCTTCAAACCGGACGAAGAGGATGATCGATTTCGCTTCGACGGTCGGCGCTCCCCGAGCGACGTTTTCTCGATCGTAGGCGATCGTGAAGTTGTAGGAGACCTCGAATCGTACGAAAACGCCAGGCGTATCTTTCGAGTCGGCCGTCACGACGTCGGGAATCACTTCGTACGAGGTCAACGGCTCGTAGTCGAATCGCTGATAGAAGACGCCGCCCACCTTCGGCGCGTTGACTTCGATCGCCGAGAACTTGCGACTGCGAACGGTCGCTTTTCGCTCGGCGCCGATCAGCGGCGTACCGTCAACGATGCGGCGCGGCGTCGCTTCGGCGGGTGGAGGAGGAGGGGAAACCGATTTCTTCGGAGTTACCGTCGGCACGTAAGACTCAACATCTTCCACTGCCGGCTGCAGCACGCCGTTGAGCGCGTTCTCCATTCGAAACATGATCGCCAACGTCACCAGCACGACGATCGCGAGAATCGCAAACCCGATGAATCGCCCCATAGCACGACATAGTTGCGAAGGTGGAGATGGAACAAAAGCTCCAGTCTTTCCTGCCAGGCGGCGAATCGTATAAGGGACGTTTGAAGAATTGCGGAAGATTTGAGAAAACGAAAAACGTCTACTTGGTTAAGAAATCGCGTCGTTTCAGTTCCGCTTTCAAAATGTTCAAGGTGGGATTCGCTTTCACCAGTTTAAGGGCGTGGTTCTGGGCGAGACTAGCCTGACGGGATTGAGCCAGGGCAGTGCGTAATTCGCCCAATAGTTCTGCGGCCTGGCGATACGATTTACTTGACCGCTCCGCCACGAGCTTATCGATCAGCTGAAGCGTCGGTTTCGGATCGGCGGCCATGTCGACGCGGCGCTTGAGAAGACTCGCCTCGCGCTTCTTCGCCGCTCTTTTCTGGTACGCATCGTAGAGCTTGTTCGCCTCGTCGTGAAGTTCTTTCATTGTCCGCGACGACTCGATCGTGGGCCAAACGACGACATCGGTCGACGCTCGATAATGCTTCAGCATTTCCCGCCGCACTTCCGCCCCTTTGCCGCACATCACCTGGTGCAGCCATTGATCCTTTTGCGTGCTCTTTTGATCCGCCAGCCACCGTTCGTAGTCGCTGGCCAGATCGGCCGATTTCGGCGGCGTCGCGCTGACCTGCGCCGCCGCATCGATGACGTAGTCGCTGATCTCGTATAACTCGGCCAGCGCCCGCTGGGCGTCCGTTAGCTTCTTCATTCCGGCGGGAACGGGCGGCTCCGTTTCTTCATCCGGATCGTGTTCCATGTCGATTCGTACCGCCAACGCGGCTAAATAGAGGGGACGCAAGTCTCCGGCCGCGATTTCATCGCGAAGCGGGCGCAATCGATCTAACAGTTCGCCCAAGTCGCCAAAATAATCGTCCAGCCAACCAGGCTCGTATTGCGGCTCAATAAAGAGGATTCCGCCGGTCCCCTTTTTGTCGAAGACGAAACGCAAGGCCTCGCCATCAAGATACTCCTTACCTTGATTGACTACCGGCGGGGGTTGGCTAAATCGAATCGCAATTCGACGGATGCCGAAGTTGGCGTAATAGAGATGGATATCGTATCCGCGCCGCAACATCTCGTCTGCGTCGCCACGAAAGTCGCCGTAGTGATATTCGTTTTCAAACGACCAAGGAGTGATTTCGGCCCGCGTCGATTGTTTTTCCATGAACGACATATTCTTGTCGCAAACGGGGACGTCAATCGCGCGAAAGGCGACGAATTGATATTCGCTCATCGAGTGGTTCCATCCAAGGAGAAGATTCGCCTAAGATTTCTCGTCCGCGGTCGGCTCTTCGGCCGGGGCTTCGTCCATCGGCTTCGCTTCTTCCGAGTGGAATTGCGAGTCGTTGGCCATGCGATAGAGAGCGCCTACCTTGGAGGCGAGATCGTTCTTGTCGACGTACAGCTCCAGCTTGTAGCGGCGGCCGTTGTGGACCGTTTCCAGCACCAGCTGGCGAGCCGCTTCGCTTTGGAACTTGGCGGGGCGGCAGTACTGGACCCAGAAGTTGGAGCCGATCTCAATCACCTTCGGCGGCGGATAGACGAAGGTCAACTCACCGATCTCTTCGGCAAGCTGTTTGTATAGGACCTTGGCCGACGGTTCGTCGACGACGTCCTCCAGCGGACTGTCGCTGACATGCGCCAAGATCCGCGGAATGCCGGAGGGCTGGTCTTCGTAGGCGCCGATCAGATATTCGCTGCGCCGCGGCAGAAAACGCCAACCGTCGGGAAGAGTCGTTTGATATCTCCCCTGGTCGAGCGGCGGAACGGTCAGTCCCGCTGGCGCCAAGGTGAGCGGGAGCTCCGGTTCTTCCGGTTTGGCGGCAGTCGTTGTCGCCGTTGATGCGGCTGGCGAAGGCGGGGTCGGCTGTTCGGCCGAACAGCCCGCCAGTGCGAAAACGCAAAACGGAATCAGGGAAAGACGCGCGAATTTCATGACAATCCTCCTGAAGAGCAACAGGAATGCCTCGCGTCGCACGATCGTGGATCGCAAGCGCGACTTATTCGATCACTTCTTCGATCGTTTCTTTGACCTTCTGGACAAAGTGCGGGGGCTTGCCCGCTTTGCTCAGATCCTGGGCCTTTTTCTCGGCTTCGTCCTTCTGGTCGTACTCGTACAGGGCGATCCGCTTCATCGACTGGTTAAAGACGCCCCAGAAGAGCTTCATGCGGACTTCGGTCGTCTTTTTCGCCCGGGATTTTCGTTTGGCCTTCTTCTTCGGAGCGGCTTCCGCTCCTTCGGCGGTTTCCGCCGCTTCGGCTTGTGCACGTAACTCTTTGCGGTTGACAACTTTGCGAGCCATAGGCCTGGTCTTTTTCGTCCGTTGTTGACTGCGATCGGCAGCGAGGGAGAATTGATGGGTAAGAAAAGGTCCCGCGGCGAATCTCCGCTGGCAGATTCTCCCAGTGCGTAATCGAACCATTATACAGCATGGCGATACGCTTCGCCACCGTTCGAGACGCCCCAGAAGGGTCGCGCATGACGCCCCATTTGCTGCAAACGCTTGATTTACCCTCACTCCAGGCCCTCGTCGTTGAATGGGGGCTCCCCAAATTCCGAGCGCAGCAAATCCGCAGCTGGATCGTGGAAAATCGGGCCGAGTCGTTTGACGACATGGCCAATCTTCCCAAGGCCCTGCGTGGACAACTGGCCGAAAAGGCGCAGCTTTGGACCACCAAAATCGCCCGGCATACGACCGCGGCCGATGGGACCGAGAAGCTCCTTCTTCAGCTTCATGACGGGGGCCGGATCGAATGCGTCCTCTTGCGCGATGGCGATCGCCGGACCATTTGCATCAGTTCGCAGGTTGGCTGCGCCATGGGGTGCGTCTTCTGCGCGAGCGGATTGGACGGGGTCGAACGGAACCTGACGGTCGGCGAGATCATCGAGCAGATGTTGCGGCTGCAGCGACTGCTGCCGGTCGGCGAACGTCTGAGCCACATCGTCGTGATGGGCATGGGAGAGCCGCTGGCCAACATCGACCGGCTGCTGCCGGCGCTCGACTTCGCTTCGGCCGAAGATGGTCTGGGGATCAGTCACCGCCGGATCACGATCTCGACGGTCGGTTTGCCCCCGGCGATTCGGCGGCTCGCTGATCGCGATAGTCGGTACCACTTGGCGGTCTCGCTGCACGCACCAGATGATGAACTCCGCAATCAGATCGTGCCGACCAACAAGAAGATCGGCATCCAGACGATTCTCGAAGCGGCCGATCATTACTTCGAAGTCTCGGGGCGGCGACTGACGTTTGAATACGTCCTTTTGGCCGACCTGAACGATCAGCCGGAACATGCCCATCGGCTCGCGCGTTTGCTGCGCGGACGACCGGCGCTACTCAACATCATCCCCTACAATCCGGTCGCTGGTCTGCCGTATCGGACGCCGAGCAAAGAGGCGCAGCACGAGTTTCGCGCGATCCTGGAGAACGCCGGACTGACGGTTAAGTTCCGTCAGAAGAAAGGGGACAAGATCAACGCAGCGTGCGGTCAACTACGCCGAAATACCCCGGAAAACCTGGTGCAAATCACCAGTTAAATGTCTTTTCTTAGGCGCCATGCTTTCGCGGCGTCTTCGCCGAGTAAGCATGTCTTCGCCCTGGTAGAACGGCATTGAAGACATGCTCTTCCCACGAAGACGCGGTAAGAGGATGGCGCCAGCCATCGAAACCTAGTACAGCCAGTACCAACCCCATTCAACCGTCAGGTTGACGCAGAGGGCGAGGAACAAGCTCATCCCGATGTAGTGGCCCAGGTCGCGCTTCTCACGCAGGGCCAGGTCGACCGTCGCGGCCATCACCGTTTGTGCGGCGGCTGCGGCGGCCAAGACGATGACGCAGCGGCTCGCCCAGAAGAAAGCGCCAGGCATCATGTCGGTCGGCGAAAAGATGTCCATCGAGGCGATCGCCAACTGCGGCAGGGCGAACGTAAACGTCACCAGCTTCCAGCGCATCTTGGGGATCATCGCCGTGGTGATCATCCCGGCCGACCAGATCATCACGCTCAGCACGGCGGCGGCCGGATCGAGCAGCGGCTTCAAAAACGCTGGGCTGGCCCACGAGAGCCAGATGAACTCGCGGGTGAAATAGAACGGCACGTAGAGCATCGCCAGCAACATCAGGTAGTTGCCCGGCGACCAGGCGGTTCGCAGGTCGAGCTTCTTACGGCGCGTGAACCAGCGCCACGCGATCAACATGCTGATCACGCCGACGGTGATATTGACTGACGCAAAGGTAGCGTAGGCGACGTTCGCGTCATCCATATTGCCGGCGAAGTCAAACCCGGCGTACTTCAAAAACGCCGTAGAAAAACTAAGCCCTACGCAAATCAACGACGTCGCGACGATCAAATCGCTGACCGAAATCGTGAGCGATCCCGGCGCAATGAATCTTCGTTTCGGTGGGGTCATCGAGTCAAGAATTGGCTGAATTGGAAGTTCCGCCGCGCTCGCCCGCCAGGAACGTCGACAGAGAAGAAAAGGAATCGCAAACTGGACAAAAAGTCCGGAATCGCCGCCCCGAAGTTCCTAGCCTCTTGCTCGAAAATCGTCGCCGCCACTCGCGTAGTTCACTCTCTAATGATACCAGTAACCCCGTGAAATCAAGCGCGTTTCGGCGGCGTCAGGGATTTTGCGAGATAACACATCGAAAGAAATCGCAATTTCGCATCTTTTAGTATTCCTTTCGCGCTAACGCCTTCTAGCGGTGGATTAAGGGTTGTTAATCTAACAAGTGTCCACCTGACGTATCGGTCAAAACTGATCATTCTTTGGCCAGCGGTCGACCGTATCAGCGGCTCAAAACGGGTTCCGCCGTTTTCTCCCGATCGCTAGCAACTTTCCGGTCAGCGAAGGTAACCCGATAGCGGCGGTGGTATGATCGAACTACCCCGCTGACTCCCACCTTGAACGCCCTTTGTCTGGAAGGTCCCGCTGCATGATTCGCTTGGCTCCGCTCGCACTGTTATTGGTCGGTTTCGCTTCGGTCCTTTTCGCCGCCGACTCTGACTACGAGCTCAGCGCGGACTCGACTCGCAAGGAAGGGGTTCCCAAGGGAGAAGTGATCCAGCGGACGTTCGCCGACAGCAAAGTCTTCCCCGGCACGTCGCGCGATTACTACCTTTACATCCCGGCGCAGTACGACGGCAAAACTCCGGCGGCGGTGATGGTCTTTCAGGATGGGCATGCTTACGTCGGCGAGAACGGTCAGTTTCGGGCGCCGGCCGTGATGGACAACCTGATTGCCGAAGGGGCGATGCCGGTCACGATCGGCATCTTTCTGAACCCTGGCCACAAGGGAGAGAGTAAGATCGAATCGCCGTGGCGCTCCAACAATCGGAGCTTCGAGTACGACACCCTAAGCGGCGACTACGCGACGTTTGTGATCGACGAGATCCTCCCCTCCATCGCCAAAGAGTACCAGTTGACCGACAACCCGAACCTCCGTGCGATCTGCGGCATCTCTTCGGGCGGCATCTGCGCCTTCACCGTCGCTTGGGAGCGGCCGGACCAGTTTCACAAAGTGATGAGCCACGTCGGCAGCTTCACCAACATCCGGGGCGGCAACGTTTACCCGGCGCTAATTCGCAAGACCGAGCCGAAGCCGCTCCGCATCTTCCTGCAAGATGGCGAAAACGACGTCGACAACGAACATGGCAACTGGTGGCTCTCGAACCTGCAAATGGAAAAGGCGCTGGCCTACAAAAAGTACGACTACAAGTTCGTCGGCGGTACAGGAGAACATAGCGGCGTGCACGGCGGAGCGATCTTGCCGGAGTCGCTGCGGTGGTTGTGGCGTGGATGGCAGGAAGAGAAGGTAGTTTCGCGATTTCAGGAAACGCCGTAGCAAGTCGTGAATCCATCTTCATCAAGCGAACTGGGGTAGCGGATGGTTGGCGACATCGATTCCGATTCGTCTGAAAAGTACGAAGCGATGGCGGAAACGCTCAAGCGAATCTCGCTGTCGTATCCCGAAGATTCCGCCGAGCGGCGAGCCATTTTTGCGGCCGCCAGGGCGCTTGCTTCCGAGTTTCACGCCGAGTCGCGCCGCCAGTATGAAGAATTCCTCCAAGAGTTTCCGGTCACTGACGCGATGATCGACACGGCGCTCGCCGCGACCGCCAATTCGCCCGAAGGTACGATGGCGTCGGTCCATGGGGAGATGTGGGTGCTGGTGATCGATCCCGACGGCAAACGCCGGCTGATTCGTCCGAACCTGATTCACTGGGACGAAGAGGATGCGCTCGACAAGTAACGCCGTCGACATCCGCGCTGCGTCATCCTCTCGATTTTGGTAGCCTATCCGCTGACGGGCCCAACTCTTTTTGGGTCATCTTCTAGGCGGCTTCGCGTCGCGCTTGGCTCACACTTCCAGGAGGCTCCACCGATGGGTTTGCACGAGAAAGACGATCGCCGCGAAGAACTGGATGACGACGTATACGCTTCGACCGATCTGTCGGTCGCGATGCCGAAATACAAATTTCCGCACATCGAGCAAAACCCGCGGCACGCTTACTCGGTCGTGCATGACGAACTGATGCTCGACGGCAACTCGCGGCAGAATCTCGCCACGTTCTGCCAGACTTGGCTCGAGCCGGAAGTCCACAAGTTGATGGACGAATGTCTCGACAAAAACATGATCGACAAGGATGAGTATCCGCAGACCGCCGAGATCGAAGCTCGCTGCGTTCACATGCTGGCCGATCTTTGGAACTCCCCCTCCGAAGCGAACACGATCGGCTGTTCGACGACCGGTTCGAGCGAAGCGGCGATGCTCGGCGGGATGGCGATGAAGAATCGCTGGAAGGCGAAGCGCGTCGCCGCCGGCAAAAGCTATGACAAGCCGAACATGATCAGCGGACCGGTCCAGGTTTGCTGGCACAAGTTCGCGCGGTACTGGGATATCGAACTCCGCGAAGTCCCGATGGAAGAAGGACGCTTGCTGCTGACGCCCGAGGAAGTAGTGAAGCGGTGCGACGAAAACACAATCGGCGTCGTGCCGACTCTCGGCGTGACGTTCACTTGTCAGTACGAGCCGATCTTCGAAATCGCGGCGGCGCTCGACGAATTGGAGAAGAAGACCGGCCTCGACATTCCGATTCATGTCGATGCGGCGAGCGGCGGTTTTCTCGCCCCATTCTGTGCGCCGGAACTGGTCTGGGATTTTCGACTGCCGCGAGTGAAGTCGATCAACTCGTCGGGACACAAGTTCGGCCTGGCGCCGCTAGGCGTCGGCTGGGTGATTTGGCGTGAGGAAAAAGACCTGCCGGAAGATTTGATCTTCTGGGTCAATTACCTGGGGGGCAACATGCGCGATCTGGCGCTGAACTTTTCTCGTCCCGGCGGCCAGGTCGTTTGCCAGTACTACAACTTCTTGCGGCTTGGCCGCGACGGCTATCGGAAGATTCATTCGGCCTGTTACGACACGGCGTCTTACTTGGCCGAAGAGATCGACAAGCTTGGACTGTTCGACGTCATCTACGACGGCGATCGCCGCAGCGGCATTCCGGCCCTTTGCTGGAAGTTGAAGCCCGGCGTCGATCCTGGCTTCTCGCTTTACGATCTGGCCGATCGATTGTGCACCCGCGGTTGGCAAGTTCCGGCCTACTCGCTCCCTGCCGATCAAAGCGACCAGGTGATCCAGCGGATCCTGGTTCGTCATGGGGTGAGCCGCGATCTGGGAACGCTGCTGCTCGAAGATATGAAGCGGTCGATCGAGTACTTTGAAGGGCACCCGGTCAGCTCGCCGCTAAGCGAAGAAGAAGCGGGCGGGTTTCATCACTAGTCTCGTGCGGATCGAATGGCGCCATGCTCTTGCGGCGTCTTCGCCGGATGAGCATGTCTTCAATACGTTAAGCCGGGGCAAAGACATGCTCTTTCCGCGAAGACGCGGTAAGAGCATGGCGCCAAGGCTAGGGATTCGGAGACCGTTCACACCGCTTTGAATTGAACCGGCCCCCGCTTTTTCAGCAGACGCTGAAAGATGCGGCGAATCGCGGGAAGCTCGCTTTCTTCGATCGAGCGACGAAACTGCGGCTGATGGACGAGCCAGAGCCACATCAAAAAATCGGGATGCTCCGGTGGCAACGGCTGGGCGCCGCTCCAGTGGACCGGGCTCCCATTCTCGTCGGACCAACCGCCGCAGCGGATCATCAACTGACGACCTTCCCACCAATAAAACATCGGTCGGTACCAACACGAAGAGCTCTTCGATTCGCTTCGTTGGTCGTCAAGCGGCGGATCGCCATACAGTTCGTTGATCCGGGCGTCGATCCACGCATCGGTTCGCCGGACGAAGCGTAATACCGTCCTGCGAAAGAACAGCATCTGGGAAATCGCTTGTTCGTCGGGGGGCGAATCGGCGCCGACCAGCAGTTGCTCGTTCTGGAATCGCATCGGCGCGATGTGGAATCTGCGCGCGGTCGACTCCGGCAGAACTTCGACAAGATCCCGATAGGGAGATGCAAGAGTGGAAGATAACATCGATCCCCTTTCGCGTTGGAACTGAGAACCTCTATTACCCGTCTCCCCGATTCTAACAATAAGATAGGGAGGGAAGGCAAGCGTTTGGTCGACGAAAGTTCGCAGGAAACGGGCTCACGTCATCGTACGCTTGTCGTATGAAGATCGATGTTGCTATCACCTCTACTTTCGATATTCACAGCGAAGATCGAATCTCATTTTTGCTGACATCCAATCTGCCGGCGGCTATGATACCGGTACCTCTCCCATTTCCCTCGATGGACTCTCCCAGGCCAGGAGACATACGTGATGCTGCGGAGAATTCTTGGCGCCTTCGTCGTTTGCTGTTGGGCGGCGATCTGCGCCCATGCGGAAGAAGCGGGGCCGACGCTCGATCAACTGGCCGAGAAGACCGCGGCGAACGTCGCGGCGTTTGACAATCTGTACTGCGAATTCGACGTCAAGATTGGGCATGCGACTTCCGACAAAGATTTCAGAAACGTCAGTTTTCAAAAGCTAAACGGCGTTGGTCATGGAGTCTGGGCGAAGAAGGGGCCGATCGAGCTCTACGACTTTCGCCAGGAGGGGGAATCAAATTGGGAGCAAGGGACCCACTTCGCCTATGGACCGGTGATCTATACCGAAGCGCTGATTCGCTACCCCGGCTATGAAATGCGGATCCAAAAAAATGCGGTGATCACTTCGGCGCCGAACGACGGCTGTCATCCTCGCATGGATCCCCTGTCGTTGTTTCATATCGTCGAAGGGGAACTGAATACGCGGCTGCCGGAATTGCTGTCGCAACTCGTTCTGGAACGGGATTCGGAAGTGGGCGCTAACATGCCGAAGCCGCAAGTCTCCCTCGAACGCTCGCAGGACGAACGGCTGAAGCTGGAACAGTTTCGCATCATCACCCCCGATCGAAACGTGACGATCGAATTTGAGATGCGGAACTATGGTTGTCCCACATACGTCGACTATTCGTACCGAAAATCCGAGGGAACGGCATGGCGCAAGTGGCGTATGTACGTCTTGGACGTTGCCAGGATCGACGGCGTCGGCATGTTTCCCAAAAAAATTCTCATTGTCCATCCGGAGTTTGACCTCGAATCCGCAAGGCGTCTGGCGAACCGAGGCGCGCCGAATTTTCCCTACGTTCTGCTCTGGGAACTAAAGACGGTCGAATGCCGCGAGCCGACTGCCGACGAGTTGACCTTCAAGGCCGATCGCGACCTGCCGGTGATGCGAGCCGGATTCGCCCGGGTGACCTACGTCAACGAAGATGAGACGATCACCCCGGATCAATTGCCGGGACTGTTCAAAGAACTGCAAAACAAACCGCCGAAGAAACCGGGGGCCGAGGAGGAGGAAAAGAGCGACGAAGAGGAAAAACGGGAGGCGACCGACTAGATCGCCTCCAGGAGAGAGGCGACAACCCCTTTGCGGTCGAATACCATAGAAGGCGTTCACCTTGTCTGCCCCGTCTTTTGGAGAACGCCCCGTGGAGAAGTCCCGCTCGTCTCTTTCCCTGCCTCGTCGTCAGTTTCTTACGTCCAGCGCCGCCGCGCTGACCCTTGCTTCGCTCCATAGCCGTGCCTACGCCGCAGCGGCCGATAAGCCGAAACGGGTCGGTCTGATCGGGGCCGGTTGGTATGGCAAAAGCGACTTGTGGCGGTTGATTCAGGTCGCTCCGGTCGACGTCGTCTCGATCTGCGACGTCGATCAAAACATGTTGGCCGGCGCGGTGGAGATCGCGGCGCAGCGGCAAACCTCAAAGAAGAAGCCGCGGACCTATGGCGACTATCGCGAGATGCTGAAGGAGCAGGATCTCGACATCGTCCTGGTCGGTTCGCCGGACCATTGGCACGCGCTGCATGCGATCGCCGCGATGGAATCTGGCGCCGACGTCTATTGCCAGAAGCCGATCAGCCGCGACGTCCGCGAAGGCGAAGCGATGGTCGACGCCGCGCGAAAGCTTGGCCGCGTCGTGCAGATCGGAACGCAGCGGAAGAGCACGCCGCACTTGATCGACGCCAAACGCGAAGTGATTGAAGCGGGACTCCTCGGCAAGATCGGCCATGTCGAGATGTGCTGCTACTATCACATGCGGGCGAACGGCAATCCGCCGCTGGAGCCGGTTCCTGATTTTCTCGACTACGAGATGTGGACCGGTCCCGCGCCGCTGCGCCCTTACGATGGAATTCCGCATCGCCGCTGGTGGCGGACTTTCATGGAGTATGGCAACGGGATCATGGGAGACATGTGCGTGCACATGCTCGACACGGCCCGCTGGATGCTGGGACTTGGCTGGCCGAATCAGATCACTTCCAACGGCGGCATCTACGTGCAGAAGGAAGGGAAGTCGAACATCGCCGATACGCAGACGGCGACCTTTGCGTTCGATGACTTTGATGCGGTTTGGACCCATCGCAGCTGGGGAACGCCGCCTGACCCCGATTATCCGTGGGCCCTGTTCATTTACGGCGAAAAGGGAACGCTGAAGGCGAGCACGATGCGGGCCGACTTCATTCCGCATGGAGGAGGCAAACCGCTCCACTTCGATTGCTTCTTCGAGCGGGAAAAGTTCCCCGAAGATCTGACCGAGAAGGATATCGAAATGAACGCTGCTCCGGCGACCCGGTTGCATATGCAGAACTTCCTGGAAGCGATCGAAAACCGCGGTCGCCCGATCGCCGACATCGAACAGGGGCATATCTCGACCGCAAGCTGTCTGCTGGCGAATCTCAGCATGGGACTCGACGGGCGCCCGCTGCGATATGATCCGCAGCAGCGCGTGATCACCGGCGACGACGAAGCGACCGCACTGTTGCGAAAGCCGTATCGCGAGATGTGGCGCCATCCGGCCGACGTCTAAAGCCCGAGCAATTGGAGAGCCGCGTATGCCGTACGCGGCTCTCTCCTTTTCTGCGAGAGAAACATGAACGACCCAGGCTTCGACAAATCGCTCGCTCATCGTCACTTTGCCGCCCACTGCTTCAACAGCACATGGGACCTGATCGACAAGACGGAGCGGACCAAGGAAGAAGAAGTGCAGATGCTGCTTCGAGCGGCCGCTTCGGTCTGGCACTGGACCGAGCGGGAAGACTGCACTCCCAAGAATCTCTCGATTGGCTATTGGCAACTGTCGCGAGTTTTCGCGCTCATCGGAGAAGGAAGCCTGGCGACGCGATTCGGCCAGATGTGTTTGGAGGCGAGTCCGGCGGACGATCCGTTTCTGGTCGGCTACGCCTACGAATGTTTGGCGCGAGCCGCCACCGTTCTCGGCGACAAAGGCGAAATGCAGCACTGTCTGGCCGAAGCGAATTTGAGAGCGTCGCATGTCGGCGACGATGACAATCGGGCCGCACTGTTGGCCGATCTGGCGACGATCAGGTCGTAGCCTCTGCGGAGGCGCTGTCGAGCATCATCAGCCAATAGGGACCTTCGGGGCTGGTCGACTGCTCCTCGCAGCGCCACCCGAGCCGCTCGTAAAACTGCAGCGCATTCGCGTTGGCGGTCGAACACTTCAGCCGGGCCGGCCGACCGATCTGGGCCAGACAGGCGTCGAGCAGCGCCCGGCCAACTCCCATCCGCTGATACTCCGGCGCCACGAACAGGTTGTGGATGAAGTTCTCCGGCGGCCACCACGAGACGAACCCCACGATTCGCCGATTCCGCTCGGCGACCCAGATCGGTTCGCCGTCGGTCGCCTGATCAAAATCGTCAAACCGGATCTTATCGTTCGGCATCCAGAAAAACGCCGACCGCCGCGAAGCGTAGAAGATCTTCGCGCAGGCGGGTCGATCCGGACGTCCGGCGACTCGGGTTTTCCAGGGGGAAGCGTCGTTGTTCATCTCTTCATTTTAGCGTGGTCTGCGACATCGACGAGGCGCCACAAAAGTCGCCAAGTGCGCACAAAAAACGCCGCGGTCAGCAATCGCTTCCCACGGCGTGGTGATGGTTTTGATGTTGGTGGAAAGTTACCGGTCGGAATAGACGCGGGTGCTTTCTTCCTTGGTGATCGGCTGCGGGATTTCGTCGCTGGAGACCTGCACTTTGATGCGTTGGTCGCCGGCTGCGATCCCTTTCACTTTGATGCGGAAGGTTTCTTCTCCCTTCGGCAGCAAGCGAGCGAGCGGTTCAAAGACGACTTCGCTGCCGCTGACCAGGCCCTTGGCGGCGCCGCTGGCGTCGACTCCTTGCATCCCCGGCGGCAAGATCGCGGCGACGCGGACGTTGGTGGCGGTCTTCGAGCCTTGGTTGACGACGCGGACGTCGTAGGTGGTGTCTTTGCCGAGTTCGATCGGGTCGGCCTGGTCGACCACTTCAAAGAAGAGGGCGACGATGCCTTCGACCTGAACCAGCGTTTCGTTCTGCGCGGCCAGTCCCATGCGAGCCGAACCTTCGACCCGGATCTTTTGGTCGCCCGCTTCGATCGGCAACGCGGTCAATTCGACCGTGCCGCTTTGCGCCGGGGGCAACTCTTCCAGGTTCCAGAAGATTGCATGTTGGTTGGCGTCATACTGGCCGGCGTTGTTGGCGTCGACGAATTTCATTCCCTTCGGCAAGTAGGTGATCAGGTCGATGTTCTGCGCCGGAGCGGTCCCCGGGTTGCTGATCGAAACCTGGTACTTGGCGGGGCGATCAAGATAGCGAAGCTTCGGACCGACCATCGAAACTTGCAGTTCCGGCGCGATCACTTCGACGTTCAGTTCGGTTTGCGTTTGCAGATTGCCGTCGCCGCGAATGCCGAGGACGTTCTGCGTCTGGCCAGCCTTGGAGGCTTTCAGGACCAGCTCAAGGCTACGGGTCTCGCCCGGCTTGAGGGTGCCGATTTCAAATTCGAGTTCGCTGCCGGCCGGGTGAGTGAAGTTGGCCGGAACGACTTCTTCCAGCACGACGCCGGTCGCAGGACCGGTGCCGGGGTTGCTGACGGTGATCGCGAGCAGGAGGTTGTCGCCGATCAAGACGGTCGGCGCCGCGGTTTGTTCGATGGTCAGTTCCGGTTTGGTGACGCGGGAGCGGACGGTCGCATGAGCGGCGAACGAAACGGTCGCGACGCTACCGACGTCCCCTTCGGTCTGCGGCATCAGTTCCATCGACAGACGTTTTTCTTCGCCGGGAGCGATCTGGCCGATCTTCCAGAGAAGTTCGCCGCCGACGCCCGATTCCGCGACCGGGGTCGTGTTGACCAGCGCGGTACCGGCCGGAACCGAATCGCGAATCACTACGTCATGGGCGGTCGCTGCACCGACGTTCTTGACGATCAGCGAGAAGGTGGCCGCTTTGCCGACTTGGATTTCGGCCGGGGCTCGCTTCTCCAGCGTGATCGACGGTTGTTGGAGGCCTTCGAGTTTGACGTCGCCCGGCTTGCCGCTACCGCTGGCCGCGGGAGCGCCGCCGAGTTGGTTGTCGCTCATCGCGCCGTAGCTAGGAGTCGAGCGCGGCGCCGGATAGCTTTCCGGCGTCACTGGAACGACGCCGCCGATCGAAGCCGGGGCAGGGTAACGGTCGGTCGCGGCCGGAGTCGTACTCGGCATGCTGCTGACCGGCGCGGGAGTCGAGCTGATCGGCGGAGCGCTTTCGCCGCCGGAGCTGCTGAACTGGAAGCGACTGCTCGGCGCCGGCGCGGTCGGCTCGGCGCTGCCGCCGCCAATGGGCGGAGCTGAGAAACGGGGATTCGAAGCGACGGTCGGTACCGGGGTCGGCGTGGTCGCCTCGGCCGCAGCGGCAGCTTCCGGTTCGGCCGACATCGCCGAAGGCATCGGAGCCGCAGCCGGAGTTTCGGCGGCCGGAGTGGTCGCAAATCGCGAAGGCGCCGGGGTCGGAACAGCGGCGGGCGTTGCCGGAGCTGCCGACGGAGTCGGGGTCGAATCGCCGAGCTGGAACCGCGAACCGGTCGACGGCGCGGGAGTCGAAGTTGCAGGCGTAGCGGCAGCCGGAGTCGGCGTGCTGTCGCCGAGGCTGAAGCGGCTGACCGGCGGTTTCGGCGTATCGCCGATCGTCACCGGGGCCGGCGTGGGAGCGGCGCTACTGCCCGAATCGCCCAGGAATCGGCTGGAACCGGTGGTCGGAGCCGGAGTCGCGGCGGCTGGAGTCGGCGTGCTATCGCCCAGCGAGAAGCGATGCGAAGCGGGCGGCGGCGGAGTGGTCGCCGGTTTGGTTTCGGGTTCGTCGTTTTCGTTGTTCGCCCGGACGATCGACGGAACGTAGCGTCCGATTTCTTCCGTGGCGGCGGATGTCGAAGATTCGACCAGGGCCGCTACATTCTCTTGGGCGGCGTCGACCAAGGGCTCTGCGGCAGTGTGAGCCGTCGACAAAACCGATTGCACGATCGCGGCGACGCCCAACGAGGCGACGCTGCCAATAGCGGTAAAGCGGAGGTAGAGATTCTTCATGGCATCCATGCCGGCAAGGGGATTTCTCGATTTGGTGGGTCCGCACTCCTGGCGGGAATTGCTTACCTAACAAAATCGCGATAGCGGGCAAAGATCAATTCAAGAATTGGCCACGCTTTGCCGACATCGTGCGACTGCTAGCGTCGATTGAGGTCGAACAGGGCGTCGAGCATCGCCTCTTGCGTCTTGGCGACGGCGATTAGCGACTTGTAGGCGGTAAGCGAGCTTTGGGCCAGGATGGCGCTGCGGGTAAGCTCGGCAGTCTCGCTGACGTAGTCGGTATCCATCAGTTCGCTGTAGATCGACTGCAATTGAATCTGCTGGTTGGCGAGCAACTCGTAGATGGAGTCTTGCGAGTATTTGTCGAACGCGGCGTATTCGGCTCGGTTGTAGATGATCCGCGACTGGACGCCGTCGAGCGCCTTCAGGGCCGACGCGAGGTCGCCGCTTTCGAGGTCATACTGGCCGCCGGACCGCAGATCGGCCAGCACCCCATCTTCGCCGCCGAGCGTTTCGGCGTCGATCTTGGGGAGATATAGCTGGGACCAAGTGGTCAGGTCCGCGCCGTAGTTGACGTTCAGCGTCTCGCCGCTGAAGACCGGCTTGTTGTTGTAGGTGAGTTGTCCCACCTGATCGATCGCGTCGATGGCGCCGTCGATCTCCAATTGCAACGCGGCCCGCTCGGCGTCGGTCGTCGTGCTGTTGGCGGCGGTGATCAGATTGCCGCGGATCTCGTTGGTGAGGCGCGAGACCTCGGCCAGTCCGCCATCGGCGACGTCGATCAGCGCGCTGGTGCGCAGGCTCGCACGCTGCAGCGCGTCACGCGTCGTGATCTGCGCCTTCACGGCCGCCGCAGCAAGCAGTGCGGCCGGGTCATCACTGGCGCGGTTGATCCGCTGTCCGGTGGAGAGGCGCGCAATCGCATTGAGCATCGAATTGAAGTTTCGATTGACGGCGCTACCGACAGTCAGATAAGCGCTGGAATAGCTGGAGACGGGGTTCATCGGCAAGTCGCCCACCGTGAATGCGCCAAGAAGAGAGAAGAGAACGCTTCACCAGGAAACGTAGCATTCTTGGCGGCATGGTTTTGCCGAAAGTGCCGATTGCGCCGGCGGCGTCTTAAGAAGCGAGGCCGCGGAGAAACTCGGCGAAGTCGACGAACTGGCCGTCTTGAACCCGTTCGACGCGCAAGTTCGCCTCGGGCCAACCTAGCGTGCGCACCAGCTGCTCTAGTGGCGCTGCAGAGTAGACGCCGGTCAGATCGACCCGGAGGACATGGTCGTCTCGATCGTAGACGACGCCGTCGAGTTGCCAACTTTCGTCGTCGGCGACCCAGACGAACGATCCGTCCGGTTCAAAGAACATCCGCGGCCACTCGGACCAGATCGCTTCGACTTGTTCGAAGCTGACCGGGAACAATCCGGATGTCGGATCCGGATGAAGCGAGATCGGAAAACTGTCAATCAAGATTCGGTTCCGACCTGATCGTTGAGCCAGCTGAGGTAGTCGATCGAGCCATGGACGATCGGCACGGCGATTAGCTCGGGGACTTCGTAGGAGTGGATCTGTTCAATCGCGAGGGCGATCTCTTTGAAACGTTTCGCTTCGGTCTTGATGATGCAAAGAACTTCGTCCGATTGGGCGATCTTCCCTTGCCAGTTGTAGACGCTGCGAACGCCGGGCATGATCTGCACGCTGGCCGCAAGTTGTTGGCCGACGAGCGCGTCAGCGATGTGCTGCGCTTCTTCCATGCTCGCAGCCGTGGTGTAAATGATGATGGCTTCCATGATTGGAAACTCGCCGTTGGAGGGGACGAACGAGGAAGGTGGGTTACTTCTAATAATCTACTCTTCTAATAGGCGATCCCCCAGCGATTCCTGGCTGCGGATTGCCGAACCCCTTGGGGCGGTTTCTTAACGAGGGAGCGATCTAGTGCGCGAATCGAGAAGCGCCGCTTCCCGACTGAAAGAAGTGGGGGCGATCCATTTTCGGCGATTTCGACGAGGAAATCGACCCTATTGGCGAAGCCGTTTCGGCTCCATCGATCCGCACCTGGCGGATTGTCGAAGAAGCGGACCCGAGCATGGTCGACCAGGTCTCGTACGGACGACCATGACGTTCGTCCCCCTGGTAGAAGGCCAACAGATTAATCGAATCGCTGGCGACCAGTTGTCCCCCAGGTTGGGCCAACGTCGCCGCATCGTAGGTGCGGCGCCACGATCCGCTGTTGAAATAAATCTGATTCAGCACGAATCCGTCGGCGTAGCTCGCTTCCATCGGGGTCGCCACCGTGCGGTGCGTGTGACCATACACGACGTACTTGGCGCGACGATTGCGAAATTCCGATTCGGTGAGCGCGTTAGCGAGCAGCGAATCTTCGTGACGCAGTTCCGCGTTGCGATGGAGCAGGAACTGGCCCGCCAACTGATCGATGTTGATCGAATCGCTCCAACGTTGCGAGCGAAACCAGGAGGCGTCCAGCATCTGTTCGATCTGCTCATCCCAGAGGGTCCGCAGTTCGTACTGCAGCGATCGCTTGGCGCCGCAGCTGCGCTGAATCGCGTTAACCAGCATCGTAGGCATGATCGTCAGCGGGCGAACGTCCGTCAGCTCTTCGAGCGCCAGGATCAGATCCAGCGGCAGCTCTTTGCCGAACTTCTCCGCCGCCGATTGGACGAACCGCATCGCTCCTTCGATCACGATCGCATCGGCCAGGCTGCTCTCATCCCGTCGCCCGCGAAAGCTGAGCGGATCAAAGATGTCGCCATGGCGAGCGTAGACGCGATGTTTCGAAAGGGTGCGGGCCAACTGCGGGCACTCGCTCGGATCATGTGGAAACGGAGCGTCGGGTGCGTTGGTCAGTCCCATCGCCTGGCAGATCTTGCGACGAATCGCGGTTATCGCGTCGCCGCTGCGATAGAGAAGCCAATCGGCGTCGCCGACCATGTAGTAGAGACGTACCGGAACTGGTTGCAGCGGAACGTCGAACGCCGGCTTGCCGTCGTTGGTCGCCATCGGAATGCGAATCGCGCCTCGATTGGCGAGCGACTCGAGCATTTCGATCGATTCGTGGTTGTGCTGGAGTACGTCGTCGACGATCGTCGCCGTTTGTTCGGCGGTTGCGACGGCGCTTGACCAGGGACGGACCAGGCCTGACAGCCAGGCGGCGCTGTTCACCAGATCCAGCACGTCGCCCAGCAGAACGATGTCGATTCCGTCCAAGGGGCGATAGCGATCGTCGGACCGCCATGAGGCGCGGACCGCCATATCCTGCATTCGTTCGACGAACATCCGAAACGCATCCGCATCAAGCGTGCGCGCCGTCGTTCCATCGGTCAAATGAAGATCACTGACGATGACGAGCATTTCTTACCCCCTTTCTGGAATTCGCGAGCTCCCCGCGCATAACCCGTCGTCATTTTTCGGAATCCGGTCGTATCGAACGTGAAGCATATTCCGAGAAATCGGCCGACAATCAGCGCCAGAGCGACTTACAATAAGGAAACAGCCCGTTTTTGCTAGCAAAGCCTGTGATGCACGCTTCGTCCCCAGCGCAATTTCGATCTGCTCTGCTGATCTTCGCCCTGTTTCTGGGTGCGATCTTGCTAGCATGCGCCTGGACCGCGGCTGATGGTCCGAAAGTGACTCGCGTCTCTCCACCGGTCGACTTGCCGCAGCTAGTCGCCGCCGACGGATATGTGGGGTCGAAGTCGTGCCTGGAATGTCACGCGGCGCAGTGCAAATCTTGGGACGCGTCGCATCATCGCCGCATGACGCAGTTGGCCGATAGCGAGTCGATCCTGGCGCCGTTCGATGGACGGACGATGACCCTTTACGATCAAGACTATCGCGTCTTTGAGCGTGACGGTCAGCACTGGATCGAGATGCCGAACGTCTATGGCGACGCCGCAGCGACGCCGCGAATCGAACGTCCGATCGTGATGGCGACCGGTTCGCACAACGAACAAGTTTATTGGTTCCCGAGCGATGACGGTTCGCTCCGGATGTTTCCGTGGGCGTATCAAGTGCGGGCGTCGAAATGGATGCCGGTCGATGCGATCTTCGTGACGCCGCCGCGAGATTCGGTGGCGCGACGACCGACGTGGAGTCATCGCTGCGTTCAATGTCATACGACCCATCCCCGCTCGCACCAGTTTGATTTGCAGCGTCCCGCGGAAGTTGCGGAGCTGGGGATCTCATGCGAAGCGTGTCACGGCCCTGGCGAAGCGCATGTCGTCGCCGCACGAGCCGGCAAAGGGGAAGAGGGGATCGTCAATCCGGCGAAACTGACGCACCAGCGCTCGTCCGAAGTGTGCGGGCAATGCCATAGCGTCCACACCACCTTCGACGACGATCAAGCGCATCGCATGGCGCAGGAAGGTTGCAGCTTTCGCCCCGGCGACGATCTGGCGCAAGCGAAGAAGTTGATGGTCGAAGGATCGATCGAACAGTTCTGGGCCGATGGAATGGTGCGCGTTTCGGGACGCGAATACACAGGTCTGCGTGCTTCGCAGTGTTTTCAGCAGGGGGAAATCTCTTGCGTCACTTGCCATCAATTGCATCAAGCGACCGATGATCCTCGCCCGGCCAAAGAATGGGCCAATGATCAGCTTCGCTCCGACGCGCTGACCAATCAGGCCTGTACGCAGTGCCATACAAAGATCGCCGACGACGTCCCTGCGCATACGCATCATGGGATCAACTCCAGCGGCAGCCAGTGCGTGAACTGTCACATGCCGCACACGGCGTTTGGGCTGCTGAAAGCGTCGCGAAGCCATTGGATCGATAGCCCGCGGGTAACGCCGATGAGTCAGTCGATCGACTGGAACTCGACGCGGCCGAATGCCTGTAATCTGTGCCATTTGGACAAAAGCCTCGGCTGGTCGGCGGAACATCTGCACGCGTGGTTTGGTCAAGAGCCGCCGCAATTGCCGGAAGACGAGCAGCAAGTCGCCGCTTCGATCCTCTGGATTGTTCGCGGCGATGCCGGGCAGCGGGCGCTATTGGCGTGGCATTACAGCTGGCCGGCGGCGCAAGAGGCGAGCGGAACCGCTTGGATGGCGCCGTTCGTGGCGCAGCTGTTGGATGATCCGTACGCGGCAGTCCGGTTTGTGGCGGGAGAGACGGTTGGGCAGCTGCCGGGCTACGCCGATTTTGCGTATGACTCGCTGGCCAATGAAGCGGCGCTGCGAGAGCGAGCGGCCGCGCTCCTAGCGCAGTGGAACGCTGCGGCGAAGCCAGAAGCGATTCGCCGCCAGGAACTGCTGATCAACTCCGAGGGGAAGCTCGACGAGGATCGGATCGAGCTGCTCCATTTGCTGCGGGATGAGCGGCCGGTCAATCTGGGCGAATAACCGTTACGCTTCTTCGATCCAGGGGAGCTTCCCCGTTTCGAGCATCCGGTGGGCGTTCTCCACTTCCTCGTAGTATTCACGCCGGGCCAGTTTCGACGCGGCCGCTTCGTCGAGGACGATCACCACTTCGCGATGCAGCTGCAATGCGCTGGCGGTGACCTGAGCGGTGACCGGCCCTTCGACCGTCGCCGCGATCGCATCCGCCTTGTTTTCCCCAAAGGCGAGCAGCAGACAGCGACGCGATTCGAGAATCGTACCGACCCCCATCGTGATCGCCAGCTTGGGAACCGCCTTTTCGCTGCCGAAGAAGCGGGCGTTGTCGCGAACCGTCTCCGGCGCCAGCGTCTTCAAGCGAGTGCGGCTGCCGAGCGACGAGCCAGGTTCGTTGAACGCGATATGGCCGTCGGTGCCGATTCCCAGGACTTGCAGTTCGATCCCGCCGGCGTCGGCGATCAGCTGCTCGTAACGTTCGCCAGACTTTTCAAAGTCGAGGGCGCGTCCGTCGGGGACGTTGGTGTTGCGAACGTCGACGTTGATGTGGTCGAACAGGTTCTTCTGCATGAAGTAGCGATAGCTTTGTTCATGCGAGGGGGGTAAGCCGACGTACTCGTCCAGGTTGAACGTCGTCACGCGGGAGAAGTCGAGCCCTTCCTCCTGATGCATCCGGATCAGTTCGCCGTAAAGCTTCAGCGGGGTCCCCCCGGTTGCTAGCCCCAGGGTGCAAACCGGCTTTTGGCGGACCAAACGTGCGACCATTTGGGCGGCACGGCGGCTAGCGGCTTCGGGGGTCGATTCGATGATGACGCGCACGGGGAATACTCCTAGCGTGTGGGGCGAACGAGGCTCGCATGAAAGGGAAGCGGCGGACCTCGCCCTGATCCAGATCGGCGGACAAAGCGAGAACTTTGATAATACGCGCTCGATGGGGCAAACAAAAGAGACTGCAAAAACCCGACAAAATTAGGCGCAGAATTCATCTGGCGAGCAAACCCCGAGGCTGGCTATAATCGCCCGCCCAAGTAGTGCGCAGGCCAAAACAAGGAGGTTTCGACCATGCGATCGATCGCTGTACTGAATCAAAAGGGTGGCGTCGGAAAAACGACGACCGCCGTCAATCTAGCCGCTGGTTTGGCTCGCGCCGGAATGCGCGTCTGCGTGATCGATCTCGATCCTCAGGCCCACGCTTCGCTGCACCTCGGTTTGGGCGTCGCCACCGGGCACGAATCGATCTATGAAGTTTTGGTTGGGGACGCGTCGTTGGCGGACGTCCGCAAGCAGGTTGCCGAAAACCTCTGGGTCGTCCCGGCCCATCTTGATCTGGCCGCCGCCGAAATGGAACTGGCCGGCGAAGTCGGTCGCGAAGTGATCCTGTACGACAAGCTGGAAGCGGACGACATGGAGTTCGACTACCTGATTGTCGATTGCCCGCCGAGCCTGGGGGTGTTGACCCTCAACGCTTTGGCCGCGGTGACCGAAGTCTTTTTGCCGCTGCAGCCGCACTTCCTGGCGCTGCACGGTTTGAGCAAGCTGCTGCGAACGGTCGACATCGTCGCTCGCCGCATCAACAACAATCTCCGTCTGACCGGCGTTGTCCTTTGCTTGTTTGAATCGAGCACGCGTCTGGCTGGCGAAGTGGCCGGCGACGTTGATCAATTCTTTGGCGAAGGCGCCGGTGCGAATACGGCCTGGGCCGACGCGAAGGTCTTCAAGACCCGCATTCGCCGCAACATCCGTCTGGCCGAGGCCCCGAGCTTTGGACAGTCGATCTTCGAGTACGACGCCGACTCGAACGGCTCCGAAGATTACGCGAACCTGGCTCGCGAGGTCCTCGGTATCCCGATGGCCAACGCCGATCAACCGAAATTGGCGGGCGCCGCGTAGTACCAAGCGGCGGTCACGCTTGGCGTCGATCGAGTTAGAATAGATCGTTTCTTCCTCGACTAGCGCAAGCGACCGGCGACGTGCGTACCTTTTTGAAATGGTTGTTTTTGATCGGCATCGTCCTGTTGGCGCCGATCGTCCCGCTATTGTTCTGGGAAACCGAAGCGGAAGCGGTGATCGCCCAGTGGAGCGAGCACCCGCCGACTCCGCTGGTGACGGCGCTGATCGTCTTCACCCTCTTGGCGACCGATATCTTTTTGCCGGTTCCGTCGAGCGTCGTTAGTACGCTGGCCGGATCGCAGCTCGGAATGCTCTTGGCGACCCTCGTCTGTTGGGCCGGGATGACTGCCGGCGCGGTGGTCGCATTCTGGCTGGCGCGGAAGTTCGGCGACCCGATCGTGCGGCGCTACTCGAAAGAAGAGGATGTCCTGGCGATGCGCAAGGTCGCCGATCGAATCGGGCCGTGGGGCATTGCGCTGACCCGAGCGCTGCCGATTTTGGCCGAAGCGATGGTCCTGCTCTTGGGAGCGAGTCGCTTGGAATGGCGGCGATTTCTGCCGCCGACGTTATTGGCCAATCTCGGAATTGCGCTGGCGTACGCCGCGTTTGGCGAACTGGCGGCGCAGCACGAATGGATCTTGGTGGCGTCAGGAATCAGCGCCGCGGCGCCGCTGCTGTTGACCTGGTTTTTCCGGCGTCACTTGCGAGACGTTACGGACGAACCGTCTGGCGACCAATCGAGTAGTACGTGAAGCCAAGTTCACGCATCACTGTGCAGTCGTACAGATTGCGACCATCGAAGACGACCGGCGCGTTCAGCCGTTTCTTCACTTCGTTCATGTCAGGCTGACGGAACTCGGCCCATTCGGTGTTAATCGCCAGGGCATCGGCGCCGTCAAGCGTATCGAGCGGCAGATCGAAGTAGGACAGCTTGTCCCCGTAGGCGGCACGAACGTTTTCGGTCGCTTCCGGATCATGCACACGGACCTTGGCGCCGGCCTTCAAAAGCTCGTCGATCAGCACGAGCGCCGGAGCTTCGCGGATATCGTCGGTTCGCGGTTTGAACGCCAAACCCCAGATGGCGAAGGTCTTGCCGGCCAGATCGCCGCCGTAGAAGTCGTTGATCTTGTCGAGCAACGTCCGCTTCTGAGCTTCGTTGATCACGTCGACCGCCTGCAACATCACCGGGTCGATGCCGGCGCGGCTGAACATCGCTTCCAGGGCGCGAACGTCTTTCGGGAAACAGCTGCCGCCGTAACCGACGCCGGGGAAGAGGAATGAGAAGCCGATGCGGCTGTCGTGGCCGATGCCGCGACGGACGTCGTTGATGTCGCCGCCGAGCTTTTCGGTCAGGTTGGCCATCGTATTGATGAAGCTGATCTTGGTGGCGAGCATCGCGTTGGCGACGTACTTGGTCAGCTCGGCGCTTTCGGGCGACATGACCAGGAACGGCTTTTCGGTACGCAGGAACGGCGCGTAAAGACGACGGAGCTTTTCGCCGACCTTCGGATCGCGGACGCCGACCACCACGCGATCCGGTTTCATGAAGTCGTCGATCGCGGCGCCTTCTTTCAGGAACTCCGGATTGCTGGCGACATGGCAATCGCGCCCGGTCAGCTCACGCAAGCGAGCGTAGGTCTGGGCGTTGGTACCAACCGGCACGGTGCTTTTGATCACGACCGCGGCGTCGGGCTTTAGATGCGGCGCCAGACCGTCGACCACCGCCCAGAGCGCGGAAAGATCGGCGGCGCCGTCATCGCCTTGCGGAGTACCGACGCCGAGATAGACCAATTCGGCGTCTTTGACGGCGGAGGCGAGATCGGTCGTGAACAGCAGTCGCCCCGCTTCGGCGTTACGCACGACCAGTTCTTCGAGGCCCGGCTCAAAGATCGGAATTTTGCCCTCGTTCAGAGCTGCGACTTTGGCCGCGTTGATATCAACGCAGGTCACGATGTTGCCGCTGTCGGCGAAACAGGTACCCGTCACCAGACCGACGTAGCCGGTCCCTACCATGGCGATTTTCATGAGACGCCGAATCTACCTACGAGGAATTGGAAGTCATGTACGCAAGTGTCAATTCTACCACGCCTGGGGGCTTGGGTAAAATAGGAATTTTGGCGAAGCCAAGGTGAAGCCTGGGTTACGCCCATTCCGCCCAGACGTCGGCGACCGAACGCTGCAGCGAAAATGCGGGCGAATAGCCGAGTTCGCGAATTAACGTAATGTCGGCGATCGTTTCCGAACGCGTCTGGGGATTGCGCTCGTGGATATCGGGACGACGACGGGACAAGCTGCAAATCATCTCCATCAGTTCGCCGGTTTGGGTCGAGTTGCCGCTGCCGATGTTGTAGATCTTGCGGTCTTCTCCTTTTTCGGCCAGCAAGCGATAGCCGCGAACGATGTCGCGGACATCGCTCAGATCGAAGCTGACGCTAAGCGATTCGACCTCGATCGATTCAAACGACGACGCGACCCGTTTGCACCACTCCGGCACGATGTAGTTGGGAGTCTGACCGGGGCCGGTGTGATTGAAGGCGCGGGCGATCACGACCGGAACGTCCGTCTGCGTCAGCGCCGCTTGCTCGGCGGCCAGTTTCGAGCGACCGTAGCCCCGGTTAGGGAGCGGAGTGGTCGTTTCGCTGACGACTGGATTCTTTTGATCGGCGATCCCGTAGACATGGGAGCTGCTGACCAGAATGACCTTCGGCTTCGTGTCGAGCGACGCGGCCAGGTCCAAAATGCGCCGCGTGCCGTCGACGTTGGTGTGTACCGCTTCGTCATTCGGAAAGTCGGAGCCGCACAAGCTGGGCCGGCTGATCGCCGCGAGATGGTAGATGGCCTCCGGCTCGAACTGACGGATCGCGTCTTCCGCTTCGCCGCCGATCGGTTCGCGAATATCCCAGTGGGCGATCGCCGCGTTTCCCATCAGCGAGTTGGTCGAACCGCGGACGATTCCCATCACTTCATCGCCAGATGCGAGCGAATGTTCGACCAGATGGTATCCTCCGAATCCGGCGGCGCCAGTGATGAGCGCTCTCACGGCAATAGTCCGTCCTTCATGCGACCGACGCGATGGAGATCGGCGTCGACCATCATGTTTACGAGTTGCGGGAAATCAACCTTCGGTTTCCAACCGAGCTCGCGCCGCGCTTTCGAAGCGTCGCCGCATAACGTATTGACTTCGGCGGGGCGAAGGAAGTTGGGATCGAGTTCCACATAATCTTCCCAATCGAGTCCCACGCGCTCAAACGCCAATTGCACGAATTGACGCACCGTATGTTTCTGACCGGTTGCGATCACATAATCGCGCGGTTCGTCCTGCTGCAGCATCAAGTACATCGCTTCGACGTAATCGCCGGCGAAACCCCAATCGCGCTCGGCGTCGAGATTGCCGAGCCGCAGCTTATCGAGCAGGCCATGTTTGATCCGCGCCACGGCATCGGTGATCTTGCGGGTCACGAATGCGGTCCCGCGAAGCGGCGATTCGTGATTGAACAAGATGCCGCTGACGGCATACAGATCATAGCTTTCGCGATAGTTGACCGTGATCCAGTGGGCGTAGACCTTGGCGACTCCATACGGGCTGCGGGGCCAGAAGGGAGTCGCTTCGTTCTGCGGCTCGGTCGGCACTTTGCCGAACATCTCGCTGCTGGAAGCTTGATAGAATCGGATCTGCGGATCGACGACGCGAATCGCCTCCAACATTCGCGCCGCGCCGAGACCGGTCACGTCGCCGGTCAACAGCGGCTGCGAAAAACTGGTCGGGACGAAACTTTGCGCCGCCAGGTTATAGACCTCGGCCGGCTCGATCTTTTCGAGCAGCCGCACCAACGACATCTGATCGATCAGGTCTCCTTCGTGGAGCTGGATGCGACTCAAAAACGAATCGATCCGCTCGAATCGTTCGCCGCTGCTGCGACGAACCATCCCGTGGACTTCGTATCCCTTCTCGAGCAGCAGCTCGGTCAGGTAAGCGCCGTCCTGGCCGGTGATCCCTGTGATCAGAGCTCGTTTGGCGGTGGTCATTATTCCTCGTCCGTTTCCGGCGTCTCGCTATCGGGCGTCGCTTCGGGTTCAACGTCGGCCGGCGGCGGAGTCGTTTCAGCCGTCGGCGGCTTCGGCGCTCCTTCTTCGGCCGGTTCTTCATCAACGCTGTCGTCCTTCGGCACGCGAACGACGGCGGCTAGCGAGTCGTCCTTGTCGAGCGACATGATCCGCACCCCTTGGGTGTTGCGGCCGACGATGCTGATTTCGGCGGCGGAGATCCGCTGGATCTTGCCCCGCGCGGTCATCATCAGCACTTCGTCGTCGTCATCGACGCGAACGATCGACACGACGCGGCCGTTGCGAGCGGTCGCCTTGATGTCGCGAAGCCCCTTACCGCCGCGACGTTGCGTACGGTACTTGGCGCTCGACGACAATTCATCTTCTTCGCTGGCCGAATCTTCTTCCGCCGGAGCGTCGTCGTCGCCGACCGGCTCTTGGTCGGAAGGCGCCTGATTCGGGCCAAAGTAGGTACGTTTGCCGTAACCATGTTCGCAGACGGTCAGCAGTTGCGCGTCCGGATCGGCGACGACCATGCCGACCAGTTCGTCGTCGGCGGCCAGGTTGATCCCTTTCACGCCGCTGGAGTTGCGGCCCATCGGGCGAGCGTCGCTTTCGCAGAAGCGAATCGCCATCCCCTTGGCGGTCGACAGGACCAGCTCGTCTCCAGCTTGCGCCACGGCGACGTCGACCAGTTCGTCATCTTCCCGCAACTTGATCGCGATGATCCCTTTCTTCATCGGACGGCTGTACGCTTCGAGCGGGGTCTTTTTGACCAGGCCCTTACGCGTCGCCATCACCAGGTAGTGATCTTCGACGTCGAAGTCGCGAATCGCACGGCAGTCGGCGATCCGTTCTCCTTCTTCCAGCTGCAGCAAGTTGACGATCGCGCGGCCGCGGCTTTCGCGCGACAGCTGCGGCAGATCGTACACCTTTTGCCAGTAGACCTTCCCCTTCGTCGTGAAGAAGAGGAGGTAAGCGTGCGTGCTGGCGACGAACAAGTGTTGAATCGGATCTTCGTCTTCGCTCTTGGCGCCTTTGATCCCCTTGCCGCCGCGACGCTGCGCTTTGTACGTGGTGACCGGCGTTCGCTTGATGTAGCCGCTGTGGCTGATCGAGACGACCATCGTCTCTTCCTCGATCAGGTCTTCCAGATCGATAATGCCGAGCTCTTCATGCGAAATCTCGGTACGACGCTTGTCGCCGTACTTCGCTTCGATCTCGAGCATTTGATCGCGGATGATTTCGCGAATGTTTCCTTCGTCCGACAGGATGCGGAGGTACTCGCGAATCTCTTCCAGCAACTGAGCATGTTCGCCCGAGAGCCGCTCTTGTTCGAGATTGACCAACTGACCGAGCGTCATCCGCAAGATCGCATCGGCCTGAACGCCGGTCAGCGTGTAGACGTCGGCGACGCCGCGTTCCTGCTGGAACAGGGCGAACCCTTCGTCGCCGAGGGCGCGAGCCAGCATCGAAGCCGGCGACTCGATGCCCATCAAGCGGGTCTTCGCTTCGGCCTGGGTGCTCGAAGAGCGGATGATGCGGATGATCTCGTCGATGTCGGCGAGCGCGAGAAGCAAACCTTCGACGGTATGCTTGCGCTGGCGAGCCTTCGACAGCAGGAACTGCGTCCGGCGACGGATCACGTTGACGCGATGGCGGATGAACTCGTCGATCAAGTCGCGAATCGACAGCGTTCGCGGCTTGCCGTCGACCAGCGCCAGCATGATGATCGAGAACGTGTCCTGGATCGGCGTGAACTGGAAGAGCTGGTTCAGCACCACGTCCGGATCGGCGTCGCGCTTCAGCTCGATCACCAAGCGGACCGGCTCTTTCAGATCGCTTTCGTTCCGCACGCCGCTGATGCCGACGATCTTCCCTTCGTTGGCGGCCGCGGCGATCCGTTCTTCGACGCGATCGCGCGTTTGCTGATACGGAATGTCGTGAATGATGATCCGGTTGCGACCCTTCACGTTGTCCATCGTCGTGCGCGAACGGACCAGGATCGTGCTGCGGCCGGTCAGATAGCCGCGACGCACGCCGCTGCGACCGCAGATGATGCCGCCGGTCGGGAAGTCGGGACCCGGGATGATTCGGAGCAGCTCTTCGATCGGCACCGTCGGCTCTTCGATCACGCGAACGACGGCGCGGCAAACTTCGCCCAGGTTGTGGGGCGGAATCGACGTCGCCATACCGACCGCGATCCCTTGCGAACCATTGACCAGCAAGTTGGGGAACTTGCTCGGCAGCACGGTCGGCTCGGTATTGCGTTCGTCGTAGGTCGGAATGTAGTCGACCGTGTCGAGACGCAGGTCTTCGAGCAGCATCTGAGCGTAGCCCGACATGCGAGCTTCGGTATATCGCATGGCCGCCGGAGGCAAGCCGGCGATCGAACCGAAGTTCCCCTGCTTGTCGACCAGTAGGTACCGCGTGTTCCATTCCTGGGCCATGCGGACCAGCGTCGGGTAAATCACGCTTTCGCCGTGCGGGTGATAGTTACCGCTGGTATCGCCGGAGATCTTGGCGCATTTGACCCGCTGAGAGCCGGGGGTCAGGTTCAAGTCGTTCATCGCGACCAAGATGCGTCGCTGCGAAGGCTTCAAACCGTCGCGGACGTCAGGCAGCGCGCGGCTGACGATGACGCTCATCGCGTAGGTCAAATAACTTTCCTTCAGCTCATCCTCGATCGACATCTCGACCAGGTGCGTCAGGTCCGTTGGGGTCCCGTCTTCCGGGTTCTCTGGCGTGGTTCCGTCAGTAGACAAGCGACGATCCTTTCCGTGGAAACTTCAGGGCGGCGCCAAAGCGAGAAGGGCTTTAAAGGCGGCGCGAAGCGTAGCGGCCGAGTGTTGGCCGCCAAGATGGAATTTCTGCCGCCGATTTTACCAGAATTTCATGGGGGCAACTAGCAGGGCACGCGGGTTTTGCTCTGTCGCAACTTACTATGTTACAATGAGTTGCGACGCGACTTTTTCGCTCCCTGGATGGGCCTCGTTTCCGTGCAAAATATGACCGATTCTGAGCGCTCTGGGCAGTATCAAACGAGTTTGCGTCCCCCCCGCGAATTGGTCTTCTGGGCGGTTCTGGCGATCGTCGTTGCGATGGCGATGATCGGCCTGATCGTCGGCGTTGCGGTCCACGAGGCGCTCGCCTCGGAAGTGGTTGACGCCGCCAAGTGGGGCGAGACGGTCGTCGCCATCGTGGTCTTGTCGGCCCCGGTTCTGGCGCCGATAGCGATGTTTTACATGAGCGTCTTCTGCCGCGTGAAAATGGCGGCCGTCGCCGTGTCGGTCGCTTTGGGGATGGTCGCGACGGTCTCCTTTTTCGGGATGCTCGCGGCGACCTTTTACTCCGAAATCGCAACCGCCGTGCTGTTGGTCAGCCTGGCCGTTTCGCTGCGGGTGGGGCATCTTAACACCAGTTGGTATAAGCTGTTATCGCAAGAAGATGCCCCGCCGCGGGCTCAGTTTTGGCTCGTCGACGCGGGGCTTGCATTCGTTTCCCTCGCGATCATCAGTTCCGTCGCTGCATGGACCTGGACATGGGATTGGTAGAAGAACCGCCGGAAACTCGGGCGCCGATCGAATTGGTCTATGCGGCGATCGTCGTACTGCTGATGATGACGGCCCTGTTCGGCTTGTTGCTTGGCCTCGTAATCGGTAAGCCGGGGGTCTGGAACGAAGTAACCTACTTCCTGGCCTTCGCCATGTTGATTCCACTGGGGATCATCACGGTCCTGTACCAGAGCGTTTTTCGCCGGGCTCGCTTGCCGATGTCGAGCGGTTCGATCTGGCTTATGCCGGTCGTCTACGGGCTGATAATGTTGTTGTTGTGCCTGGGCCTTCCGTTTTCGATCCCAGTCATGATCGCCGTCAGCCTTCTCTTCTGGCTGGTCTATTTGTTGGTCAAAAAGGATCTGGAGTGGCAGCGCTACCTGGTGGAGCATGACGTGCCGCCCCGCAGCGGATTCACCCTGCGCGAGCTGATGATGGGGTTTGTGGGGCTGTCGATCGCCCTGGCCATCGCTCGGATGGTGGTCGCGGGAATGTCGTAAAGCCTTCTCTGCTGGCGCCTTATTCTGAGATCCGCCGCTGTAAATCTGACAACAAATCCTTCTCCAGCACTGTCCGCTTTCTCGGATAACCGGCAATCTCCTCCTAGGTTGCCGTGAAAACCGGCTTTTTCCCGGTTCTCCGGCTCTGGCCCGGCAATTGCCTTAACCGGGAGAGCGAACAACCACGCGTGGAAACGACTTTCACCGCGCATCGCGGCAAGACGCCTTAGAACCTGGATAGGAATCGGAGGCGATCTTGTTGGTAAAACACCTGGCCGTTGTCGTAGGCCTGACTGCATTAGGGTTCGTCGTCCCAATCGCCGGAGACTTGCGTCAGTCGCCGTGGGGCGACGCGACCGCCGTTTACCAGGTTTCTCCGGCCGAAGGCCTGCAGGTCGCATTTGCCGAAACGCAATCGCTGGTTCTGGGATCACGGGAGTTCGCGCTAGAGCTACGCGGAGAAACGATCGATCACTGGGACGACGTCGCCGCCCGACGTGTCGAATATCTCCATCACTCCGAACATGGCACGCTGGGCCTGGCGATTCGCTGGAGCCTGTTGATGACGGCCGCTTACTTGGGGCTGCAAGTGCTGACGCTGACGTTTGGTCTGTTGTCGCGTACCAGCTATCTGGCCAACCTGGCGATCGTCGGCGGCGTGGCGATGTTTTTGACCGGCGCGATGCCGGCCGCAGGTCTGCTGGCCATTGCGATCGGGATGATCTTGAAGATGGGGCAGATCCTCGACTACTTCACGACGGTCAAACCGGCGGCGGAGTATTAGTCGCGTTTAGACGACGTCGCGCAGCCCCGTCTTTTCATCAGGAACGGCCGGGACCACAAATCCTTCGTGCCCCGCTTTGTCGCGCGTGTTCCGTCCGATCAGGAACTTTCCAGGCGCGATGCCGACAACGCCGAGCGAGCAATCGTACGGCCAACGGCCGAGCATTTTGAAATCGACGTCGGTCTTGATCAGTTCGGCCGGTTTGCCGTAGCAGCCGAACCACCAATAGCCGTCATGGAAGTTGGCCGATTGGATTCCCATCAGCGAGTACTTGCTGTCGATCACGTGCCGCTTGACGAAGTGGAGATCGGCGTCGTACTCGTAGACGTAGTTCTCTTCGATCCCCGGCGGTAGTCCCCCGATCACGTAGAAGTGGCCGTCGCGCACCGACATTCCGCCGGCGCCGTGGACCACTTCCTGCGTTTCGACCCGATCGAGCTCTTTGAGGGTTTCAGCGTCGTAGACGTAGACCCACGAGTCGGCTTTGCCGGCAGGCTGATTGAATTGCCCTAGGTTCACCGCGACGTAGATCTTGCCGTCCGCATAGCAGAGGTCGCCGTGGTGGCTGACGACCGGGATTTGCTTGACGATCTTGCCGGTCGAGTCGGTCTTCACCAACTGGTCGGTGAAGGGCCAATAGAGGTAGCCTGCGTCGTCGATGCAGATCCCTTGCAAGTGGCCGGGATAACGACCTGCGCAGACGATCTTTTCAAACGGCGGCGTGACGCGGCTTTCGGCAAACGCCGAGTTGCCGGCATAGGCGGCGCCGGCCAGGATCGCGGAGGTTTGCAAGAAACGACGGCGGGAAACCGAGGAAGGGGAGGACATGAGATTTCTATCCAGGCGGGAGGAAAAGGAGGGGAAGGGGAGAGGCGATTCTTTTACTTCGTCACGTTCGTCAGGACGCAGCGAAAGCCGATGGCGTCGTCCTTGGTGGCGACCGGAATTTGCTGTTTGGAACTAGAGAGGCACTCGTCGGCGGTTGATTTCCAGCTTCCACCACGGACGTGAGCTTGTTCTTTCTCTTTGTCGTCGCGCGACGTCCATTCGGCGATGTAGCCATGCATGTCGTACAGGCCCCACTGGTTCGGCTGTTTGACGCCGACCGGCGGATCATTCCCTGCGGCGTTGCCGGTATACCAGGCGTAGTCGGTTAGGGCTTTCGGGTCGTCGCCAAAGTGGTACTTGGTCGACGTACCGGCGCGGCAGCAATACTCCCACTCGACGTCGGTCGGCAGACGAACTTCTTGATCGGCGGCGATCAGTTTCGCGTCACGGAGCAGAGCGGTGACCTTTTGGCAAAACGCTGCGGCGTCGGCCAACGAGGTCATTTCGACCGAGTTGCGCGGCCCTTTCCAGCGCGAGGGATTGGCGCCCATCACCGCTTCGTACAACTCTTGCGTCGTTTCGTATTTGCAAATCGCAAAGGGACGAGCGGAGTCGTTGGCGGGAGCGATGGGGACGAATTCTCCGCGGAATTGCGTCAGCAGCTTCAGGGAAGCGTCATCGGTCGGCGCAGCGACCAGGGCGAGCAGCAAGCAAAGCGAGGCGGGCATGGCGAACTCGGCGGGAAAACGGAACAAACGACCAGAACTGGTTTTAACCCAACTCTGGCCGTTTGCAAAACTCGCCCTGCCCCAGGCGATCGCTATTTTTTCTTGCGGGCTTCTTTCTCGGCCTTCTGCATTTCGAGCATGTGGGCCATTTCCGATTCTTGGACCGCCTCGTCATGAGCGCGCATCGCTTCTTCTTCCGAGGGCGTCGGCGCGTGATTGACATGTCCGCCGCAACCGATCGCGCCGATCAGGGCGATCGATAACAACGACAACAGAGCGAAGTGCTTCGACATCGATAGGACTCCTAGTTCGTAGGGCAGGGCGTTAGTTGAACGCTTCGGTGGGAAGGACCTGACCGTCGCGGACCAGGCAGAAGTTCAAGAAGACGGTCGCGTCGATCGTGTAGGGAATCATCACGACCGAGCCGTCGGCGCGAACGCCTTGCACGCCGGAGGGATGCGAGCTGCCGAACTTGTTCGACCAATAGGCCGGTTGCGAGCTATTGGGGTGCAGGCGATCGGGTTGCGGCAATTCGTTGCCGAAGCGGACGATGTCTTGATCCCAACCGGCGTTGTTCCAGCGTTCGTTGTCGCCGCCGGCCGTTCCCCAGGTGGTATCGTGCACTTGCTTCTCGGCGACCATCAACGTGTTGGAAGTTCCGTCGCGGAAGTCGCGCAAACCGCGGAAGTTGTTCGGCTTGGTTCCGGCGGCCAGCGGCAAGGCCGGCGAAGCGGAATATTGGCGAACCAACGCGCCGTCTTTGCCATAGTTGCCAAGCGTGTCGCCGCCGTTTCCGGCGTAGTCGGCGTGCATGTAGCCGTTGTACAGCTGCGGAGCGCGGCGAGTCGGGCAGAAGTAGGGCTCAATCACGGAAACGGCGACTTGCGTGTCGCTGCTCAGGTCATAGACGTTTTGCTGCTCGATGTAGGGAGTGATGTGGAACAGCCAGCTCCAGGTGTCGCGAATCGTACCGCTGCAGCAAGTGTTGTTGGGACCGTCCGAACCGCCGTGCGGCAAGTAGCCGAGCGTGTCGTGGTGGTTGTGGAACGCCAATCCGATTTGCTTCAGATTGTTGCTGCATTGCATCCGGCGAGCCGCTTCGCGAGCCTGCTGGACGGCGGGTAACAACAACGCGATCAACACCCCGATGATCGCAATCACGACGAGCAGTTCCACGAGCGTGAAACCGCGTCGTTCCGTACGATTGACGCTTGAATGAATCATGACCTCTCCACAGACGATGACGAATGACGCGCGCTTCGACGGCCTCGGGCGTCGCCCGATGAGTTCACGTCGTCGCTTGATTGGGTAGTCTGTCGAGGTTGACTGTGAGTGCACAATTGGTGCTTGCCGCGAAACAAGGAATTTCACGAAGTCTTCCACCGTTGTTAATATCACGCGGAATCGACGACGAAATTTGTCAAGCAAAAAAGGTGACCCCCGCTCAACTGTAAAAGGTGCGAATCCAACTCTCCTTTTCGCGCACAAAACCGCCGCGTTTGGGGTGATCAGCGATCAACGGCGCCGCTAGAGCGTCGTCGGGGAAGATTGCCGCCGCACGCCAGGTCGTCTGCGGGAGTGGGAAAACCGTCGAAATCGATCAAGTGAATTTGATGGCCGGCGGTAACATCCACTTTGTGGAGCGTCGTTCAAACAAAGAACAGATGAATTTCGATTTCTTTCGGCTGCCGGCAAAACTTGAAAAAAGAGGGGCAAAGCGCCCAGTTTGAAGCGGCAGGTCCGCTATCGAGAAACGTCGCTGGCGGCCAAAATGAACGATCGCCCCGGTTCTTTAAATGACTTACTTGCGCTTCAGGAGAGAGTCGGTGATAGTTGGAATTCCCCGCGAAGTTAAACGAGATGAATATCGCGTCGCCATTTTGCCGGTCGGCGTCGAAGAGCTGACTCGCGCCGGACATCGCGTGCTGGTGCAAGCCGGCGCCGGCGACGGTTCGGGAATTCCGGACGAAGACTACGTCGCCAGCGGCGCCGTGATGGTCGACGACGCCGAGACGATCTTCGGCGAAGCCGACATGATCATGAAGGTCAAAGAGCCGCAGCCGGAAGAGTTCCCGCTGATCCGCGCCGGGCAGACGATCTTCACTTACTTCCACTTCGCCGCCAGCTTAGAGCTGACCGAAGCGATGCTCAAAAGCGGCGCGATCTGCGTCGCCTATGAAACGCTCCGCGATAGCGCCGGCCGCTTGCCGCTGCTCACGCCGATGAGCGAAGTCGCCGGTCGTATGAGCGTGCAGGAAGGCGCCAAGTATCTGGAGCGGCCGCAGATGGGACGCGGCATTTTGCTCGGCGGCGTTCCCGGCGTGAAACCGGCTCACATCACGATCCTCGGCGGCGGCATCGTCGGCGCCAACGCCGCCAAGATCGCGGCGGGCTTCCAGGCGGACGTCAACATCCTCGACATCAATATGGAGCGGCTCCGTTACCTGGACGACGTGATGCCGGCCAACGTCAACTGTCTCTATAGCGATCGCCACACAATTCGCGAGCAGCTCCGTTTGGCCGACCTGGTGATCGGCGCCGTGCTGATTCCCGGAGCCAAAGCGCCGAATCTGGTGACCCGGGAAGATCTCAAGATCATGAAGCACGGCAGCGTGATCATCGACGTGGCGGTCGACCAAGGGGGCTGCGTCGAGACCTCGAAGCCGACCACCCACAGCGACCCCACCTACATCATTGACGACGTCGTCCATTACTGCGTAGCGAACATGCCAGGGGCGGTGGGCCGAACTAGCACCTTCGCACTGTGTAATGTCACGTTGCGGTGGGCCCTGGAGATCGCCAATTTGGGCGCCGAAAAGGCCGCTTCGCTTTCGGCCCCGCTCGGCACGGCGATGAACATCTGTCGGGGGGAAGTGACGCATGAGCCGGTTGCGAAAACGTTCGGCATGTCTTACAGTCCAAAGTTTGACCATAACTAACACTCCCCGATAAGAAAGAATGCGATGAGCGAGAAACCAGCCGTGAAGGTGGGCATCCTCATGGGAAGCGATAGCGACTGGCCGAAAATCAACGGCGTCGCCAAGGCGCTCGAAGAATTTGGCGTTGGATACGAAGCTCACGTGATGAGCGCTCATCGCACCCCGCACATCGTCGGCGAATTCGCCACGACGGCGGTTGAACGCGGTTTGAAGGTGATCATCGCCGCTGCCGGCGGCGCCGCTCACCTGGCCGGCGTCGTCGCCGCCCATACCACGTTGCCGGTCATCGGCTTGCCGGTTCCGACGCCGGAACTGGGCGGACTCGACTCGCTCCTCTCGACCGTGCAGATGCCGGGTGACGTTCCGGTCGCCAGCATGGCGGTCGGCATGGGCGGTCCGCGTAACGCCGGTCTGTTCGCCGTGCAAATCTTGTCGCTGTCCGATCCGGAACTGGCGGCCAAGTTTGCCGAGTTCAAGACCAAGCTGGTCGACAAGATCACCGCGAAGGACGCGAAGTTCCAAGAGTCGCTCGCGAAGTAACCCCCGAGAAAATGATGCAGTCCGAACTCACGGCCGACGTAGAACCGATTCGCTTCGTCGGCCAGACCGACGGCACGCTAGAGCTGCTTGATCAAACGCTGTTGCCGGTCGAACTGACCGTGATCAACTGCTCTGACGTCGAAACGGTCTGGGAAGCGATCAAAAAGCTCCGCGTTCGTGGAGCTCCGGCGATCGGCATTGCGGCCGCCTACGGCGTCGTGATCGGACTGCAGACGGTGGGGGATGAGGACGCCGCGGCGTTCTGGAAACGTCTGGACGAAGTAACCGACTACCTGGCCGGCAGTCGTCCGACGGCGGTCAACTTGTTCTGGGCGCTCGATCGAATGAAGCGGGTCGCGCACGAACTGCGTGACGCCGGGAAGTCGATCGCCGAAATCCGAGTCGCCTTGCTCGAAGAAGCGAAGGCGATTCATGCCGAAGATCGCGAGACCTGTCGCGCGATCGGTCGTCATGGCGCCGCCGAATTGAAAGACGCCGCCAACTTTCTGACGCATTGCAACGCCGGCGGTTTGGCGACGGCCGAGTACGGCACGGCGCTCGCCGTCTTCTTTACGCTGCAAGACGACGGGAAAGACCTGCACGTCTTTGTTGATGAGACGCGTCCGTTGCTGCAAGGCGCGCGGTTAACCGCGTGGGAACTGTCGCAGCGGAAGATTCGCGCCACGCTCATTTGCGATTCGATGGCGGCTCAGGTGATGCGGGAAGGTCGCGTCGATGCGATCGTGACCGGCGCCGATCGGATTGCGGCCAACGGCGACTCGGCCAACAAGATCGGCACTTATTCGCTCGCCGTCTTGGCGAAGGCGCATGGCATTCCGTTCTACATCGCGGCGCCGATCAGCACCTTCGACATGGCGATCGATTCGGGAGACGAAATCCCGATTGAAGAGCGGGCCTCGGAAGAGATCACGCATGGTTTCGGCAAGCAAACCGCGCCGGCCGGGATCAGCGTTTACAATCCGGCGTTCGATGTGACTCCGGCCGAGTTGATCCAAGGGATCATTACGGAGCGAGGGGTGATCTCGCCGGTGACGAAAGAGATGGTCGCACAGATGTTTGCGGCCGAATAGCGCTTACCGATACGCTTTCTACGCGCTGCGACGCCGGGTGCGTCATCGCATCGCGCGGCGTCATCCACAGAATCCAAGTCGTTACAAACGCTACGACCTGGACCCAGCGACGCCAGTCTACGTCGGGCTCGATCACCGCAATCACCAGGGGAGGGGAGAGTTGGGGAGTTCCCTTCCAGGGTAATTGCCCGCGGTGATTTGCAAAGAGGGAAAAACCAGCCGGTTAGCCGCGATAGCTCCGCTATCGGGGCCGACGAAGTCGGCTGGAGGCATTAATCCCCGACGAATCGCAAACGGGCGATTGGCCCAAATCAAACGGCATGCTCACTTCCGCTTTCCATTGAATCGCGGCATGATGCTTCCCGCGGCTGCGCCGCCCCGATAGCGGAGCTATCGGGGCTACCAGAGCTCTTAGTGCCCGATTCCATACAGCGGGGCGTACTTCGTTCGCAGGTACTTCAGCAGCGGGCGATGGTCGATCGACTCGCCGCAGATGTTTTGCATCAGTTGCGGAGCGGTGTAGCGACTTCCCGGTTGGTGAACCTTTTCGCGGAGCCAGCTAAGCAGCGGCATGAACTCGCCGCGGCCGAACATCTCGGCCAGGTCTCCCAGGTCGATCGTCGCCTGATCGAAGAGCTGCGCAGCGTACATGTTCCCGAGCGAGTAGGTCGGAAAGTAGCCGATCAAGCCGGCGCTCCAGTGAACGTCTTGCAGACAGCCGTCGGCGTCATCGTCCGACGTGATGCCGAGCAACTGTTGGTACTTTTCGTTCCACGCCCCCGGCAAGTCGGCGACCGGCAGATCGCCCGAGAGGAGCGCCTGTTCTAGTTCGAAGCGAATGATGATGTGCAGGTTGTAAGTCGCTTCGTCCGCTTCCACACGAATCAACGAAGGCTGCACGTCGTTCACCGCGAAGTGGAAGTCGCCCATCGGCGTATCGCCGAGCGACGGGAAGAGCTTCTTCAGTTCCGGGTAATAGTGTCGCCAGAACGGATAGCTGCGGCCGACCATGTTCTCCCACATTCGCGACTGCGATTCGTGCACGCCAAGCGAAACGTAGTTGCCCGGCGGCAGCCCGAATTGATCGGAGCGGAGTCCCTGATCGTAGAGACCATGTCCCGCTTCATGCAGCGTGCTGTAAAACGCTGAGGGAAAGAAGTTTTGATCGTAACGGGTCGTAATGCGGCAGTCGTGCGGACCCATGCCGCAGCAAAAGGGATGATGCGTGACGTCGAGTCGGCCTGCTTCGAAGTCGAAGCCGATATCCTTGGCGACGCGCTTGCCGAACTCTTCCTGCGCGGCGATCGGATAGTCGCGCTTCAGGATGTCCATCTTCGGATGGCGGCCGCTTTGGGCGATCTCGGCGACCAGCGGCGCCAGATCGTCTTTCAGCGCCGAGAGAGCCGCGGCGACTTCGGACGTTTTCGCTTCCGGCTCAAAGTAGTCGAGCAGCGCGTCGTACCGCGACTCGGCGTAACCGATCGCATCGGCCATCTCGCGCATCAGTCGCAGGATATTGTCGAGCTGCGGGCGAAACAGCGGAAAGTTGTTGCCGCTGCGAGCTTGCACCCAAGTTTGTTGAGCGAGGACCTTCGCTTTGCTCAATTCGACGACCAGCGCTTGCGGCAGCTTGGAGTCGCGACGATAGTCTCGCGACAAGACGCGAATCGTTGCGCCGGCGTCGCTATGCGGATCTGCGGCGAGCGGACTGTCGGCGAGCGATTCGAGCAACTCTCCGACCAGCGGCGAAGTGCGGCGCTCGTGGATCAGTCCGGCGAGCAGCGAAACTTGCTCGGCGCGATAGGCGCCGGCCTTGGGAGGCATGATCGTGCGCTCGTCCCATTCCAGCAATTGCTGGATGCTGTCGAGCTTGGCCGCTTCGCCGATTTCATGACAAAGCGAGTCGTATTGTTGTTGGTAATCGGTCATGGCGATGGAATTTTCTGTTGGGAGAGGGAGTTGTCGGGCGAGTAGGCGAGCGGCTGGCGCGCTTGCTAACTCTTTAGCTTCGACGCCAAGTGAACCAGCGTTTCGCCGAGCGCATGAATCGCCGCGTGACGTTCCAAGTCTTTCAGGGAACCGTCGGCGGAAAAAGCGTTGGCCGCATTGGGAACCGCAACCTGATCGGGGAGCACGACGACGCCGATGTTGCTCAAAATCGAGCGGACGTGGACCAGGCCGCGAAGTCCCCCCAGGGCGCCAGGCGAGGCGCTCATCAGCGCGGCCACCTTGCCGCGATAGGCGGCCAGACGCGGTTCGCCGGGATCGGGACGCGAGACCCAGTCGATCGTATTCTTGAGCAGCGGCGTGATCGAACTGTTGTATTCCGGACAAGAGAGGAGCAGCGCGTCGTTTTCCAGGAAGAGCCGCTTCAGCTTTTTTACATTCTCCGGGCGCCCTTCCGCTTCTAGGTCTTCGTTGAAGAGCGGCAACGGATAGTCGGCCAGATCGATCAGCGTCAGGTCGGCGCCGGCGGCAATCGCTCCCGCGGCGGCGATCGAGATCACCTGCTTGTTGTAGGAATCGCGTCGCGCACTTCCGGCGAACGCAAGCACTTTGATTTTTGACATACATGCTGCCTTGTTAGAGCGGTCGTCAAAATCGGCGAAGTTCGCCAGGCTGAAATTGTAACGCGATTGCCGGAAAGTGGCGATTGGGGCCAGGATCGTCGGGGAAAACCTGACGGATCTTCCCAAGTTTTCGTTTGACTCTTCGCGAGGAAAACTGCGGCGGGCCGCTGGCCGATTGGCAGACTTTGACGAAGGCGCCGGTTTGTTGATGTGATGTACCCATTGGCGTCGTTCCGAACGTCGCGGTGCGGTAAGGGGTAACGTTCCTGTCGCAAATTGCGAAGCGTCGGTTGATGCGACGTCGATGTTGGACACGGAATCTCGAATCTATTTCTGTGAGCTGTTGGTCAATTGGTCGTCGCACCGCCCATTTCCTGCAAGCTGACGTTTTCCTTCCGAATTACGTGAGTTGGGAGCCTCTTTATGAGACTGTTGCTTTGCGCCGCCGGGTTGCTGGGCGCTGCCTGGATGATGGCCGGAGATCTTCGCGCGGCGGAGTACGTGCTGATCAGCGACCAGTCGCCGGCGGCGGACGCCTCGTTGGTCTCGTATCAATACGCTTCGCTGGCCAGCTGCACCGATTGCGGCGACCTGGTCGGATGCGATTGCGGCAGCGCCATCGACGACAGTTGCTGCGGCGATGTGGCCGGCTGCGGTTCGTCGTGCGGTCAAATGTGCGGTTGCAATTCGTGCTGCGGGCACGACTGCTGGCTTACCAAGTTCCTGGTCCCCAGCGATCACTGCTACGACGACTTCATCAGCCCGATGACCAATCCGGTTTACTTTGAAGATCCGCGGACGCTGACCGAAGCCCGCTTCATCTACCTGCATCACCAGATTCCGACCGCCGCGCTCGGCGGACACGTCAACCTGCTCGCGGTGCAGCTGCGAGCGGCGCTGACCGAAAACTTGTCGATCATCGCGACCAAAGACGGTTTCGCCACGTCGACCAGCCCGTTGATTGACGACGGCTGGGCCGACGTCGCCGCCGGTTTGAAATACAACCTCTATAAAGATCCGTTCAATCAACGCTTGCTGAGCGCCGGCTTCACCTACGAAATGCCGGTTGGCAGCACCCGCACGCTGCAAGGAAACGGGGACGGCGTCTTCGACATCTTCCTGACCGGCGGCGCCCAGTTCGGCTACAACAACCACTTCCTTTCGACCACCGGCTTTTTGCTCCCGTGCGACAAGTCGGCCGAAAGCTCGATCTGGTTCTGGTCGAACCACATCGACCATCGCATCGCCGGCACGAAATGGTATGTGCTGGGCGAAATGAACTGGTACCACTACATGAGCTCGGGCAAAGCGTTCTCCGCCGCTCCGATCGAAGGCGGCGACCTGTTCAACCTCGGTACGGTCGGCGTCGCCGGTAACGACATCGTGACCGGCGCCCTCGGCGTGAAGTACAAGCCGTCGTCGCACATGGAACTCGGCTTCGCGTGGGAAACGCCGCTGACCGAACGTCGCGACGTGCTGCAGAACCGCATCACGGTCGACGCGATCTTCCGCTACTAAGCCAAACGCAACTCACTTCTCCTGATGACTAGGTTAGGCTGGGTAACCCGCAAGGCGTTACCCAGCCTCTTTTGTTGCGCGAAATAATAGCCCGAAGCGCAAGCGAGGGAAAAGCGTTTGGCGAAATGACGAATATAGAAACCAGAATGACGAACAAGATGCGTTACGTCGTTCGTCATTCGAGCTTCGACATTCGTCATTGAACTTGCAGCCGCTTTTCCCTCGCTTGCGCATCGGGCTACTATTGGCGGTTAGAACCACCAGCCGCTGCGGATCAGGACGGTGTCGTTCATGTCGAGAGTGAAGGGTTGGTTCCGATATTCGAATTGGCGCCCGAAGACGTAGCCGAATTCGATGAACGACTTTCCCCCGCCGTCGCGGCGTCGTTCGAAGCCGACGATCGCGCGATAGTCCGAGATCGTCAGCAGGTCGTTGGTTTCGTCGGCTCGCTGCACGCTCCACGTGCCGCCGCCAAGTTCGCCGGTGATGTACCACCAATCTTCATAGCCGGGGCCGTAGTCCCACAGTTGGCTATAACGGGGACGGGGAAAGGTCAGCTCCAGCTTGCGACGTTCGCCGGTCCAGACGACGCCGGCGATCGGCAGGATGTTAAAGTCGTCGCGGTTGAGCCAGACGACGCCGCCGAGAAACTGCCAATTCTTGTTCCAGTTGTAGGTGGCGATCGCCATCGCACTGGGACGAAACGCGTCGCTATTCTGTTGCTGGAAGTCGCTGTAGTAGCCCGCGGTGCCGGAAAGGATCACTCCCCACCGGTCATTGATTGGGCGAATGTAACGGGTCGTCAAAAAGGCGTCGTACAAAGTTGGCGGCGCATCGACCGACGCGGGGCCGACCAGAAAGTGCATGCCGAAGCCCGGCGTCACAATCAGCGGCGAGTCGATCGTCGGCGCCGGAAAGCCGAGCGTGATCGTTCCCAGCACGTCGGTCATTCCGATGTTGTCGCCGCTGCCCGCGATCCAGGTGCTGTCCGTTGTGACGGCCTGCAGGATTCCCGGCTTGCTGGTCGCCAGGACGGGACGCGAGCTGAAGATCTCGTCTTCATTGAGCGTCAGCCCCTCTTCCATCTGCATGTCGTACGGCATTTCGTCCAGCTCAGGCGGAATGACCGCAGCGGTGCGCGTCACAGCGGCCGTCGGATCGACCGGCTCGTAGAGGGGATACTTCGGCGGAAAGACGTCGGTCGGCGGTAGAGGCTGAACCGGTTCGTATGGATTGTTGCTTTCGGTCGCGGTTTGACCGTCGCCCCACGCGGCGTACTGCGCACAGACCGTCTCGGTCGCCAGACAGAGCGGAAAGATCGCCAGCCAAAATCTCAGCGAGAACAAATGCACAAGGGTATTTCTGACGGAGAACGCTTAGAAGTTGAAACCGGTCCGCAGCATCAGCGTGTTGTCGACGTTCAGCGTTGGAATCGCGCTGCGATAAACCAGTTGGCGTTCCCAGACGAAGCCGAGTTCGATAAACGCCTTCAAGCGATTCGGGTGAGTCGCTTCGAGACCGCCGAAAACTCGGTAATCGTTGATGTCGACCTGATCGTCGACGAAACCCATGCCGGTGTCGCGTTGAATGGTCCAACTGCCGCCGCCATACTCGCCGCCGACATACCACCAGACCTCTTTGTCGCCGAACGTCGTCCAGTACTTTGAGATGCGAGGGTAGGGAAAGACCAGGTCAAACCGCGAACGAGCGTCAGGCTGCCACGTTAAACCGATGACCGGCAGCAGTTTGACGTCCAAGCGGTTGATGTAAACGACGCCCGCCTTGAGCGTAGTAGTCGGAGTCAACCGCACGGCGCCGACCCCCAAGCCTTGCAGGCGAAGACTGTTGCTGTTGAACGTTTTGAAGTCGGTGTAGACGCCGGCGCGGAAACCAAGTTCGGCGTATAAACGGGGCGTCAGCTCCGGATTCCAGGCGAAGTCGAGATAGGTGCTGTAAGCGTTCCCCGGCAAGTTCTGCACAACATTCTGCGGACCATCCCACAGATGCAGCACGAAGGCCGGAGTCACCAACAGCGGCGCATTGCAGCCGAGGAAGTTCGGAAACTGCGCGGTCGCCGAGACGTCGAAGTCCTGCATCTGCAGCGCCGTATCGTCGTTGCTCAGCTTCGGCAGCCAGGTGTAACGGAAGCCGACGTTCTCGAGAAAACGCTCGTACGGAATCGAAGGAAATTCCGTCGTCGGTTGATAGATCGGTTGTTGATAGCCGTAGGCCGGGGCCGTTTGATTCGGAAAGTAAGACGGTGGTCCCGCGGTAAATCCGGCCGGCGGAGTCGTCGGCGGCGGCGGATAGCTGACCGGCGGCGCATAGGTCGGAGCGCCGTACGTTGGCGCCGCATACGTGGTCGCCGGATACGAACTAAACTGCGTCCCGGTTGCGTAGGGATCAAACGGCTGAATGCCGCCGGTCAATGTCGCCGGAGGCTGAACTCCATACGGCGACGGCGCAACCGTATTGATCGGCGTCGGGGCCTGGATGCGCTGTGCTAGCAGGGCCGCCGGCGCTGTCAGGAGGAGAGCGCCGACGAAGATCGTGTTTTTGAAAATTTCGCGCACGATTTTCTCAAGCAAACGGTCGCCAAGGGACGATAAACAATTAATTGCGGAAGTCGTGCGCTGTAATTACCAACCGCCGCCAATCGGGTCAAGGCGAACTTGCGCCGCTTGAGCGCTCGCGAGCTAAGTCGGCTTTCCTTCTTCCGCCGTCTGCGGAGTCCAGTAGAACTGGTACTCGTCTTCGCGCATCTGTCGCGTCAGACAGATGATCTCCTGCGTATGACCATAGAAATGAGAGACGCTATGGATCGCCGCTTGCCAACCGCTGACTTGTTGCCCCTGCACGCGGCGGGGCTGCAGCATCGCGTCGGCGTCGGCGTTCTGCAGGGCGGCGATCGCTTCGTCCAGCGTCGCTTGGAGATCGGCTAGCAGTTTGCCAGCCGGCAGCGGATCACGCACGGCGAACTCGGCCGGGCGGTCACGAACGTCGGCCGCTCCGCCGACGCCAGAGATAATGTGCTGCCGGACGTTGCCCCCCAGGTGAATCAGAATCGTCCCGATCGAGTTCATGCCGGGACCCGGTTGTCGCCAGAGCTGGGCGTCAGAAAGCTGGCCGACGCAATGTTTGACCCGCTCCAGACAACCTTCCAGACAGCGAATTAATTCGGCGGAAACAGCGGAAGTTACGTCAACGGCGGTCGTCATGGGTTTCTCCTGAGGATGCGATAGGGGCGCAGATTTTCAGGTAGACGCGGGAGAGGAAATTGGGTTCACCGCGACCAGAGAGGCGTGCGGCCGATTTGCCTAAGCGATTATCAGGCAAGCTTTTAGAGAATCCGTTAAGACGAAAAAGGGTGGGTAGAGGGACTCGAACCCACGACCCCTGGAATCACAATCCAGTGCTCTAACCAACTGAGCTATACCCACCGTAGTCGTCGAAACGTCCCAGTTTAAAGTCGCGCCACCCGGTCGTCAACGGCCGGGAGGCCGCCGGTTTTAAAATAGAGCCAGCGGCGGAAATGGCTGAAACGATCGACTAAATTCCGTCATAAGGGGGAGAAGTCCTGTTCTAGCTAGAGCCTGATCCCCAGCCGCAGGTTCACTTCGTTCCCAACCTTCTCTGCGCGAGCTTTCCGATGCTGAACACGATAGCCCGTCCGACGATGTTTCTGGTTGTTGCGCTCGCCGCGTCGTTGACCATTGCGGCGCCGCCGATCGTTCTTCGTCCCGACATGCTGAACGATCTTTCGGGACGAAGCGGACAGGCCGAATTGGTCGACGAGCAAAATAAGCTTGCCGACCCGGCCTACAAGCCAACCAGCAAGCCGAAAGCCAACTGGCAAGGCGCCGCGCTTTACTACCCGCGGCCGGTCGTGATCGACTTGGGGCAGATGCATCAGTTATCGGCGATTCGCTTTTATGATGTCGAAGGGAACGGCCTGATCACGATTGCAGCGCGTGTGGGGGACAAGTGGCAAGAACTCGGTCGCGATGAACTGAAGAAGTACAACGCGTGGTCGGAACATCCGCTTGATGTGGAGTGCCGCTATCTACGACTGACGTTCGCAACTCCTGCTGCGGCGATTGCGGAAGTGGCGCTCGAGGGGAAGCCGGTCGGCGCAGCGCCCGAGGTTGCGAAGAAGATCGAACCGCCGCAGCCGCCGCCGATGGACAAGTTCATCGGCGTGAACGGTTTCATTGATGATCCGGTCGAACGTCTCGCGGCGTTCGGCATGGTGCGCGAATATCACAACGCGCAGTGGGACGACGGCGCGAGCGGCGAGGGAACCGGCGCCTTTCCGCAGCATGCGTTCGCCTACAGCCCCAGCGCCGTGCGCGGCGCCGGTTGGGGATGGGACTTCGATCGCTTCTACACGCAACTGAAAGAAGCAGGCGTCGAGGTTTACCCCTGCGTTCAAGGCGCCGACAAGTACGGAGCGAGCCAACCGTTCAAGCCGCAAGACAAGCCGATCGCCGCGGACGCCGATCCGACCGATCCCGCGTCTTACGCAGCGCATGGGGCGCACTTGTTTCAGACGGCGGCTCGCTATGGAACAGCGAAAGTCGATGAAAGCCTGTTGACGCTCGAAAAGGGACAAGAGCCGAAGAGCGGGCTCGGATTGATCACCGCGATTGAGAACTGGAACGAACCCGATAAGTGGTGGGAAGGGCGCAGCGCCTACTTCAATCCGCTGGAACTCGCGGCGATGTGCAGCGCCGACTACGACGGACATCAAGGGAAGCTAGGACCCGGCGTTGGCGCCAAGAATGCGAATCCGAAGCTGCCGTTCGTGTTGTCGGGTCTGGCCACGACCGAGTTGAGCTATCTGCGGGCGATGGAGTTCTGGGCGGAGCTGCATCGTGGCGGCAGCTTTCCGGCCGACGTGATTAATCTACATCACTACAGCAACGACGCCGGCGGACAAGATGGGCAACCGACGACGGGGATTTCGCCCGAAGAAGACCGGATGAAAGAACGATTCGCCCGGATCGTCGCGTTCCGCAACGAGCATCTGCCGCAGTGCGAGCTGTGGGTGTCGGAGTTTGGCTACGACATTCATCCGAAGTCGGTCCAACGGGCGCCGGCGATCGGCGAGACGAGCGCCGAGGAGACGCAAGCCCGTTGGTTGGTTCGATCGTATCTCGCGCTGGCGGCGGCCGGGGTGGATCGAGCCCAGATGTACATGCTGCGCGACGTGAACGGAGCCGATTCGACCAAGTTCTCCAGCAGCGGAGTGACTAGCAGTAAAGATACGGGTCACCAGCCGCGACGTTCGTGGTATTACATTGCGACGATGAAGAACGTTCTCCATGGGCTGCGATTCGAGAAAGAGATCGAGCAAGAGGAGGACGTTCTGCAATATCGCTTCTCGAGCGAGGACGGCCGCCAGGTCGATCTGATTTGGCTGGGAAGTTCTCGCGATCAGAAGCTGGCCGACTATCAGCTAAACGGCATCGACGGCCAGGTCGAAGTGATTCAGCTGACCGGCGATTCGACTTCGGGGAAGGTAATTGCGAAGGGAGACGCGCAAGGACTGCGGCTCGAGGTGAGCGAATCGCCGCTGTTGGTGCGCAAAAAATAGCCGCGGAGAAGTTTGGTTCTCGCGTGGCTTTCTGGTTATGCATCTCGCCGATTAGAAAATCTTCGGAATAAACATCCGCACGCGACGACGGTACTCTTCGTAGTCGGAACCGTGAACGGCGACCAGGTCTCGTTCTTCCATCGGGATTGCCGCCAGGATGTAGACGGTCGTACCGATCGCGAAGAGCAAGTGACCCACCGACATCGTCGGCGTCATCCAAAAGACCAGGAACCAGCCGACGTACAGCGGATGGCGAATGTACCGATATAACACCGGCATCTGGAACTTCAGCGGAGTATATTCGACGCCGCGGAAGTAGAGCCACGACTGACGCATGCCGAACAGGTCGAAGTGATTGATCAAGCAGGAGGAGAAGAAGATCAACCCCCAACCGCAACCGTACAACGTGTAGAGGATCACTTGCGCCGGCAGCGAAGTCGCATGCCAGACTACCTGCGGCATCGGTTGCCAGACCAGGAACAGGGCGATCATCAAAATGTTGGTCGTCATCACGTATAAGCTACGTTCGGCCGCTTTCGGGATGTACTGCGTCAGCCAACGTTTGAACGCGGGACGGGCCATGCCGGAATGCTGAATGCCGAAGGCGACGATCAGCAGCAAGTTCACCGCGATCGCGCTGGCGGTTCCCAGTTGGACGGGCGCGTCGATCGTGCGGGGGACCCACAAGTTGCCGATAAAACCGATGGAGTAGAGGAATACTCCTAAAAAAGTGACGTAGGCGAGCGCGCCAAACAACAGGACTGCAATTCGTTTTGCCATGACTGGTTCTTTCTATCTCTTGGGGCTGGTTCTTAGTCGGTAACCATGCGAAGCGGAAAGGGGAGCGATTTGTTACGAAAAAAATCGCCCCAGTCCTCCTATTCGACGACCAATTCGCTTTGGACGGCGATCGCATGGGTGATATTGAAAAAATTCGGACTCGTACGGAGGACGGCGGCGTGCAGTTCGGCCAGTTGCTCGGGGGTCGCGTCAGCGCTGATTCGCACCGTCTGGCGAAGCGAGTCGTAACCGTTCGAAACCTTGTCGGCCAATTCAAACATCCCGCGGAGATCGATCTCGCCGCTTGTTTCGATTTCGAGCGAGTCGATCCGAATCCCCATCAGCGCCGCGGTCATCGCATAGCCGACCAGCATGCAGGCGTTCAAGCCTGAGAGGAGCAGCTCTTGCGGATTGGCGTGCAGATTCGTGCCGCCGAGCTCAAGCGGTTCGTCCGTTTTCCAGGCGAAAGATCGTGCGACTGACGTGCCGCCGATTTCGTAACCGTCGACCTGATGCTCGGCGACTGCGCCTCCTTGCCAACGGCTGGAGACCTTCCAGCTAGTCCCGCCGAGCGAACGATCTTGGGCGACGCCGTTGATCGCGGCGCGAATCGCGGTGACGTCGAGTCCATTTACATGCGAATCTCTGGAGGTCGTTGATGTGGTGGCGTTCATATTGGTTTGCATCCTAAGAGCATGATGGTGTTTGCAACGGCAAGTTGTGCCCGCCTGTAAGAAGAATACGGGCGGAAAGGCCTAGTGGAAGCGCACTCTCGGTGCGCACTGCGAGTGCGCACTTGAAGTGCGCCCAATTGGCGTTCAAAATGCGAGCATGACGCAAACGCCATCGTATAAACCAGTTGCCGAATTGCTCGGAGCGCCGCCAGCGCCGCGCGGAGCCAAAGATCGCCTGATTTCGACGGCGATTGATCTTTTTTATCGCAATGGTTTTAACGCGATCGGCGTGGATCGAATCCTAAATGACTCGGGCGTCGGGAAGACGACCTTCTACAAATACTTTGAAGGGAAGGATGATTTGATCGTCGCGGCGGTCGAGCGTTTCGACCAATGGGCGACCGCGGCTTGGAGCACCGCCGTCCGGCGTCATGCCGGCGACGATCCCCGCGCGAAGATCATCGGTTACTTCGAAGTGCTCGATCAGTGGTTTCATGCGCCGGACTTTCAGGGCTGTCTCTTTTTGAACGTCGCTGCCGAGTATCCCAATCCCCGCGATCCGATTCATATTGCTGGCGCCGCTCATAAGCTGCGGTGTCGCGAAACGTTTCGCGATCTCGCCGAGGATGCTGGCGCCGAAAAGCCCGAGGAATTGGCCGATCAATTGGCGATCCTGCTGGAAGGGGCGATCGTCTTGCGGCAGGTCTGCGGCTGCGACGCCGCCGCCAAAACCGCGGCCGAGACGGTTGCGATGCTGCTGGAAATCAATCTGCCCGCCGCGACATAAGTGGGGGCGCCCTCTTTTTTCTGACGGATCGGTGGTGATTCGATCGCCGCTTGCGCGTTAGGATGCCAGACGCGGCGTCGCTCGTCTGCCTGTAGCGACGTCGGTCCGTTTTTCACTTCAGCAGAAAGAGCAGAGCCATGTCGCGTTACGAAGGGAAACCGTTCGTACGACTGATCGAATGTTACATCTTGTCGGCGATTGACGAATTGCCGGCGGTCTACGAGCAGAAGCTGGTCGAAATGGTCCCCGCCTTGAAGGAGACCTACAACATCGAAGGCACATGGCGCGAAGTCGTGGCGGAAGTAATGCAGTTTCCTGATTCGATTGACGAAGAGCTGCGCGGCATGTGGAATCACAACCAGGCGATCGCCGCTCAAAAGAATCAGATCCTCTCGGCCGAGGCGTTCGCCCAAGCGGTCGTCGACCAAAACTTTCCGTCCGAGCCGGAAGGGGAAGAAGACGAGGGCGAAGAAGAATAGTTCCCACGAATAATTCCAAGGAAGGATGCTTTGATGTTCGTTCGTCTAACGGCGGTTGGGTTGTTGGCGATGGCGGGGATCTTCGGAAGCGGCGAATCGCTTTCCGCCGAAGAACGACCTGCACGTTGGGAGAGCGTGGTCGTCATCAAGTCGACCGTCGAGAAAGAGGGGAAGACTTCGGTCCGTTCGTCGACCGGCTTTTTCGTGAAGCAGGGAGAGCAGGTCTACCTGGCGACGGCGCGGCACTCGGCCGATGAAAGCAATCCCTCGTCAGAGATCCTATTCTCGCTCGGCGACAACAGCGTCAGCCTGAAGTTGGAGGAGCTGGGTCAATCTGTCGAGAACTCGTGGCTGACGAAGCCAAGTTACGACATCGCCATCTTACCGGTGTCGCACAAGTTGTTGGCCAAGGCGGCCTGCCTTGAACTGGACGATTGCCGGCGTCAACTGCCTCCGCCGAAAACGCAACTGGAGGTGGTCGGCTTTCCGTTGGCGCTCGGCCTGTTTGGCCCGGACCTGTCGCCGGTCGTGATGGAAGCGAAACTGGCGAGCGGCGAGATCAGCGATCCGTTTAAGAGTGACGGCCAGCGGATCGCCATCGCCATTCCCGCGATCGCGGAAGGAACCAGCGGAGCGCCGGTTTTCGCCCTCGAAGGAGAGAACGACTGGCGCGTGATTGGCGTCTTCATCGGCATTCTGGCTGACTCGACAGGCGGAAAGCTCTCGAAGTTAGCGCCTGCTCACGCTTTGATCGACTTGATCGAAATCGACGCCGCGGCGTCTAAGTAATGGCCGATTTTGCTCGCATCGCGGTCACCGCTTGGATAGTATAACGCCTGCGTTTTCTGTTAAGAAACCTGTCTACAGCATTCCGCCGGCGGTCAGTATGAGCGAAAAAAAAGAGATTAGTTCGACTGGCAAGATGATTCAGATGGTCGTGACGATTCTGGGAGTGGTCATTTCGCTCAGCGTGATGTTTGGAATGGGGATCGGCGGCGCCATTCCGGGCGCAGCGTTCGGCGCGGTTGGTGGAGTCGTCGGTTCGCTGCTAGGGGCGCTTGTCGCGTCGAACTTTCCGGCTGAGCCGCGGTCGTAGGCCGTAATGCAATTCCGGCTAAGTACGCTGTTACTGATGATCTTCGCGATCGCCGTTGCAATGCAGATCGGGGTAATCTATTTGTTGGTGGCGATATACTTCGCCAGCTCCTTGGGGCCGCTCGTCTTTCGCAAGACTTGGCTGCGCGCGGTCGTTTCCTTCGCGCTGGCGACGCTCGCTTGCCTGGCGATATTCATTGCGGTTCGAATGACGGGCGGTAATGATCCTTACCCTACGCCCGAGTCGGGGCCCTATTGGGGCACGTCGCTGATAGCGAGTCTGGTCGCGGGAACCTTTGCGGCGATCGTTTGCGTTGGGATCGGGCAAGAGGATCGGCCGAAGAACAGGGGAGAATAGTCGCCGCGACGGTCAGTTTAGGAATGAGCAGGCTGGAAATCGCCAGCCATTCGTCAAATTAGATGACCTCGCGGCGGCGGAGGGCATAATAGAGCGTGCTGCCGATCGCGAAACCGATCAGCAGCAAGATTGGTCCGTAGCCGCCGTAATCGTCGAGATTCGGGAGCAGCCCAGCGCCCCAGGTTGTGACGAACAGTCGAAACGCTAAGGTCTCGACCATCAACGTCCCTAGTACGATCATCGCGTAGATTTCAGTTCGCATGCAATTTCACCTACGAACGTTGCTGATTGTGATCGCACTGATCGCCGTCGCCTTGGCGATCGGAAGGTTTATCGGTTTGAAGGGTTCGCTGGCGTTCATTTGCGTGAGTGGATTTGTCGTGCCGGCGCTCGTCGGGAATCTATGGATTCGGGCGGCTCTGGCGTTTGGCCTGACGGGCATCGCGATTTTTGCACTTCACGCTCTGCTGGCGGAGGACGGCGCTCGGTCATTGTCACAGATGCTCTACTCGCCGATACGGCTGACGTTGTTCGTTGGCGTCGGGGCGCTCTTATTTAGTTCGCGTTTGCGCTGGGGATATTGTCATCCCACTGGATTTTCGCGACCAAAATAGGGGAGATTCGTCATCCGATTTCGCCTACAAACGCTCTGTATGGTAATTGCTGGTCTTGCCGTCCTGCTTGGGATTGGCAAAGAGATCGGGTGGCTTCCGGTGATATTTGTCATCTGCTTGAGCGGATTTGTCGTTCCGGCATTCGTAGCGAACGTCTGGCTTCGAGTTGGGCTCGCCTTTGGGATGACCGGGTTGCTTCTGGGGATTGTGAATGGAATCTTGGTCCTGGAGCAGTCGTCCCCAGGGGATCCGATTCTGTACCTGACGCTGATCGCGCCATTGCGTCTTCTGTCGGAAGTTAGCGCTGCCGCAATTGTCGTCAGTTCGTTGTTGCGGTGGGGTTGTCGACAGTACCTCGAATATCGATCGGTACTGGAACTTTCCGAGTCTGATCCGCCGGAGGAGTAAGATGCCGATGCTGAAAACGATGAAGTCGCTCTTGATCGGCCAATACGAGGCTTCGCTCTGGATGCTGCACCGCTGTATCGAGCAATGTCCGGACGAAGGCTGGAACCAGCCGGTAGCGAATCTCCAGTTTTGTCAGGCGGCGTTTCATGCACTGTTCTTTACCGATTACTACCTTTGCGCGGCGCCAGCAGAGCTGCGCGAGCAGTTGTTTCACCAGCAGCATGCAGACGACTTTCGCGATTACGAGGAGCTGGAGCCGCGTATACAGCGACTGACTTATGAGCGCGCATTTTTGCGCCGCTATCTCGACCATTGTCGCGCGAAGGCGAATGGCGTAATCAATCAAGAATCGGCGGAGATTCTTTTCGCGCCATGTGCGTTTCCGCCGAAGACATTCTCACGTGCGGAACTACATGTCTACAACATTCGACATATTCAGCATCATGCGGCACAATTAAGCTTGCGTCTAAGGTTATCTTTCGACGATGATATAGCTTGGTTAGGAACAGGCTGGAAAGAGGCGTGATCGTGAAAGCTTCCCTTTAACGGAGGTGCCCATGAGATTCCGCTTCACGAGTAGTGATCTGTTTCGTGCGATTGCTATTATTTCTATTCTAATTACCGTTTGCTTTCTCTCTAATTCTAATCGCGAAGAAGAAGTTCCTGCCAACGACGTCGCTCGCCTATTTCAAGGGGACGGCGCGATTGATCTCTCGCACATCGAAGCGTTTGGTCAACACCGCCATCTTGAATGCCATGATCCTCTGGTAATTCAATATCTTGAACGTTGCCTTGCGGCGTCGACCCCTGGCGGCTATTCGTTGCCGACGACGGAAGAAGAGATTCGTACTCATAGCGGTTACTATTCGTACTACGTCACGTTTGGTCTGAGTAACGGACGAGAATGCACGATGTTTTGCAAAGTTTCCAACCGCGATCTCTGCTTGTTGGTGCCCGAGCACGCGCCAGCCGGAGAAGTCGGTTCGCCGAATCATCGCGCCCCGTTTCCGCAGCCGATGCCGGAGAAGTTGACCGAGTTATTGGCGGTGCTGACGACGGAAGGGTTTCCTGAATAACCCGATAACACCAGGGTAAACTGGACCATGTAAGGTTCGGGCACGTCGGCGCTACGGCGCGATTTTGCAAAACTCGCGCCGTAGCGGAAGGAAGCGATGTTCGAAGCTGACGAGGAATCCTCGCCCAAATCAACGCCAATCGCGCGCGGCCTGGCGCCGATCGCGATTGGAGTTTTTCTTGGCGCCTCGGGTTATTTAACGATGGGGCGCGGACTGTCGTCGATCGTTACGGTTGGCGATCCGTTAGCGGCCGATGCGACGTTTCGAACTTCGGGCACGACCTACGTCATTATTCTAGGAGTCGCCGTCGCGATCATCGCCGCCGGTCTGCTGATGGCGCTCGAAGAGTTCTGGGCGCGGATGGTAATCGGCTTTGGCGCCGGGCTGCTTGTCGCCGGCGTATGGTGGAGCGCTTCGCAGCAGATCGTCTTGCGTCCAGATGGATTCTCGGTACGCGGCGCTCTACTAGTAACCGGCGCGGACTATCATTTCGAGCGTGGCGAGGAGATTCTATTGGAGGTAGAACCTCGTCCTGGTTCGCGACATGGCGATCGTCATTCGGTACATCTACATCGAGCGGATGGTACCGAGATGGAACTATGTCATGATACGCAATTCGAACCCGTCTGGTATTTTGCGGCGCCACATCTCATTCGAACAAGTCGCCGCGGGATGCTTGCGCCGTAACGCCGACTATTTTGTTTTCTTCGGCACGTCGAAATCGACGACGGTCGACTTGGTCGGCAACTCGGTCGTCGTTTCGTACGTGGGGAAGAGGGGACGGCCGTCGGAGTTGTCGCCATGGGCGACGCCGTCATAACCTTCGATCCGTACGATGTGAGGACCGCCGACGACGCCGAGCGCTTCGCTGGTGTCGTACTTGCCGCCGCGAATAATCGCCATACTGCCGGGACCGCTGTTGCCGGCCGACGTGTCAGGCTCAAAGTAAATGGAACCGTTCGGTACCGGTTGCCCGGCGTAGGTCACGGCGCCATGAATGTGAATCGTCGACGTCGATGGGCCGCAACCAAGCGATAACGGAGCGGCCATCAGCGCCGCGACGACGCTGAGTCGCGTGATGGAGGCGTTCACAGGATGGCTCTTGAAACGAAGGTAGAGGACAGGAAGAGAAGGGGCTTAGAGGTTGAAACCTCCGGTCGGCAAACCGTCGTCGACCTTGCCCAGCGCACGATAGGTCGCCAGGTCGATCGTCTCCGGTACGAAGTGAACCGAGCCGTCTCCCAGCAGGAAGAAGCAGCCGCCGGGATGATAACTGCCGAACAGTTTCGTCATGATGTTCAACGTGTCGTACTTCAGGCCGACGTTGGGGTTCGAGTTAATCTGATCGCGTGCCGCGGCCAGGATGTAGGGTGAACCGTACGCGTCGGTCTTCGAGCCGGTCGCCCAGCTGATGTAAATCCCGTCCGAGCGGCCGGTCGGCGTCAGGCAATACTTGGTTTCGCCCACCATGAAGGTGTTCGATGAACCGTCGAGCATGTCGCGGAAGTTGGTCTTTGAGTTGAAGTACAAGATGCCGTTGCGATAGAAGACGCGGTTGCCTGATTGCGTCGAGCAGCTTTCATCCGCTTGGGGACCGCCCCCTTGGACGCCGTAGTAGCTGGTGTTCGGCCAGTCGTCGCGGCTGCCGGGATCGGACGGGCATTGATAGGCCGGGTTGGCCAGCTTGAACTGGTTGTTGTTGGCGGTCACGCCGGGGACGTTGGATGACGCGGTGAAAGCGCCATTCAGGTCGAACAGCTCGTAGCGGTTGGTCTGCTCCAAAAATGGCAGGATCGCGACGGTCCATGGTTCGCGGGCATCGGAGTTGGCGCCGGTGGAGCTGCACCAGTTCGAGTTGGCGTAGTTTGGCGTGTTTCTGTTCTTCACGCCGGCCGGGAAGTGGCCGTAGGTGTCATGGTGATTGTGGAGCGCCAGACCGATTTGCTTCAGATGGTTGGAGCAATCCATCCGTCGAGCCGCTTCCCGCGCTTGTTGCACGGCCGGCAGGAGGAGGGCAATTAGCACTCCGATGATGGCGATTACCACCAACAACTCGACGAGCGTGAACGCTCTCCGATTTCGAAAAGACATGAGCCGTCCCCAGGAAGAAGAAAAGTGATTCGATGAGTTAGGGATTACTTGCGAATTTTCAGGGAAAAAATGCGACAAAGCAAGCACAAAACGGAAAGAAATCATCGTAAAGGCGCGAACTGCAACTTCAAACAAATGTCAAAAGGCGTTACTTCTCCCTACTACGGCTTGCCGTACTCCCGCCCGCCGCAATGCCAAGTGAAAAATAAGGTCCCTTATGCTGGAATTCGTCCGATGCCCCCCAGATCGGACTGCGCTTCGACTTGCCTAAGCGAATGGCGCGGCGTAGACTTTCCGCGCATTTGGCTAACTATTGACACTGCTAGCAGTTAGAATCACCAGAGTGATCCACAAAACCACCGACCCGTCACCGGCGGGTACCGCTTCGATTCAGGATGACCCTTTGTCGATTTACGGCGGACCAAACTATCACGAGCGCGAAGCGATCTTGCTCGCACCCTATGCGATGTTCAGCGCGAACACGCGCGGACGGGACGTCTTTGAGGCGGATCAGCCTTATCGCAGCCCGTTTCAGCGCGATCGGGATCGGGTAGTGCATAGCAGCGCCTATCGCCGTTTGAGCGACAAGACGCAAGTTTTTTCCGGCGTCAGCGACTATCACCGGACGCGGCTCACCCACACGATCGAAGTCGCGTCGGTAGCGCGCACGATGGGGCGGGTCTTCCGCTTGAACGAAGACCTGGTCGAAGCGCTGGCGCACCTGCACGACATTGGCCATCCGCCCTATGGACATTCCGGCGAAGATGTTCTGGCCGAGTGCATGTCGGCGGTCGGAGGCTTCTCGCACAATCAGTTCGGCCTGGTTCTGGTCGATCAGCTGGAGACGCGATCTCCCGCTTATGACGGATTGAACCTGACGCAAGAGGTGCTGGATAGCCAGCGCACGCGGATCGATAAAAGTGGCGGCGCGCCGAAATCTCCTCTCTTGGAGGCCCAAATCGTCGACGCGGCCGACAGCGTCACGTACGATGCGCATGACGTTGACGACGCCGTCAAAGTGGGGCTGGTGCGGATGGAGCAGGTCCTCGAGCTGCCGCTGGTCCGCCGCTGTTACGAGAAGGCCTGTCAGCGCTACGGGCGAGTCGAGGGGAGCGTGCTGCGAAAGATGGTCGTGCACGAACTGATCGATTTGCAGGTCCGTAACGTCATTGAGAACATCGGCGCGCAACTAGCGGCCAGCCAGCCGCAGAGTTCGGCCGAGGTTCAATCGCGGCCTCCCCTGGTCACGATGAGCGAAGAGCTGTTGGCCGAGAAACGGGAGTTGGAAAAATTCCTCTATTACGAAGTCTATCGGCATCCCGCAATCGTCCAGTTTCGTGAGCGAGTGCAGCACCAGCTGACGACCATGTACCGCGGCTATCTACGGCATCCCGAGTGGCTGCCGGCGAAGATCGCCGGACGCATCGATCAGTGGGGCCGAGAGCGCGCGGCCGGGTACTACCTCGCGACGATGACGGATACTTACTGTACAAACGAATTTAAGAAACGATTCGGTGAGAGCTGACGCCCGTGGGGGGTGACTAAGAGGCAGTTTTTCAGCTAAAATACTGAGTTGGAACGGAACAGACACACCTCTTACATTTTGATGACCGCACGGTTCATGCGCTTCTGCTGCGCGGTTATAGGCGACGGGCATTATGGCTCTCCTGATTCTTCGTTGTATTTTCCTGTTGGTGGCGGCTGGCGTCGGCATCTCGATCATTACGGTCAATGACTTCGCCAGCACGGCGCGCAACCAGCCCTTCTTCACCTTCACCGGGGTGATGTTGTTGGCGATTTTCGTCATCGGGTTGGACGTTGCGTTCAAACGGAAACGGTACGACACGATCAGCGGCGTTTACTTCGGTTTGCTCGTCGGTCTGTTCTTGACCTACATCCTTGGTCTCGCGATCCAACCGTTTTTCCCCGCGGATGAACTGGGCGCGACCGGCGGTCCGCAGCGTGCCGTGCAGCTGGTGATCGGGATGGTCCTTTGCTACGCGTGCATCAGCCTGGTGCTGCAGACGAAGGACGACTTCCGCTTCATCATTCCGTATGTCGAATTCTCGAAAGACGTGAAAGGTCTGAAGCCGTACATCCTGGATACTAGCGTCGTGATCGACGGGCGCATCGCCGACGTCGTCGAGACGCAGCTCTTCGACAACCAATTGATCATGCCGCGATTCGTGTTGGCTGAACTGCAAGCGATCGCCGACAGCAGCGACAAGCTGAAACGGAGCCGCGGTCGTCGTGGGCTCGACATCTTGAATCGTCTCCGCAATCACGCAGCGGTCGATCTGAAGATTCATGATCGCGAAACGCCGGAGATGGATGGCCAGCCGGTCGATATGAAGCTGGTGCTGTTGGCCAAGAACATGGAAGGGAAGATCGTCACCGGCGACTACAACCTGAACAAAGTGGCTCGGTTGCACAACGTCGAAGTGATCAACCTGAACGACGTCGCCAACGCGCTGAAGCCGGTCTTCCTGCCGGGCGAGCAGTTGGTGGTCCGGATCGTCAAACGGGGCGAGGAAGAAAGCCAAGGGGTCGGTTACCTGGACGACGGCACGATGATCGTCGTCGAAGGTGGTCGCGACCACATCGGCCAGAACGTCCAGATCCTGGTGACCAGCGTGCTGCAAACCAGCGCCGGCCGCATGATCTTTGGTCGTTACGAAACGGTCGCCGGCGGCAGCCCAGCCGAAATCCCCAATCGTCAGCGTCCCGCCGAATCGAAGGCGTAACGCGGAGAATCGCTAACCAAAATCAATCAAGACCCGTCTCTTCCGGCGGGTCTTTTTCTTTGCGCGGAGGCTTCTTCCCCCGTCTTTGGCTCGCTTTGTCGGCGTAGTAGGCGATCGCCGCGCCGGTTAGTCCGATCCAGACGATCATCAGCAGTTTGAAGACTTCGAAATAGCTCTCTCGATCAGGTCTCACCGGCAAAACGGTCTTGCTGATCCCGAAGCCTTGCACGCGCCATAGAGGCAGAAAGCCTTCGTCGACGACGTTTCCCTCTTTGTCCTTCTTGATAAAGTGGACTCGCTGGGCGTCGTTTGACTCAAGCGAGAACGTCGTCAGCCCGTCATAGGCGGGGACATAGCCGTTGAGCAGGTAACGCTCCAGGTTTTCGGCGAGCGCCCGAGAGAAGGTGGGGATCGTTCTCACCGACGCTCGGTCCGGATTGTCCCAATAGTAGGCGCCAACGGTTGCGATCAGAAACCCGAGAAAGAGGGAACGGAACGCTCCGCGGCAGCCGATCGCCAGGCAAGCGGCGATGATCAACAGAGCTGGCCAAGCGAGTTCCAGCGCTCGGATGGCGCCAGGCGTCGGAAAGCGAACCGCCGCCAAACTGCCGCACAGCACGGCGGTAAAGATGGCGAGCGTTCGCAGCGAAAATTGCGGCATCGTTTTCCCTTTCGCTTATTCAGCTTCGTTCGTTCCTCGCCAAGCGACGAAGTTGCAAATCCATCCCCCGAGTAATCCAAACCAGAACAGGCATATTAGACGGATCGAATTGGCCAACGGCGTTAACTTCGTGGGAAGTTTGCGTGCGCTGGGGATTTTGATCAGGCGGCCACGTCGCCAGACGACAATCTCCGACTGACCGGTCGCCGAACTATATCCGTCCGGAAAGAAACGAGCCGGGTCATTGGCGCCGCGCGCGTTGACGTAAAGTTCGTTCGACGCAAAAACTTGTTCGGCGGCGGCCAGGATTGGCGCCGTATACGTCCGGGAACTGGCCGATCCCATTTCCCAGTAGGCGATGACAATCGAGGAGACGAGAAAGCCGAGGTATTTGTTTCTTGCTGGTCCTGGCGTTCCAATCGCCGCGCAACCGACCCCCAGCATTACGCACGCCCAAGCGATCGCCAGCAAATAGGTAATCCCCTTGCTGGGAAACGTGAGCGCGATCACCGAGATGGCGATCAGCAGCGATACGAGGGCGAAGTTGCGGAAGGGGAATCGTGGCATGTCGACTCTCGATTTGGCCCGGGGCGGTTTCGTATTGTCGCCGATGAAGCCGTGAGATGCGAGAATTTTGGAGCACGCGATCATGGCCCATCATTCGATTCCTAATGCCAGTTACGCATGTAGCCAGCACCGAGTTCGCTAGCGGCAACACCTGACAAAGTGGGTTAAATACGCCAAGACGGGAGGGGGAGCAGTTTTGAATCGATCGATACGGTGGAGCGCACGATAAATCATTAGTCTCGAAAGTATTGCCAGCCTTGGTTCGCCTCACTGAGACAATTAACAGTCAGGATCGATCTGCTAATGCTGTCATTATTGTCTCATGCACTCCTTCGCAGGGTGATCTGCGGGGGCTTGCTCTGGTCTGCATTCTTGTCCGCCGCAGTCGCTCAGCAGCAGAACGACGACATCACGCCGGGGATGATCTCCGGCACTTCGACCTTCGCGAGTCCTTATTCCAACGGCCTCTGGGGCGAGTACTTTCCCCGCGTCTCGGTACAACATCGAACCGAAGGCGCCGGGTATGACTATTCGTTCACCGACTTTCGAACGTGGGTTCCGCTCTACGAATCGTACGACGCACGTGCGCTCACCTTCATGGATGCGGCGTTTCTGCTCGCCAATGATCGTAACGTCGGCATGAACGCGGTGGTCGGACAGCGTTTCTATTCCGATGACTACGGCCGTACGTTCGGCGGCTACGTTGGCTACGACAATCGGGATACCGGCGTACAAACCGTCGGCCAGGTCGTAACCGGCTTTGAGTCGCTCGGCCGAATCGACTTTCGGGCGAACGGCTACTTCCCGACCGATACCAGCCCGGTTTCCACCGGACTTAGTTTCAGCGACCCAACCTATGTCGGTTACAACATTCAGCTGACGCAGCTCAGCCAGTACCAGGTGGCGATGAAGGGGTTCGACGCCGAGTTCGGCGGGGCGCTGCCGCATGTCGGCGATTACGTTCGCGCTTACTTGGGCCTCTATAACTTCCAAGGGGATGGTTCGCCGCAGGCCTGGGGTTGGAAGACGCGGTTTGAAAGCCACGTCACCGATCGAATGCGGCTCTATTTGACTGTCAGCGACGATCAGGTATTCGATACGAACGTCGTTTTCGGCGCCGCGTTCTTTTTTCCTGGCAGCTCGGCTCGTCGGGTTCCGCGGTATGACAGCTTCGTCAACAAGATGGACGAGCCGATCATTCGCAACGAAGCGGTCGTCGTCAACAACGTTAGCCGTAGGGGGATCGTCAATGCGACCAATCCGGTGAGCGGTACCGATCAGCACGTGATCCACGTCGATCCCGATGCGGTGGCGATGGGGGACGGTACGGTTGATAATCCGTACAACGCGCTGCAACTGGCGCAGGCCGGCTCGCAGCCGAACGACATCATCTTCGTTCACCCGCGGGCTGACGATACGGCGACCAACCTGACGCAGGACTTCGTCTTGCAGGACAATCAGCGGCTGTTGGCCTCAACGACGCAGCATATGTTTACGGCGACGCAGGGGACGTTCGACCTGCCGGGTTACGAAGCGGGCAACCGCCCCACGCTTGACTCGCCGGGCGATGCGATCACGCTGGCCAACAACAACGAAGTCTCCGGTTTCCGGTTTGACGACACCGGCGGCGATTCGGTCGTCGGTAACGGCATCACCAGCTTCAATATCAACAACAACCAGTTCGTCGGGCTGGGGGCGATGGGCGAAGCAGCCATCTACATCCAGAACGCCGGCGGCACCGGCATCATCCGCGACAACGTCGTCTCCAACATTGCGTCGTTGGGCGATACCGGCTTCTTCGTCGAGCTTGGCGATACGTCGAACTTGCTGATCACCGGCAATACGCTCACGCGACAGCTGAGCGCCGGCGGCGACAACGGCATCGAAGTAAGCGTCTTGTCAGGCGTCGATGCGACGGTCGACATTACCAACAATACGTTGACCAACTTTCTGGCCGCAGCCGGTACTGGGATTCGGCTGGAATCGTTCGGAAATCTGACCAGCAACATCTCGCATAATGAGATCTATCAAGGTTTGACGGTCAGCCAGGCCGACTATGGCATTCGCGTTCGGCTGATGGACGGCACTGCCGCGCTAACGATTGACGACAATACGATCGGAACCATCGCAACGGCGCAGGCCCTGAATTACGGCATCCGCGTCGAGGATTCGACGTCCGGCGGATCTTATGTGCGTATTACCAATAATACGCTGGACGATTTCCTGACCGGCAGCGTCTTTCTCACCGGTATCGGATACCAGACGACCACCCTTGGGACGCATGATCTTGTTCTCAGCGGCAACTACGTGAATCACTCAGGCGTCGACATCGTGGATGAAGGGATTGTCGCCACCAATAACGGCGGCGGCCTCCTCAACATCAATGCGTTTGACAATGTGGTCACTGCAGATACCATCAGCCAAAACTACATCTTCGCGGCGAATAGCGGCGGCGACGTCAATCTGCGAATGGTTAACAACACAGCCGCTGATCGCGTTCGTATCGCCACCAGCCTTTCGGGAGACCTGCGATTTGAGGTCTTCGGCGGTCAAATGGTTCCCAGTGCGCTTACTGCGGCGGACGTCAAAGGTCAGAATACGATCACCGGCGCCGTTCAAATCTTCAACGGCGGCACTGGGTCGACAACGGCGGTCGCCCCCAATAGTTTGCCGATTCCAGACTAACCTCGCGGTTTAATCACGCCTGATGTTGGGATGCCGCCAACATCGGGCAATTTAGCCCGTTTAGGGGAAGTCGAAAGCGACGTTGATTTTCATTCGATCGATGCGGCGAGGCGCACGATAAATAGTTAGTTCCCAAAAGTTTGGCCAGCGACAATTTCTTCATCTTGAGACAGCCCTGCATGGAGCAATTGCGCATGTGGTCCCAACTATCGTCGAATTCCTTGCGCACGTTGCTGTGTGGGTTTCTTTGCTACTTCGCCTGCTCTGCGGCATTATTCGCGCAGCAGCAGAATGACGACATCACGCCTGGGATGATCTCCGGCACATCGTCCTTTGCGAGCCCTTACTCGAACGGCCTGTGGGGAGAGTATTTTCCCCGCGTCTCGGTGCAGCATCGAACGGAAGGGGCTGGGTACAACTATTCGTTCACCGATTTTCGAACGTGGGTTCCGTTGTACGAATCGTACGACGCCCATGCGCTCACTTACTTCGATGGCGCGTTTTTACTCGCCAACGATCGGAACGTGGGGATGAACGCGGTCGTCGGTCAGCGGTTCTATTCTGATGACTACGGACGGACCTTCGGCGGTTTTGTCGGCTACGACAACCGAGACACCGGCATTCAAACGGTCGGCCAGGTGGTAGCGGGTTTTGAGTCGCTGGGAAAAATCGACTTCCGCGCCAACGGCTACTTCCCAACCGATACCGATCCGGTTTCGACCGGGCTGACTTATAGCGATCCGACCTATGTCGGCTACAACATTCAGCTATTACAGACGACCGACTTCCAGACGGCCATGAAGGGCTTTGACGCCGAATTTGGCGGAGCGCTGCCTTACGTTGGCGATTACGTGCGGGCCTATCTCGGGATGTACAACTTCCAGGGCGAAGATTCGCCGCAGGCCTGGGGTTGGAAGACGCGCTTTGAAAGCCATGTCACCGATCGGATGCGGCTTTACCTGACGGTCAGCGACGATCAGGTCTTCGACACCAACGTCGTCTTCGGCGCCGCATTTTTCTTCCCCGGCAGTTCGGCCCGGCGAGTTCCGCGGTACGACAGCTTCGTCAACAAGATGGACGAACCGCTGGTCCGCAACGAAGCGGTCGTCGTCAACAATACCAGCAAGTACGCCACGGTGAACGCGACCAATCCGGTGACCGGGACCGATCAACGTGTGATTCACGTTGACCCCAACGCGGTGGCGGCGGGGGATGGTACGGTCGAAAGTCCACTTAATCGACTGGCCGAGGCGCAAGCGGCGTCGCAAGCGAATGACGTCATCTTCGTTCACCCGCGGGCCGACGACACTCAGACCAATCTGAAGGTGATTACGTTTTCTCTGAAAGAGAACCAGCGAATATTAGGGTCGACCACTCCGCATCTGTTTACGGCGACCCAAGGGACGTTTGATCTGCCGGGCTACGAAGTGGGCAATCGGCCGAAGATCGATGCGGCAATTGACATGTTCTACCTCGCCGACAACAACGAGATTTCCGGTTTCTATTTTGATAACATCGATGACACTCCGATCCGCAGTCTCGGCAGCGTTACTAACTTCAACATCAACAACAACTACTTTTCGCAAGGTACCGGAACCCTAACTGCCCAAGTCAACATTGCCAACTTTAGCGGGGTAGGGGTTATCCGCGACAATACGTTCTCGAACGTCGGAACGTCGAGCGTGATCCCGATCTCGGTCACCTCGGTCGGAACGGCTCAGCTGACGATTGACGGAAATACGATCAACCGCACAGCACTCGGCGGCAACTCCCCGATCACAGTTATTAACAACGGATCGCTGTTGACCCTCGACATTACCAACAATTACATCTCCAACTTTGTCTCAGCGACCGGCAGCGCCATCAACGTCACCTCGAACGGCGATTTGATCGCCAATATTTCGCAGAACGAAATCTATCAAGGTGTGACGGCCGCCGTCGTTGACTACGGCATTTTCGCGGAACTCAACGGCGCTTCCTCGAACTTGACGATCGACGGCAATACGATCGGCACGATCGCCACCGCCCAAGCTGTCGATGGTGGGATTTGGATTGAGGACAATACGACCGGCACGTCGAACGTCGCCATCACCAACAACACCGTCAGCGACTTCCTGACGGCAAGCGTCTACGACGTCGGGATTCGATACGAAGCCGACGGCGGAGGGACATACAACTTGGTCATGACCGGCAACGACGTGAACCATTCGCTATCTGGGGTCGTTTCCCAAGGTTACGTGGTCATCGCGAGCGGCCTTTCGACTCTCAATTTGAACTTTCAAGAGAACGTCTCTGGCGGAACGTTTAGTAGTCGGTCGGCCGCCTTTTTCGCAGAAGATTCGACGCTCAATATGCGAATGTTGAACAATACGCTCAGCTCCGTCGTTCGCTTCGACGCCGAGAATCCGGGTGGCCAGATCAATTTCGAGGTGTTTGGCGGCCAGACTGTGCCGAACCCCTTGCTTGCCGGCGATGTCTTTGGCCAGAACACGATCAGCGGCGCGATCGAATTCCGACGCGCCTTTGGCGGGACCATCAACCGCGCGTCGCCAAACAGCTTGCCGATTCCGGAATAAGCTATCCTAGTTGAAGGGCAGGACGTGTCTGCCGAAATGGGCTTCAAGCGAAACCGGACGCCATGTTCACGACGAGCGAATTCTCCCGCATCAGCGGGCTGTCGATCGAAATGCTCCGTCTCCTCAAACAGGAGCAGGTGCTGTCGCCGACTGCGCCCAGCGATGACGAAGAGCTGGCTGCTTATGACGACGCCCAGTTGCCGATCGCCCGGGCGATTTATCATCTGGGGAAGATCGAGATCCCGCTGGAGCGAATTCGGGCGCTGCTCGATCAAACCAGCGGCAAGGTCGACATCGCCAAACTGCTTTCGCAGCAGGAAGGAGCGCTTCCTGAGAAGCGAATCAAAACGATCGTCGCCCAGGAAGCGGCGATCGAAGCGATTTGCGCCCGGGACGACGACGATATCCGCGAAACCAAAGTCGACCGGCTGCTGGTCGCTGGGATTCGGATGCGGGGCAAGTACAGCGATTGCGGCAAGGCTTACGGCAAGATCGGCTGGCAGTATGGTCGCCAGTTGAGCGGCCCGGCGATGATGCTCCACTACGACAAAGAGTACAAAGAAAACGACGCCGATTTTGAAGCCTGTTTCCCGATTCGGCAGGGCGCCTCGAAGAAGGGAATCGAAGTCCATGAGCTGGAAGGAGGACGGCTCGTCTCGCTCACCCATCGCGGCCCGTATGAAACGTTGACCGGTTCGTACGCCAGGCTTCTCCGCTACGTCCGAGCTCGCCACCCCGGCTACTTGCTGCCGACGCGGGAAAGCTTCGTCAAAGGCCCCGGCTGGCTCTTCAAAGGGGACCCCGAAAAATATCTCACCGAGCTGCAAATCCTGGTGGCGTAGCGCCGGAATAGAACACGGAGACCACGGTCGGAAAGACGGAGGAACACGGCAAGATTCTTCCGCCTCGTCAAACGAGGGGATCCGACAGTTTGCACAATTTTTCTGATTGGGATTGGGGCGAGCGACTTTCCAAAATTCCTCCTTCTGACCGCGTCTTTCCGTGCTCCCAGCCGTGGCTTCCGTGTTCCATTCTTTCTTCTTTGGAAAGAACGGAGCGGGGAAAAAATCGCCGGAAACTTCCACTTAACGCTTTGGGCGGCCGATGTTATCTTGAGAGGCTCTGGTAGCGGCTTTCTGCTCACCTTCTATCCGTCACGGTTGACATGCCCATCGTTAAATTCGTCAAAGAGCAGAAAGAGGTGGAAGTTCCGGCCGGCGCCTATCTCCGTCAGGCAGCGATTTCGGCCGGGATCAACGTCCACCAAGGGGTGAACGGGATCGGCGCCGGGGTGAACAAGGTTCTCAATTGCTATGGCTTGGGGCAATGCGGCACTTGTCGCGTTCTGATCACCAAGGGGATTGAAAACGCCAGCCCCATGCGCATGATGGAGAAAGTGAAATTTACGGTTCCGGTGGGACCATTGTTGCCGATTCCCGATCCAATCGCATGTCTCGCCTATGTAGGCAATGAGGAGACGATGCGGCTGTCGTGTCGAACCAAAGTGTTGGGAGACATGGAAGTGGAGACGGGACCCGAGTTGAGTCTCTTCGGCGAAACCTTCTTTTGCTAAACGTCGCCGAGCCTAAGCGTGAAACAAGTCATCGCCATCGTGAAGCCCTATCTGGCCGAAAAGGTCTTGGAAGAGCTGAGCCGCGCCCCGATCGAAGCGCTCAACGTTCGCGAGGTGAAAGGTTTCGGCCGGCAAAAGAGCTATCTCGACGAATATAGCGACAGCGAATACGGCCAAACCTTCTTGCCCAAGGTCGAGATCACGATCTGGCTCGACGACTACCGCGCCGAAGAAACGATCCGCCGCATCGTCCAGGTCGCGCGGAGCGGTCGTATGGGAGACGGCAAAATCTTCGTCCTCCCGGCGATGAACGTCGGCGAAGCGATTGATATCGCATCAGCCCCGGCTAGCGGTAATAAGAAACGGAAGTAACGGGGTTCCGACGAACGGAAGCCCCGTTCTCCTTCGTCAAACGGGTCTTTAACGTTTCTTTTTCGTCTGGAGCGGCACATCGATATCGAACTGTCCCGATTTCATCGGCAGTTCAACGCTCATCTCGTAAGTACGGAAGATAGGGGCGCCGTCCGAGTTTTCGCCGGCGGCGATTCCGTCGAGTCCTTGAACGCGGATGACGTAAGCGCCCCCCAAAACTCCCAGGCTGTCGCGGGTCGTAAATTGACCGTTGCGGATCATCGCGACGCAGCCGAAGCCGGGGTTGCCTTTCGCTTCGTCGGGGCTGAACTGGATCATCCCCGCGGGAACCGGTTGTCCGTCGTAGGTGACGGCGCCGGTTAAATGAATCGTCGTATCGGACGCTCCGCAACCAGCAGCCAAGCCGGCCGCCAGAAACAGGGCTGAGAATAGCCAAACGGCGCCGCTACGGCCTGAACGACCGAGCGGCACAGCGACTTCCAAACATGCGGACATGGGAGAAATCCTAAATCTGAGGTGATGTGGAAGAATACCGCAGTTCACGGTCCGCTAATTGGCGTTCACCCCACCGATCGGTAATCCGTCGGCGATTTGAGCCAACGTTTGGTAAGTGGACAGATTCATCGTCTGATTCTGGAACTGCACCGAACCATCCCCCATCAGGAATAATGCTCCCCCTGGATGAAAGCTGCCGAAGGTCTGCGTCATGGTGTTCAGCGTGTTGGTCGTCGAGCCATCCCCGGGAACCGAGTTGATCTGGAGACGGGCTCCCGCCAACGTGTAAACCGACCCGGTGTCGGCGACTAGTTTGGCGGAGGAGAGCCAGCTGCAGTGAGCTCCGCTGGGGTGTCCTTCCACCGTTTGTGCGTACTTGGTTTCTCCCACGACATAGACGTTGGTAGAACCGTCGGTAAAGTCGCGGAAACCATTCTTGGAACTGATGTGGAATGCGCCGTTGGTATAGAAGACGCGCATGTCTCCGTTGTTCGAGCAAGCGGCCGTCGGCCCACCCCCTTGCACGCCGAAGTAGTTGATCGAGTTCGAGTCAGCCGTACTGGCGGGATGCGACGGACACTGGAAGGCTGGATTACTCGAATAGAACAGGGTGGCGTGCGGATTGGGAGCAGGGCAACTGGCGGCCAGAACGTTGCTGAGGGTCGGAAACGTGCTGTGATGCCAGAATTGGTCGTAGAGATTCTTCTGCTCCAAAAACGGCAGGATGCAGACGGTCCACGGCGATCGTGCCGGAAAGGCGTCGGTGCCAGTGGTGCTGCACCAGTTGGAAGCGCTGACGTTGACCGGCAGATCATAGAAGGCGCCGGCGCAGAACTTACCAAAAGTGTCATGATAGTTGTGCAGCGCCAAGCCGATTTGTTTCATCTTGTTGTTGCAAGAGATTCGCCGGGCCGCTTCGCGCGCTTGCTGTACAGCCGGTAACAACAACGCGATCAACACGCCAATGATCGCGATCACGACCAACAGCTCAACCAGCGTAAACCCTTTGTTGGTTTGACGCTGGGAAAAAAGAGAAAGCGGCCCAAAAGTATGTCGCATAAAATCGCCCTTAATTTGACTAAATGTTCGTGGGGCTGGGGATCATTATCCTTGGGGCAGAAGGCGATTCTAATGATCTTTTGCACTATGTGCATGGTTTATGTGCAAATTCAGTGTGGCACGCACGAATGACGCAAAAAAGAGGAGGTGGAGATCGTCGCAAGAATGCGTTTTAGGGAGCTGAACGCTTGCCGAAGGTTTCTGCCGCATTCATGGCCTCTTGCAGCTGCGCGTGCGATTCTTTCGCTTCCGCGCTCGAATCGGGCGAGACCGGTTTCGGCTCTTTCAAGCCATATTCGACGATCGGTCGCAGCTTCCCCTGGTTGTTCAGGATGAACTGCTCGTTGCGGACATGACGCTGGTTTTCTTTCTGCACGTGGATCCATGTTCGGGGCGTACCTGTTTCGCCCCGGAGCTGCGCTGCGAAACTGACGCCGTTGATCGGTTGCGGCGAGGCCTTGGCGTTCGCCAACTCGATCAGCGTCGGCAGCAGATCCGAAAGATCGACCAGGTCATTATTGACGCTGCCCGCTTTCACTTTGCCGGGCCAACTGACGATCAAAGGGACGCGGGTTCCGGTGTCGGTCATGTGCGATTTGCCGCCGGGGATGCGGCGCTCGATCGAGCCGTCGGTCCAGTTGGTGACCAGACGCTGATCGGTTCCGTTGTCGGCGACGAAGATCAGGATCGTGTTGTCGCGCAGTCCAAGTCGGTCGAGGGTCGCCGCTACTTGTCCGACTTGTTTGTCCAAATAGCTGACCATGTCGGCCATATATTTCGGATCGCCATCTCCCTTGCCGGCTGTCAGCGGATCTTTACTGTCAGGCGTCGGCTCCCAAGGCCAATGCGGCAGCAGACAGGCGTAGTAAACGAAGAAGGGTTGATCCTGATGACGCTCGATGAAGTCGGTGACGAAGGCGAGGTTCTCGTCGGGACCGTATCCGCCAGGGGTCGAAACGACTTCGCCGTTTTGCCGCATCGTGGGGTTGGCGTAGCGTGAGGTCTTGGCGCCCTTGTTGAAGATTTGCCAGGCCTGGTACTCGTCAAAGCCGTGGGCCGCGATCGTGTCGCGCTCTTCCAAAAACGAGAGTTGCCATTTGCCGGCCATTGCGGTGGCGTAGCCTGCCTCTTTCAGCAGCTTGGCGACCGACGTTTCTTTGGCCGGATCGAGAAACTCGCGATGCTGGTCGGGCAGGAAGATAACGCGGGGAATGCCGTTATGGAGCGGATAACGTCCGGTCAGCAGTTGGGCGCGAGAAGGGGAGCAGTAGGGATCGGCGAAGCAATGCGTGAATCGCATCCCGCTTTTCGCCAGGCGATCGATGTTGGGCGTTTTATACGAGAGCCCGCCGTACGACTCGACGCATTCAATCCCGAGGTCATCGGCCAGAAAGAGCACGATGTTGGGACGATCGGCCGCCGAGGCAAGCGTCGGGAGGAGTAGCGAGATCGACAAAGCAAACAGCAAAGCGCGAATCATGATTGGTGGGGCTCCATCAAGATCTGGCAGGCAAGGGGGATAGGACTCATGGTAATTGATTCCTACTCAGATTTCGCTCAACAATTCCCTGAAAACGACGTTTCCTTGCGCCGTCGCCCGAGGAAACGTTCGCAATCGGTTTTCGCGGCTGGTAAGATTGGCCGCGATTTGGAACACCCCCGTCACACCCCGGATCGAAACATGGCCAGCCAACCCGAACTCGTTGATCTTTTTTATGATGCCGCCGAAAAAGCGTTCGCCGCCTGGCGAGCGGAGAATCCAACCGAAACGGTCTTCGCCTTCGTCCTGAGTACGATCGACGACGCGATCTATGTGAGCGGCAGCGTCAACAGTTTGGAGAGCCACGAGCGGCGTCTTGCGGAACGAGGCTACGATGCGTCGCACGAGTACGCGGCTGATACGAAATGGGGGCCGTGGGAATGGGAGAACGAGTATATCGGTAGCGAGTACTTTCAAGTCGCCGACCAGCGTCTGGGCGAATTGTCGGAGGAAATGGGGGAAAAGAAGCATGCCAAATTCAAGAAGACCGTGACCGACTCGATGGTCGAAGCGCTGGTCCGTTTGCGGAACAGCGGCGCCATTTCCAATCCTGGCGATCCGATCGAGATCGCGCTGTTTGCGACCATCTATGATTCTTGCGATGCGGAAGGTCTGCAGCGTCGCTCGGGGAAGCTATTGAATTCGCCGGAACTCTGCGCGGAGTTCCTGGAGGTGATCAACGGGTAGACGTTATCGCTTCAGTGCGTCGCGGACATCCATCAATGCAAACCCCAGCAGGTTTTGCCCTTGCCAGGTGCTCGGGTGGGCGGCTTTCGGGTCCGACCCTTTCAGGCCAATTCCCCAGATTCGATCGAACGGGCTCGCTTCGACTAGAACCTGATCGCCAGTGTCGAGCAGGAATTCTTTCAGCGGCGCGTTCTGGCTGAACTTCGCCAGGTTTCCTTCCGTCACCAAGCGGCGCGATTCTGACTTCCAGATTTTGTCGTCAAAGTTGCGGACCTTGCGTCCCAAGGCCTTTGCTTGTCTGGGCGTATCGGCGTAGATGATCTTGGTGAGCGACTCGGCGTCGTCAAACAGCCGCGCTTTGGCCGCCATCATCCAATGTTCGGCGGTCGGGTAAAGCTGGCCGTCGATCGTAAAGGGGACTTCGAACCATTGGCTGAAACAGCTCTTGTAGATTGAGCCGTCTTTGGAGGGCTGGTGTCCCCAAAACATCAGGTAATCGAACGTCTCACCGGCGGCGCAGCGCTCGCGGAGCGAATTCAAATCGAGCATGGTGAACTCTCCCACGAGAAACGAACGCGTTCGGAATGAGACGACGCAAACGGGGAATAGGTTCGCAAGCGACCGCCAAATAGTAGCCCGAGGCGCAAGCCGAGGGAAAGTGGTGGGACAAATGACGAATGTCGAAACCAGAATGACGAAAGGAAGGACAACTCGTCATTCGAGCTTCGACATTCGTCATTGCCTTGAGATCGCATTCCCTCGGCTTGCGCCTCGGGCTAGTGATCCAGTTGGCGGAGAAGGGGGCGAGGGTTATTTCTCGCCCAGGGCCGCTTTGATGATTTCTTCGATATCGAAATCGCCCAGATCGATGGAGTCCATGACCGAGTCGATCATCACCCCTTCATCTTTCTTGTGGAGTTCGGCCAGAATCAGGACGATTTCCTCGTCGCTATGGCCGCGGCCGCGGAGATAGTCAGTCAGTTCCGGATAACGATCCAGTTCGCTCATTATGCTTGTCGTCGGTTGGCGGTTCGGTTCCACTTTCCGACACGGCGTTTGAACGCCCGGCCGGACCTTTTACAAGCATAGAACACCCATTGCTCGACGAACAATCAGTATCCCCAGTTTCTGCGGCGGAGAGATCGGATTTGCTCGATTTCGCCGCTTGCAGGTGATAAGTTAATAACGTGAGCCCTGCCATAACGTTACCTACCGATTGTTGGAGACGCCCCGAGATGACGTATCGACCATACGGGTTGGCCTTTCTGCTGGTTTTTGCAGTCATGACCGATTTTGCCGTTGGCGACGACTGGCGCGCTTGGCGCGGCGGTCGCGGGGATGGTGTGAGCCTGGAGACCGACGTTCCGCTAACCTGGAGCGAATCGGAAAACATTCGCTGGAAAGCGGAGCTTCCCGGTTGGGGCGACTCTACGCCGGTCATTCAGGACGCTGGATTAATTATTACTTCACAAGCGGAGGATGGGCGGCTTTTTTTGCAGCTGTTTGACAAAAACTACGGAAGTCCGCTTCGTAAGATAGAAGTTGGAACTGGCGACGTTCCGCGCGAAGCGCCGAAGCGACTCAAGCAGAAATTCCACAACCTGCACAATCTTGCGTCTCCATCGCCAACAGTTCATCACAAATGGATCGCGGTCCACTTCGGCAATGGGCTTTTGGCGGTTTACGACTTTGAGGGGAACCGTCTGTGGAGTCGAAATCTTCAGGAGGAGTATGGGGCCTACACGGTCTGGTGGGGGCATGCGAATAGCCCGGTCATCGTCGAAGGGAAGGTGATTTCGGTCTGCATGCAGGACTCCCTTTCCGATCTCGACGACCAGAAACCGGTCGAGAGCTATCTGGTCGCGCACAACCTGATGACCGGTGAACTGGTCTGGAAAACGAAGCGGATGACCGGCGCTCCGGCCGAACAAGCCGACGCCTACACCACGCCGCTGGTCCGCCAGCGAAACGGCAAGACCGAACTGATCGTCATGGGAGGGAACCAGCTTGACGCGTACGACGCCAAGACCGGGGAGCAGATCTGGTTCCTGCCTGGTTTGGATGGGGGCCGGACCGTGACCGGTCCGACGACCGACGACAAGCGAATCTACTGCACCCGCGGGATGCGAGGTCCGACGATCGCCGTCGATCTGAAGCAGGCCAAAACCGGGCGCGTGCCCGATACGGCGATTCTCTGGGAAGAGACGCAGTCGACCCCCGATACGCCGTGCCCGGTCGTGGTGAACGATTTGCTGTTTACGGTGACCGACGACGGGATCGCCGTCTGTCGCGATGCGGCGACCGGCGAGGTAGTATGGAAGGAACGCTTGGGAGGAAAATTTAAGGCCTCTCCCGTGGCGGCCGGAAATCGCATCTACTTTCTGAATACGGATGGTCTCTGCAGCGTGGTGGCGGCGGAGCGCGAGTTCCAGAAACTAGCGGAAAACAAACTCGACGACGAGACGATTGCGTCGCCGGCAATCTCGGACGGTTGCATTTACATTCGTGGCCGTAAAAACTTGTATTGCATCGGCAAGGCGCCATAAGGGACATTTCCGTGAACGAAAGCACATTGATGTTGTCCTCTCGCGAAGGGGACCTCGTAAAGGTAACGCTCTTGCCGGAGGAACTGCGCACTCCGGAAGACTGCTACGATTTGCGTAACGAAATGATCGCCGCGGCGGACGGCTGTCGCGTCGTGCTGATCAACTTTGAAAACGTCACCTTCATGAGCAGCGTCGGACTCCTCTCCTTTTTGGGCCTGCGTCGCGCGGTCGCCGAACGGGACGTCCGAATCATCTTCTTCAACCTCTGCGACAATCTGAACGCGATGTTGACGTTGTGTCGTCTCATCTCCGATTCGCCTCACGCCAAGGCGCCGTTCGAAACCGCCGAAAGCGAAGCCGCCGCTGTGGCCCTGGCGACGTAAACGCAAAACTCTGTCACACGTAGGGTGGGTGGAGCAAGCGCGAAAAGGCTGGCGATGCGCCGAAGATGACGCTCGCTTGCGCAACCCACCTTGCGCGACGAAGCGGAAGGTGGGTTGCGCATGCGAATTCGGCTCTGACGGAATGGTCGCGTTTCCGCGCTTGCTCCACCCACCCTACAACTTGCTGACGCTCGGGTTTTCTTTGCCAATCGAGCCCGCCAAGCCGTGGTGGGCGAGTTGTCCATTTCCCCTCTGGCTCTTAAAATCATAAAGGTATGCGAAAAACCCGCGTCCCTTTCCGTGGAGGGGGACCATGGTCCGAACTGGGCCAGCTGTAACAAGTTAGGAATGCCATGACGGTTGCCTCCCAGCAAACCGAAAATCTTGATGTCGACGCCATCCGGGCCGATTTCCCGATCCTGCACCAAACCGTGCATGGAAAACCGCTCGTTTATCTCGATAACGCTGCGTCGTCGCAAAAGCCGCGTCAGGTGATCGACGCCCTGCGGGAAGTGGATGAGCGGTACTACGCCAACGTCCACCGCGGCGGCCATCAATTGAGCAACGAAGCGACCTCGATGTACGAAGAGTCGCGCGAGGCGGCGCGGCGATTTCTGGGCGCCAAGTCGAACAAAGAAGTGATCTTCACCTACGGCACGACCTCGTCGATCAACACGGTCGCGCATGCCTGGGGCGTCGCCAATCTTGCGGCCGGCGATGAGATCCTGGTCAGCGAGATGGAGCATCACTCCAATCTCGTGCCGTGGCAACAAGTCGCCGCGCGAACTGGCGCCAAAATCAAAGCGCTGCCGATCACGCCCGACGGTCTGTTGGCGATGGACGAACTGCCTGCGATGTTGAGCGAACGGACGAAGATTGTCGCCGTCACGGCCGCGTCGAATGTGCTGGGAACGATCAATCCGGTTGAAAAGATCATCCGCCAGGCCCATGCCGTCGGCGCGGTGGTCTCGGTCGACGCAGCGCAGGCGGCTCCTCACAAGCCGATCAACGTGGTCGAGTGGGGCGCCGACTTCGTGGCGCTTAGCGCCCATAAGATGCTCGGCCCGTCCGGCGTAGGGATCCTGTACGGCAAGCAAGAGTTGCTCGATGCGATGCCTCCGTTTCTCGGCGGCGGCAGCATGATCAACACCGTCACCATCGAAGGGTTCACGCCGGCGATGTTGCCGGCCAAGTTTGAAGCCGGCACGCCGCCGATCACCGCGGCGATTGCGCTGAAAGCGGCGATCGAGTATCTCGAAAATATCGGCTTGGCCAATATCCTGGCGCACGAGCAAATGCTGGCCGAGTACGCCCATCAATTGATGGCCGACATCCCTGGGCTGAAAATCCTCGGCCCCGATCCGCAGCAGAAGGCGGGGATCGTCAGCTTCACCGTCAACGGCGTCAGTCCCAACGACATCGGCATGATGATCGACACGGCCGGCGTCGCGATCCGCGCCGGACATCACTGTGCAATGCCGCTGCACGCGAAGTACGGGATCTCGTCAAGCGCCCGGGCCAGCTTCTACGTCTACAACACGCGGGAAGAAGTGGAGACGTTCGTCGCCGCGCTGCGCAAGGTGTTGGCGATTCTGGCGTAGACGCCGCTACTTCTTCGGCAACGTCTTCACGAACTCAAATGCCCGGTCGGTCCAATCCTTGACCGCGGCGAAGTGAACCAGTCCCGGTTCGTCGATCACCACCCAGCCGCGCATCGGTCGGCCAGTGAAATCGAACTCGCGGACGTTCTCTTCTTCGAGCGCCTCCTCATACGCGTCCGGACCAATACGCGCGATCAGCAGATTGCGTGAGACGCCGACCAGCATGTTGCCGTGGAGCAAAAAGGCAAGCCCGCCGAACATGCGTTTTTCGGTTACGCCCCGTTTGCGCTGCAGCAGCCCGCGAATTCGCGAGGCGAGTTGTTCGTCGTACGCCATGCGTCAATTCCCTGTGTGCGTTGCGCGTTAACGAAAGATCGGGCTGCGGCCGAGCGTCTTGCGGATGTCGCAAAGTTGCCCACGATGATTCCACCAGTGCGAGATCACGATCGACAACCCAACGCCACGGTTCGGAAAGAACATATCCATTCCCTCCGGCGGCTGAAGGCAAGGGAGATCCAGGTCTTCGTCTTCCTGCGTCGCGAGCCAGGCGAGCGTGCGATCGCGGGCCTGGCGGAAGTTGGCGACGATTTCGTCCCAGCTCGGGTAAAGCTCGAGATCTTCTTCGGGGCGGCTGCCGGGACCAAGGGTCGGCGCCCATGCGTCGAGCTCGTTCGGCACCCCGAGCAAAAACTGCCGTGCGATCAGCCCTTCGCAGTAGGTGAGATGCCCGAAGATCCAGAGGGCCTGATTGCCGCCGGGCGTCGCTGCAGCCAGCGGCATTTCGCGGAGATCCTCGAAAATCGGCATTGTCAGCGCTTCGGTCTGCTCGAAATTGCAGCGCAGCAGGTCGACGGCTCGCATTACTTCACGCTCTGGGGGAAGAAACCTCGGATATTGCCGTTCGTAATCGATCGGGCAGCTACTATCATCTCACAATCGCGAGGACGAAAAAAGTTGGTTCGCCGCTTGGATTCTGGCGCAAGGAAGGGGAGAATCGCCCTCAATCGCTCTCGATGGATGCGTTCTGAGAAAACACCGGTCGCACGATGAAACTAGTAGTTCGCAGCGTACTCGCCCTGATGGTCTTGATCACCATCCCGTTTTTCGTTGCGCTTTTCATGCCGCGCGAGATCACGGTAACGCGCCAGATCGTGATCGAGCGGCCCCGCGCGGAGGTTTTCGACTTCATCAAGCTGCTGAAGAACCAAGAGAAGTTCAGCATTTGGGGAACGCTCCCCGGCGAGCGGCAAGTGTCGATCCAAGGGGAAGATGGAACCGAGGGGGCGATCATCGCGTGGAAGAGCGACGACTCGAATATCGGCGCCGGCGAGCAGGAGATCACCGGGATCAAACAGGGAGAGCGAATCGACTTTCTGATTCGCTATACCAAGCCGTATGCGGCGATCGATTCGACCTACATGCAGACCGACGACATCTACGACAACCAAACGCAGGTCACGTCGACCTACATCACGACGATGAACTACCCGACCAACTTGTTCCTCGTCTTCGCTGAGGAAATGATCAGCGACCAGGTGGAGATCAGCCTGGAGCGACTAAAGCGGATTCTGGAGAACCCGCCTGGGGAAGAGTAGTTCTCAGATCGCCGACGCGTCTTCGAGCGGCGGGAACCAGAGCGGCGGCATCTTGAGCGCCGCGATCGCCGCGTCGGTCGCCATCTTGGTTGACGCGAAGAGTTCTCCGCGATCGAGCGCCTGCGCGACGTTCAAGTCGCCGCAGAGCAAGCGAACGAGGTCATTCTGCGACAAGCGGATGAAGCTCCGGCCCAGCTTGCCGTCGCTCAGCGAACCGCTCCGCTCGTTGAAGTGGAGCGAGTGCTTTTCCCCTTCGACATGCAGACCGAGGTCGCACGGCAGGGGGTAGCCGACTTTGGCGAGATTGGTGCGGAATCGTTCGGCATGTTCGGCCAGCGATTGCAGCGGGTGACGCCAGCGAACCATCACGGTCGAATTCGAGACCGGGCGTTGCGGCGGAGCGGCGCTGCGAACCGCGCGGTGAAGCGGATCGGCGGCCGGTGCGTGGTAGTAAACGATCCGTTGGTCCCGTTCCATGGCGTCGCCGCAGATGCGACGAAGCAACTCGGCCGAAACGTCTTCACGACCCGGGGCCGCGACAACTTCCAGGATCTGACCGCCGCCGGTCATCGCATAGCCGACGATCCGCGAATCGTCATCGAGCGACAGTTTGTTCCCCCCGTCGATCGCGACGTAAAGCTGTTGGAAGCCGCGGCGATCGAGCAGCCATCGCCATTGCTCCTGCGTCCGGACCGCGGCGCCAAGCAGATCGCCCCAGCGACGTTCGTAGAGCGAAGTCAGCCCGGCGAACTCGACCTGGCGGTACAAGCGAATCGAGAGCCGCGTCGGCTCGTTGGTTTCTTCTTCCCAGTTGCGCAACGGAAGAGGACGTTGCATGTTGGCCAGGATCTGAGCCGGGTCGCCATGGCTGCGGGTTTGCGACGAGAGAGCCGTCCAGCCGCGCCGCGCCAGATAGTCGGGCGCTTCGGTCCGATAGACCGCGCACTCGGCGCCGCAGCGCTGCAGTTCGGCGTCAACTTCGGCCAGCAGTTGGGCGGCGATGCCGCGGCCGCGAAACTCCGGCGCGGTCGCCAGTTCGTCGACATGCAGCGTCGTCGCGATCCGATCAGCGAAGCGGGTCTTCCGCCGGATCACCCGCACGTGACCGACGATTTGCCCATCCGCTTTGCAGACGATCCGTTGACCAGGATCGTAGCCGGGACGTTCTTGTTCGATGTGGAATTCGTTTTCGCTAGGACGCAGCAAAGCACGCTGCATCATCTCGAAGACGGGAAAAGAATCTCCCTGCGTCGCGCGACCGATAACTAGTGGCGACGATTTAGAGGAGCGACCGCTCGGAGACTGGATCGACTTCGTAAGAGGCGAGGCTTGGACCGCGCACATGGGCCGGACTCCCTTCAAGCAACGGACAATTCCCTTTGTTCAGCTGAGCTTTCCCTTAACTTAAGGGGCGGCGGCGCTCAGGTCCAGTAGCAAAGTCCGTAAACTTTTTTCCGGGAAGAGGCAGAAGGGATACTCGCGCGAGAAAGCGATCGCGTCATTGCGCGCTTCGCGCTTGTTTTGCGCCAGCTCTTGTTCCAGCGCCGCGCGCTGCGGTGCGACGTACGGCTGCAGCGCGAGATTAATCCCCTCTAGCGCGCGGTGTCGCTGGGCCAATTGCGCCGGTTGGTCGTCTAACAACCAGCGCTCTTTTTCGTCGACAAGTTGGGTAATTTCCTCTGGCAAATTGCCATCGCCGAGATGACGGTCGGGATTGAACCGCAAATCGCGCATTAAGCGCGCGATCCGCGCCAACTGCTCGACATCGGTTCGCGTGCGAGCGATCGGCAGGTGAACCGTCGCCGTCGCCGCGACGATTTGCGGCGGGGTCACGCCGAAGTAACGCGCGATGATCAGGTCGGTCACTTGATCGTATTTGGCGCCGCCGATCCCATGGAGGAACAGATCGGAAAGGATCAGGCGGGCGTACATCGTCGTCAATAATGCGCGCGGCCGCAAACGGACCTCCGACTGCAACTCTCGCAGCGCCGAAATGGCCCCATCAATATCGCCAGGAATTTTTTGATCGAAGCTTCCCCGATCGGTCAGACGAATGCCGGACGAGGTAACTGCGACGAACAAACCGCGCCGCCGCGGATCGGCTTTCGTCCAGATCCAGAGGGGCGTTTCGATCAATTCACCCTCTTGCGCTAGATGCGGAGCAGGGTGATTGGCGCTCCGAATCTTGTGCAGCTGGCGGTACTCGTCGATCGCGCTGTTATAGATCGCGCGGAAGGAGGGCGCGTCATGCCACAAGCGGAGGGCAAAGCGCAGGAATGACTCGGTTCCATACGCCTGACTGAGCGGGATCTCGAGCGTTCGCAGTCCCCAATCGGCTTCCAGCTGATGCCGTGCCTGGGCGAAAGCGCGGCCGATATTGTCGTTCGACTCGGTCGCCGTCAAGACGCGCGGCCAGTACGACTCGATCAACGGCTCGTCGACCAGCGGGCGAATCGCTTCGGCCGCGGCTGCGCCGAACTGGCGGAACGTATCGCGGTCGAGGATCGTCCGTTCTTCCCAAGCGATCGGCGGCGACGAGTGATCGAAGGAGACGCGGTCCTGGTTCCAATTGCCGGACGCGTCAACTTCCGGAACGGCGATCGCCGGACTCGCGACGATGTCGTTGTCGACAATCAGGTTGATCGGCGTCGCGCCGGCGGCGCTTGCGACCGAGTGGAGGAGGAAGTTCTTGAACCAGACGCCGGGGTGAAACAGCCCAGGCTGATGGCCGGCCATGACGATCGGCGCCGCTTCGCCGGGGAGGTCGAACGGAGCGCGATAGGCGAACGTGTAATCGCGCGCCAGTTGGATCAGCTCGCGCCGCGCTTGTTTGGCGAGGGTCGGGAGGGAGAGCCCCGAGATTTCGACTGCCGGCGCATCGATGATCGGCGAACGACCATGGAGTAGCGCGACCGCTTCGGCGGCGGTCGGCTCGATCAGGGCCGATCCGCTGGCGCGTGGAGCGCGAAGGGGACGATACTCCAGTTCGGCAGGCGTCATTCTTCGTGCCGGTTTGAGGAAGCGGTGGGCGTTAGCCGCCGAGCGAAATCGCCGCGTCGTCGATGCCGAATTCGCCGCGGGCCATCGTCCGGTCGAGGACCAGGTGATAGTAGTTGAGCCGCGTCGTGCCGTCGTCGAGGTTGCCGCCAAACGATCGCTTTTCGTCCAGATAGACGAGCGGAACCGGCAGTTCGATCACGCTGAGCCCGGCTCGCGCCGCTTCGACCCACAGTTCCAGCGGCATCGCGTAACCGAACTCGGTCACCGGCAGCTGGCTGATGGCGTCGACGCGATACGCTTTGAAGCCGCAAAAGGCGTCGGTCAGCTGGTAGCCGAGCCGCTGATTGATTTCGGCAGTGAGCAGTTGGTTGATCCAGCGGCGTTCGGCCGGCGGTTCGCTGTCGCCGGAGTATTGTTTCAGATAGCGGCTTCCCGAAACGATGTCGACATTTTGGCAAGCGGCGACGAACCGCGGGATACGCTGCGGCTCGTGTTGGCCGTCGCAGTCGATCGTGACGATGATGTCGTAGTTCTCGGCGGCGGCATAGTCGAACGCCGTCTTCAGCGCGGCGCCGTAGCCCCGGTTCTTGGCGTGGGTGACGACCTGGATGTCGCTACGTTCGGCCAACAGCTCGGCCGTGCCGTCCGAAGAGCCGTCGTCGACGACCAGAATGTCGCTGCTGTAACGGGCAACTTCGTCCAACACCGAGTGGACGGTTCCACGTTCGTTAAACACCGGCAGCGCGGTCAGAGCACGAGGCGACTTCATCGTTGCTTCCATCAACAGCAGGGACCGAAAACCAAACAACCCATGCTACGCTGCGGCCCCCCGGGAAGCAACGCTTCCGACCAGCGGCGGCAATCCGTAACATCTTGCCTATCCAGCAGATACCGCACGCTGAGCGGTTACTACCCCTTTCGATGCCGCAACAGGGCCAGAGTTGCAAACCGGGGGCAAGAAAGAGGGAAACCCCGAAGAAGTTGGGGGAATTGGCTTTGGAGTTCTCCAAGCAGGGTCAAAAACTCTCTTACGAAAGCAGCGTAATCGGGTCGGTCTCCCGCTCGCTGGCCCAGCACTTCAAGTCCGGGAAATCGGTCGCCAGTTGGCTGGCCAGGGTTTCGACGGCGAAGCGTTCGCTGGCGTAGTGGCCGACCAGCACCAGGGCGACTCCGTGGGCTTTCGCTTCCAGCGACGTGTGGAAGTTGGTCTCGCCCAGCAGTAGGCAATCGCAGGAGAGCGTGATCGCGGTGGAGAGGAACTCGCCGGCGGCGCCGCATGCGACGGCAGGTTGCGCGATCGTTTGTTCGGGGTCACCGACCGCCTGAATGTAGTCGATCTTCAGGAACTCACGCACGACGGCGGCGAACTTGGCCAGCGTCAGCGGAGCGGCCAGCTTGCCGTAGCGCCCGCTGCCGAGCGGCGCCAGGCTCGGATTGTCGGCCGGCTTGAGCGGCGCGATCTCGGTGAAGCCGAGCCCGATGGCGAGCTGTTGATTGATGCCGGCGGCGGCCGAATCGAACCCGGTGTGCGGGCTATAGATCGCGACTCCCGCGGCGATGAGTCGCAGCAACATTCGTCCGACGGTGTCATCCGCCGTGATTCGTTTCAGGGCGCGAAAGGGAAGGGGATGATGAGCGACGATCGCATCGGCCCCTTGGTCGAGCGCTTCGTCGACCACTTCCGGCGTGATGGTCAGACAGGTCATCAGCTTTTCAACCGACGCGGCTCGATCGCCGACCAGCAGACCGACGTTGTCCCACGACTCCGCCAGCGCGGTCGGCGCGAACTGATCAAGGTAGCGGCAGATTTGATCGACGGTAAGCGAGTTGGATCGTGTCATTGGACGTGCGCAGGAGAAGAGTCGCGTTTCGTTTCCCCGTATGGTAACACGAAACGCGGAGCGCTACTTCCCAAGCGGCGTAATCCAAATCATCGCGTGTCCCGCTTCGTCGACTTTGATTTCGAGCGTCAGCTTCGCCTGAAAGAGAATCGTATCGAGCAGCTTCTTGTAAAACGTTCGCTGGTCGGGGTGTTTCACTTTCGCGGTGGCGATGTCGATCCGTTTGGCGGTGATGCCGTTGTGATCCCAGAGGAGCGGTAGTTTGACGCGAGCGGCGATCGCTTCGGTCGCTTGCTGAACCGGAATGTCGGAGATCTCGACTTCCAGGTATTGGAACATGGTCGGCGCGACCTGACCCGGATTGCCGTCTGGCGCCCAGCCGACCGGCCACGGGTTTTTGGCGGCGGACGAGTCGATGATGTGCAGCTCGACCTCGCCGCCGGCTTCACGGCGGGGAACCATCGCCAAGCCTAGTGGGCGAACCATCGCGGCGACCGCCGTGCCGCAGCTGACCGCTTCGAGTTCGTCGAGCACCTTCCCTTGCCGCATTCGAGCGACAACGTCCGGCGCCGCGCGGAACTGGATGTTCACCCGCTTGTTGATCGCCTGCATCGTTTCGAATGCGGTCGTATCTTTCGTCTTCACGCCGACGGCCGGCGCCAGCTTGTCGAAGAGGGCGATGAATTCTTTGGAGGTGAGCCCGAACACGCTCTCGCGGCGCTGGAGTTCCTGCTTGCCGCCGGCGCGAACCTTTTCAAGCCAGGCCCGCATCCCGGCCACGTCAGTCAGACGAAATTGTCCGCCGGGGGTGACCAGCACTTCGCGCGGCGTCAGCAGGGCGACGATATGGTAGTTGCCTGATCCCTTGTCGACGATGTCAGTGGCGTCGCCGCTGTTGCCGGAGCGAAGGCGGACGTCGTCGAAGCCAGCCGATTGGAGCGCCTGGACCCATTTGTGGGTCGAGGTGAGGGGAACCCCTTTTTCGGTAGCGACCTCCAGCGTCACGCGACCCGCGAGGGCCAGGTGCGCGGAGCCGATCAGGACGAGAATCGTCAGTACAATGCGAAACATCGGCATATCCGGCGAAAACTGCGAAGCTATCTGCCGAATTGTAGCACGCCGTGGCGCCGGGTCTGGCGAATTTGTCGAAGCGGCGCCGTTGGCCGAGCGGAGTAAAAAGAACGGCCGGCCCCATCAGACGACCGCGCAGTGCGCCTCACAGGGCCAGCCATATCTTTTATTTTAAGCCGGGCGCCTGGGAGCCGCTATTCGATAATTGCGGCTGCACTAACCCAAATAGGGCTTCAGCAAGTCAACTGTTTCCCCTTTGTGGAGCGACAGCTTGCCGAAACCATGGATGGCGCCTTCCGAGATCGCAAGCTGCTGATGCTCTTCGTAGTTCGTGATCAGCATCGCGGGGACGCTCGCCAGGGCGGCGTCGGCTTTAATCTGCTTGATCACTTCGAGCCCGTCGGTGTAGTCGCGGTCGAGCTTGCGATTGACCAGGACCAGCGCAATCGGTTCGCGGCGGAGGATTTCGAGGGCGTCTTCCGGACCGTCGGCCTGCAGCACCTTCGCGTCGAACGTCTTTTCGACAAACGATTTGATCGCGTAGAAATCAGGGCCGCAGTTGCCGACGTCGAGTACTTTTTTGGTCATTGGTCGAAGGCCGCAATCGGCCGGCGAGGGGAGCGAAAAAAGAAACAAGCGAGCAGGAAACTGGTCCTTCTCGCTTGTTTGGATGTCACATTGCGATAAACGGTTACCGCTCGGAGCGCGTTTTACTCGTCTCCCGCCTTGATGGCGAAGAGATGGGTCTTGTTGGCGATGAACAAGACGCCGTTGGCGACGATCGGGGTGGAGTAAACCGAGTTGCCCATGCTGACTTCGTTGATCGGCTCAGCGTCGTCCGGATCGGACGAGAGCTTGAAGACGCAGACGTCGCCGTCTTCGTCGCCGATGTAGACGTGACCATCGACGATCAGCGGCGATCCCCACGCGGCGGCCAGCATGTCGTAGGTCCAGTACCGCTTGCCGGTTTTGGCGTTGAGGCAGTGGAACAGACCGCTGAAGTCCGAGATGTAGAGAATGTCGTCTTTGATCGCGACGGTGCCGATGCTGCGGTGCATCGTTTCTTCAAAGCTGATGCGGCCGTCGCCGTCGAAGTCTTCGCCGCCATAGTGCCAGATCACGGCGCTGTTGGGGTTGTCGACCGCGACTTCGCCATCTTCCGGGTTGACCGCTTGAATGCGGCGGTGCGGCAGCGGCACGCGAGTGCTCCCTTCCACCTTCATCGCCAACTGCGGGCTGACGTCGCCGCGCTTGTTCGGGTCGATGCACCAGAGGTGACCTTCCCCTTCGCCGTGTTCCGGGTCTTGGCCGACCGCCACGTAAACGTTGCCGTCATAGACGACCGGCGTGGCGATGATGTTGTTGCGAGTGCCGCGACCGCCGATGACCCACTTCGATTCTTTCGGGTTGCCGTCGAACTTCCAGAGGAGTTCCGGCTTGCCGTCCTTGCCGCCGTCGGCCTTGAACGAGTAAACCCAGCCGTCGCCGCCGGCGAACAGCACTTGGGGAACTCCGCCCAGTTCGGCGACCGTCGGGCTCGACCATTGGCCGTGCAGAATGTTTTCGGCCGGCGAACCGTTGGTCCAGAGGACTTCGCCGGTGTTCTTGTTCATCGCGATGAAGCTGGGAGCGTCCGGCGAGGGGAGAACGATGTGCGATTCGTCGACGCCGTTCGAGGTGTTGACGAACAGGATGTCTCCCAGGGCGGCGATCGAGCAGGAGCACATGTTGTGCTGCGAAACGCCGAGTTTCTCCATCATGTTGAAGACCCAGATGACGTCCGCTTCGTGCTTGTCGGTCACCTTCTCGTCGACGTAGGGACCGTCGTTTTCGGCGTCGTAGAAGCCTTCGACGTCCAGGCAGCGAACTTCGCCGCGGCTGGTGACGAACCAGAGACGGTTCCCTTCGACATACGGAGCGCAGCAGATGCCTTGCAGCGGCCAGTCATGAACGCGACCGGTCGGCAGCTTTTCGCTGGAGTGTTGCCAGAGGAATTCGCCCGTCTTTTCGTCGTAGCAAACCAAGACGCCGAGATCGACGTCCGACGGATAGCGGGGGAGCAATCCGCTGCTATTGTTGGTGCCGACGAAAACCTTGCCCGAAGCGACGACCGGGTTGCCGTACGACTGGCTACCGAGCTTGGCGACCCATTGGATGTTTTCGGCTTTCGACGAATCCCATTCGCCGGTCTTACGATCGAAGCGGCCGATGTTCCAATCGGTCGGGATTCCGGTCGCAACCGGGACGTTATTGCGGAGCGAGGTGCCGCCCCACATCGGCCAGTCTTTGGTCGGTTCCGACTTTTCGGACGACTTCGGCTGTGCGATTCCGACGGCGGGTTCAGCGTCCGCTTTCTGTTCCGGCAACAACGTGGCGACAATCGCGCCCAGGATCCAGGCGCAAATGACCGCTAGTAATGACAGGAAGGGCTTGTTTTGCATAACAGCTCCGAAAACTTCTAGGTAGGCTTTTAATATTGGGGGGGGAAGAATGTCAGGTCGCGCGCGACTTACTTGTCGTTCGGCGTGACGGTGACGTTGTCGATATACAGTTCGGCGTTGGTCGCGTTGCCGAAGAAGCCGGGGCTGCCGTCGCGATTCGGATAGGTATCCTCCGCTTCGACCGTCCAATCGGCCGGTTCGGCCTCACCCTTCTTCCAGACTTTGCCGCGAACCATCGCAATGTCTCCTTCGTTGGAGACTTGCATCTTCATCGTGTACCAGACGTCCGGCTCCATGGTGAAGGGGAGCGACTTGGCCATCCGCTGCTGGGTCACCCAGCTGCGAACTTGCGTCGTCTTGTCGTTGCCGTTCAGCACGAACTGATAGCCTTGGGCGATCAAGCCGATATCGGGCAACTGACCGTCGTCCATCTTCTTCGCTTTGACGTCGGCCTGAATCGTGTAGTCATGCAGCTCCGGGCTGCTCATCCACGACTGGCTGCGGGTACCTTTCGGAATGGTCGAAATCTTGACCATCACCTTGCTGCCGTCGACTTCACGAATGACGTGACGGTAACGAGCGCCGACCCAGGTAATCGGCGGCTGTCCGGCGCCGGTCATCGGATCGAGGGCGATCTCTTCAAAATTGAAGCTCCAGGGGAGATCCGGAACCGTGCGAATCCGTGACTGGCTGGCGACTTCGCCCAACTTGGCGGTGACGGTGGTCGCGGTGTGAGCGTCGCTCGTTTCCGAGGTGTAAAGTCCCTTGGCGTCGATCTTGCCGGGGCCGGCCAGTTCAAACGTCACGCCGCTCAGGTCAACGTCGAGCTGTTCGCCCAGCTTGTTGAACGCGGCGACCGAGAACTGCTGCGAATGACCCGGCTTCATCAGAACTTCGCACGGAACGACCTGCAATTGGTCGATGTCCGGGTTTTCGCTGACGGCGGTTTCCGGAGCGACCGGCGGCAGACCGGTGAAGCCCTTCGTCTTGGTCGGATCTTCCAAGCAGTAAATGCCGGCCGAGGTCGGCACGTAGAGGAGGCCTTGAGCGCAGATCGGCGAGCCGTTGACTTCGCCGTCAGGGAAACGGCCCTTGTTCAGGATATCGAGCGAGCCGTCTTCTTGCGGTTCGAGAATCGCCCAGTTGCCGTTGGATTCAAACGCATAGATCTTGCCGTCGGCGTAAAGGGGATTGGCTCGCATCGCACGGCCGATGGCGATGCGTTTACCGACCGGTTCGCCGGTCTTGGCGTCGAACCCGACGACCTTGCCGGCGTCATTGAACGCGTAGACGTAGTCGCCGACTTTCAGCAGCGAGCTCTTGCCCATCATCACTTCGGGCTGCTGCCAGATCAGGCCTTTGCCGGTGATGTCGCCGGACAAAGCGCCATTGATCGCAGCGACGTTCCCCATCACTGACGAGATGTCGCCGATGTTCTCTTCGCTATGGCCGACATAGATGGTGTCGCCGTCGACGGTCGGCGAAGTGTTGATGCCGCGCATCGACATCGCGTAGTTCCAGATCGGTTTGCCGGTCCGGGGCTGCAGCGACCAGAACGAACCGTCGCCCGAGCCGAAGACCATCGCCTTCTGACCGTTCAACGTCGCGATGACCGGAGCGCTGTAGGTGGTGTCGTCCGGCAGCAAGCGAGTGCCGTTGAACCAGACCATCTCGCCGGTGTTCTTGTCGAACGCCAGGAAACGGTGAGCCGGCTTGGCCATGTCTCCCCAGCCGATGACGACGGCGCTGACGATGACCAGGTCTTCAAAGACGATCGGGAAGTTGGTGCGGCCGCCGTAGGTCGACAGGAAGCCGAATTCTTCGTGCAGCTTGTGGACCCAATCGGTCTTGCCGGTTTCGGCGTCGATGCATTGAAAGTGACCGCAGACGCCGAGCGCGTAGATCTTGCCGTTGGTCGGATCGCCGACGACGGCCGACCAGCCGACCCGTTCGACCGGCACGTCCGACAGATAAACGTTGAAGCGATTCTCCCAGAGGAACTCGCCGGTCAGCGCGTCAAGGCAAACGACTCGTTCCCCTTCACGCTTGGTTCCTTGTTCGGCGGCGCACAACGTGTAGAGCTTGCCGTTCATCACGATCGGCGTGCTGCGGGTGCCGAACTCGGGGGCGAACCATTTGACGTTGCTTCCTTCGCCTCCTTCCGGATCGAAGTCGTCCGGCAGGCCGGTAGCGCGCGAGTAGCCGTTGTATTCCGGACCACGCACGTAAGTCCAATCTTGGGGATCGACTTTCCCTTCCGGCTTGGCGTCGGTAGCGACGTGGACTTTGGCTTCTTCTTCAGCCGGAGCCTTTTCTGGCGCCGCTGCCGGCGTTTCGCTCGGGGCGGCGGAAGCGCTGGTAATTTTGGTGGCGGGGATAGAAGCCGGCTTCGCCTCGGCGACCGCTTCGTCCTTTTTCATCTCGCTAGCAGACGACTCTTCGGCGGCCGGCTTTTCTTCCGCTGGCGCCGCCGCTTCCGGTTTCATCTCTTCTTTGTGTTCGTCCGCATCATGATCATGATCGTGGTCGTGATCGGCGTGATCGTGATCATGGTCGGCATGTTCGCCGGTCGTATTGCTGGGCGAAGAAGTCGGGCTGGCGGGCGGGGTGCAGCCGAAGAGGGCGAGGGCCGCAAACAATAGTAGGAGGGAGAGACTGGAAGTCTTCATCATGGGTGAATACCTGCAGATTACTGCTGTACGGGCTGGGCAAGCGGTAGGGATCGCTCTGTTTAGGATACGCCGTCGGCGAGCGCCGGGCAACTGATAGCGGAACGTGAGTCCAAACGGCAAAACCAAGAATTCAATGGACTTACGCTAATTGGGAGGGGGAAGCGGCGGGGAAAAATGGCGTTTGCGTGACCTGTTTCACACTATGCCGGAGGGGGAAAACCTGACTTTCGGACAAAAATTAGCAAAGTTTCGGGATGTTGGACGCTAGTCGTCAAACCACTCGTCGCTGGGGTCAAACTTGGGATAGACGATGTTCAGGATCTTCATCTTGCCGATCGCTCGGTGTCGCGTGCCGGGGCGAATCATGACGAGCATGCCTGGTTTCAGATCGATGCGAGCGTCATCCAGCTGCATTTGTGCGTCGTCAGCGCATTCCAGGATGTAATAGGTCTCGGTCAGTTGTTTGTGGTAGTGAAGCTTGGCGTCGGTCGAGATCTCGGTCAGGTGAATCGTGCCGGGATAGTCGGCGACTTCGGCCAGTCCGCGACGCGCCGTACCGCAAGGGCAAGGAACTCCGGGAAGGGCTGCGAGATGAACGATCTCGTAACCTGAGAGGGAACTAGCGGACATGAACTACTCCAAATGACCGGCGAGCGACGAACATGAGCAAATCGCGGAAGATTTCTACGGATTATCTTAGCTAACCGGCGCCGCCGCTTCCAGTTCGCAAAGTGTCCCCAGTTGCGGGAGGCGTGCGCGTCAAGCTGCGAAGAGTTTGCGGCCTGCGTTTGGTTTCCGGTCATGAGGCGAATCGGACAATCGTTAAGGTTTGCCTGGCTTCCAGAGGCGTTAAATCTTGCGCTACAGGAGAGGTAAACCAAGTTGCGGAAATTGACTTCGATCGGTAAAGCGGCATCGATTGGCAGGCCGATACCGTGATCTGGCGATCGAATTCGTTCGTCGCTTCAAGTCCCTCTCGCGGAGAAGGAGGGCACGTTAACTCTCGGCATGGAGAGATCGAGTCACGGGAAGACTCGACCGAAGTTAGCGGTCAATATTTTGTGTGGACTGTAGAGCTTTGCAAGCTTCCTGAACAAGGTCCGACTGACGCTCCCACACTTACGCCTTCTTCCGACGGTCCCGCCTGTCGGTAGGAATGGAGTAAGCGAACACTCGCGGCGTGGGAGTCGCACACCGTGACTGTTCACGCGAGCGCCGGCCAAGTGACGGACCGCAAGCGGGCCCACAGTACTAACGCATTAGGAGACGTTGCTCGATGAAACTGAATCTTGTTGTGGGAACGATGCTGGTTGCGCTGATGTGTAGCCAATCGTTTGCCGCCGGCCTGCTGAATCAGATGCTTGGCGGTGGCTGCGGCTGCTCGACCTCGTGCTGCCAAACGCCCAAATGCTGCACTCCGGCCCCGCGCTGCTGTGCTCCGAAACCGACCTGCTGTGCTCCGGCGCCGGCCACGTGCTGTGCCCCTGAGCCGACCTGCTGTGCTCCTGAGCCGACCTGCTGCGAACCTTCGCCTTGCTGCTGCTCGAAGAAGTGCTGCACCCCGCTGCGTGACGCTCTGAGCAACCTGTTCTGCTGCAAGAAGAGCTGCTGTGGCTCGAGCTGCGGTTGCGACACCGGTTGCTGCGACGCTGAACCGACCTGCTGTGCTCCGGAAGCCAGCTGCTGTGCCCCGGAAGCCAGCTGCTGTGCCCCGGAAGCTTGCGGTTGCGATTCGGGTTGCGGAAGCAGCTGCGGTTCGTGCTGCAAGAAGAAGTGCGGTCTGCTGGACGGCCTCTTCTGCTGCAAGAAGAAGAGCTGCTGCGGCGGTTGCGACAGCTGCTGCTCGGCTGAACCGACCTGCTGTGCCCCGGAAGCCAGCTGCTGTGCTCCGGAAGCCTGCGGTTGCGACAGCGGTTGCGATTCGGGTTGCGGTTGCGACACCTCGTGCGGCGGTTGCGCCCCGAAGTGCTGCTCGTGCACCCCGATCCGTGACGCCATCAAGCGTCTGTTCTGCCTGCCGAAGTGCCACAGCTGCTGCGGTTGCGAAACCAGCTGCGGTTGCGACACCAGCTGCGGCGGTTGCAGCAGCTGCGGTGGTTCGAGCGCCCCGATGTCGCCGATCCCGGCTGACGATTCGGCCGCTCCGATGCCGCCGGCCCCGGTTCCGGCCGACAACATGACGTTTGTCCCGGCTCGCCGTCGTCTGGCCAGCAACGTTCGCTAAGCTTCGGCTCAGTGATCGACAGCTAAGAATAAAAGCCTGGTTGGAGAAATCCAACCAGGTTTTTTTCTGCGCTAGCCGCAAACTTATCCTTGGAACTGCCGCTGCACTTCGGCGTCCGAAATGACCACCATCCCCCAGATCGCAAACGGCATCACGAAGATGCAGCAGAGACTGGAAGAGCAGGGGAGCAGCGCCAGGATGAAACCGGTCCAGGCCAACGCGTAGTTGCGCAGTTGGACCGCGTTGTAGAGTGAGAACAGCGTGAACGCGTTAAACGCAATCACCAAGCCGCTGCCGATCAGATTGCCGATCAATTCCGCCGGGTCGCGCTGAATGTTGTTATTGTTGGCTGCGATCATGACGACGTTCGCCACCAGGCCCAACAGCATGAGCGCCAGGATGATCCCCAGCAGCGACATGCAGACGATCGCCGGAATGGCCACCTTCTTTTTCGCTTCTTCAAATCCGCCCGACATCGAATAGGCGCTCGACGACGACGAGGCGTAAGGAGACGCGAAGGGATTCGATTCGCCGGCCGGGGGCGCCGTCACGCTGTCCGGGAACAGACTCGACGACTGATCCGCCGGCGGGTTGTACGGATTCGGGTCGGAAAACAGGTTTCCTCCCGACGGAGGCGCTCCGCCCGGGATCGGCTGCACCGCGGAACAATGGGGGCACTTCGTTCGTTTCCCTTCATTGCCGTCGGGGACGCGAATCTGTTGTTTACAAACCTGGCAAGCGAATTCAATCGGCATCGGCGTAACTTCAAGGATGAGTAGCGAATCGGCGCGGCGATTGAATACCGCGTTTTGACTAATGTAAGCCGCTGCCGACCAAGATGCTAGCGCGACTCCGGCGGCAATCCTGGGAAGCTCCCCTTAGCGAAACTGCGCCTTCCCTTCCGGCATGCAGAGCATCACGATCGCCCAGACTCCGGCCGGAAAGGCGATGCCCGCGATCAGAATTGTCGCGCAGTTCGTCATCAGGCCGCACGGAACCATTCCCAGCAGCACGCCGACCCACGCCGCCGCGTACGACTTGCGGAACAGCGTGCTCGCCAGACAGGCGATCGAGCCAATGCTCAGCACGCAGCCGATGCCGCCGGTGACGGCGACGCCGATCCAGAGCACATGTTGGTCAGGAGCGTTGTTCGCCTGGGGCGGATTGGTCAGCATCAGCACTCCGAAGCCGACCACCAGCATCGAGGCCAAAAAATTGACCGCCTGGGCGACCAGCAGGATCGCGACCGGGATCGTCAGCAGCACCTTCGCCGTTTCGGGCGTCATCCCGCCGGAACCAGGCGGCTTCGCGACGTAGGGCGAAGGCGCCGATGCGGCGGGGCTCGGAGACTGATACGGGTTCGGCGGCGCCTCTTTCGCGAGCGGCGGAAGCGGCTTGTCGGCGAATGGATTCGGCTCGCTGGTCGGCAGCGGAGGAGGAGGACCTTTTGGGGGCGGCGGCGTCGGGGCAGGTTTTGGGCTCGGCGCCGGATTGCGGATTTCGCCGCTCGGCGGTTCGCTCTTGGCGCCGTCTGGCGTCGGAATCACTTGCAGATGACCGCAGCCGGGACAGCGCACCTTCTTGCCAGCCGAGTCGTCCGGGACGCGGAGCTTTTTCGGACAGGCGGAGCAAAGGAACTCGATCGGCATCGTGACGAATATCCGCAAGCGGCGTTAAAGAAAAGGGTAAGCCAAGTCTAAGTCGCGGTCGGTCGCCTATCCACTGCAATCCAGGAACTCGCCGCAACCTGTCCAGACTAGGCGCGAAAATGGGCCGAAATGCGCTTGTCCGAAAGGAGCACGATCCCCCAGATGGCGAACGGAATGGTAAAGACGCAGCAGATCGACGTGCCGAACGGGGTCATCGCCAATACCAGGCCGGTCCAGGCCCAGCTCAGCTCGTCGACGTTGCGGAAGCTATTCACTCCCTTGAGCGTCGCCGCGGTCAAACAAACGGAAATCGCTCCCATGAACATCGAGAACATAATGGAGTAGATGTTCATGTTCGCCGGCGGTGCGAACATCAGCTGCAGCGTCCACAGGACCACCCCCACCGCATTTAGTGCAGTGACCAGAATCGCAAAGACGAACAGCACCGTCGCCGGGGTCGAGATGCGATAACGAACTTCGCTCGGGTTCAGACTCTCCGCTTTTTCTTTCCGCTTTGCGGTCGGGGCGGAGGCGCTGGGAGACGTAGACGCGGCGCCCAGCACATCGCCGAGCGATTTCGACGACGACTGCCCCGGCTTCTGACTCCAGAAGTCGTCGTCCCCCTGGGCGCGAGCCTCCGGCGCCGGCGTAGGCGTCGGAACGCGCTCGGCCGATTGGCACTTCGGACAACGAACTTTCTTTCCTGCCAGCACGTCAGGCACGCGAAACTTCGCAGAGCACTGGCCGCAGGAGAATTCAATGGGCATTCAGGGGTCTCAAACCGCAATCGATGGGGGCAAGATTCCGGTCCAAAAATTATAGGCGCTGCAGGGGCTAATCTCGAAATCGCGAGGCGATCCGTTTGTCGCACATCAACGCGATTCCCCAGATCGCGAACGGAATCGCCAGCGGGCAACAAACGTAGGTTCCAAACGGCGTCATCCCCACAATCAAGGCGAACCAGACCGAACCAGCCGAACCGCGTAAATTCCGCAGGGCGTTGGCGCCGCGGTAGGTGCCAATCGACCCAGCAAAGACGAGGACCGTCACGATCAAGTTCGTGATGAGCTGATCGGGCGGCAGTCGATTCGCACCACCGATCAAGAGGAGCACCATGGCGACCAGCCCTAATCCCCCCAGCACGATCCCCAACAACGCAAAGGCGCACAGGACCGTCGCCGGGAAAACGACTCGGCGGCGGGCATCCTTTTCGGATAAGCCGTTCCCCTGGCGACCGGAGTTCCCTGACGAGCTTGTGGATGTGGAAGGGGCGGGAGCGGCGGCCGGCATCGGCATAGCGCCGGCCGTCTGACTCCAGAAGTCGTCATCGACGTTCGACTTCATCTGGTAGTCGATTTCCGGTTCCGGATCGGGCAACGGCAGTTCCGGTTCGGGATCGGGCAAGAGCAGCTCTGGCTCGGCCGCCGGAATTTCCCCGACCGTTTGGCACTTGGGGCAACGGACTTTCTTTCCCGCCATCTTTTCGTCAACGCGAAACTTGGCGGAGCAGCTCTTGCACTGAAAGGTGATCGGCATCCGGCTCTTCCCGATGTCAAAAGGTCAAAATCAACGGCACCCCCCCATTTCTCGGCGTAATACTGTAGAGGGGTTTGGTTCCGGCATCCAGTCTATTTAACGCACCGGCAAACGTCTATCGGTCCTCTGCTAATTTCCCCATTTCCTAACGGCTGGTAAGATGAACGGTCATTTGCGGCGGCAGGGATTCAAGCAAGCAGGCAGGGATGGGCAGCTACACGGTAAACGACATTCTTGGGCCCGACGGCAGTATCGCTCGGCGTTTACCTCGCTATGAACTTCGCCAGCAGCAGCTCGATATGGCCGATGCGGTCGCGGCGGCGATCGAAAATAAGCGGCATTTGATCGTCGAGGCCGGCACCGGCGTCGGTAAAAGCTTCGCCTATCTGGTCCCGGCAATCTTGGCGGTCGCCCAGGAACGAGCCGATGACGACGAAGACCGGCCGCGGCGGATTGTGGTTTCGACCCATACGATCGCGCTCCAGGAACAGCTGATTCAAAAGGACTTGCCGCTGCTCAACAGCGTCATTCCGCTCGAGTTCACGGCGGTGCTCGCCAAAGGGCGCGGGAACTATCTCAGCAAACGCCGACTCGGCGCCGCACTGACCCGCACCAAAACTCTCTTCGCCAAGGATGAAGAAGAGCATCAGCTCGACCATATTCGGACCTGGGCCAAAGAGACCGGCGACGGCTCGCTTAGTGATCTGGAGTTTCGCCCGCTCGGTTCGGTCTGGGACGAAGTCCATAGCGACAGCGGCAACTGTCTCGGTCGCAACTGCCCCAGCTACAACGACTGCTTTTATTACAAAGCGCGTCGCCGCGTGCAGAACGCCCAGATCATCGTGGTGAATCATGCGCTCTTCTTCAGCGACTTGGCGCTCCGTCGCAGCGGCGTCAATCTGCTGCCGAAGTACGATGCGGTGATCTTTGACGAAGCGCACACCTTGGAGTCGGTCGCCGGCGATCACTTGGGTTTGTCGATCACTTCGGCCCAGATCGACTACACCCTCAACAAGCTGTTCAACGAGCGGACCAACAAAGGGCTGCTGATCCACCATGGACTGACCGAAGCGATGCAGCAGGTCGTTCATTGCCAATACCGCGCCCAGCAGTTCTTTACCGAGATCGACGCGTGGCTCGCCGAGAACCCGCAGTCGAGCGGTCGCGTTCGCCAGGCCGAACTGGTCCCCAACGTGCTGACTCCGGCGCTGGCCAAACTGGCCGCCCAGGTCAAAAACGCCGGCGAAGATCTGAACGACGACAGTCAGCGGCAAGACCTGACGTCGATGAGCGATCGGCTCTATCTGCTGGCCGACGGGATCGAAAGTTGGCGGACGCAGAAGATCGAGGACGCGGTCTACTGGGTCGAAAGCTCGCAGCAGCGGGGACCGTATCGTCGCGTCAAATTGTCGGCCGCTCCGGTCGACGTCGGACCAGCGCTGCGGAGCGAGTTGTTCCAAGCGGTCGATAGCGTGATTCTGACCAGCGCCACGCTGGCGGTCGGCGGTTCGGCGTCGTTTGACTTCTTCAAGTCGCGGGTTGGGCTGACGCACTGCGAAACGTTGGCTCTCGGCAGTCCCTTCGACTACGCCGAACAGGCGAAGCTGATCCTGGTCAACGAGATGCCGGACCCGAGCGATCGCAAAAACTACGATCAAGCGGTCGTCGAAATGATCCGGCGGTATGTCGCTCGGACGCAAGGTCGCGCGTTCGTGCTGTTCACCAGCTACGAGATGCTCCGCTGGGCCGCTTCTTCGCTAACGCGTTGGCTCGCGCAACAGGAGATCGAACTCTTCAGCCAGTCGGACGGCATGCCGCGGAGCGTGATGGTTGAGAAGTTCAAACAAGCCAAGAAGGCGGTCCTCTTCGGCACCGACAGTTTCTGGCAAGGAGTCGACGTCCCCGGCGACGCACTGCAAAACGTGATCATCACCAAGCTCCCCTTCAGCGTCCCCGATCAGCCGCTACTGCAAGCGCGACTCGAACGGATCAAAGAGCAGGGAGGCCAACCGTTCGGCCAATACCAACTGCCGGAAGCGGTGATCAAACTCCGCCAAGGCTTCGGCCGCTTGATCCGCACCCAGGAAGATTCCGGCATCGTCGTGATCCTCGACCCTCGCGTAAAGACGAAGGCCTACGGCAAGGTCTTCCTGAAGTCGCTCCCCGACTGCCCCATCGTCCAAGAAAGCTACCGCGACGGCACCTTCGCGTAATCGAATGACCCGCATGCGCGCCCAATAATAGCCCGAAGCGCAAGCGAGGGAAATGCGGACGCAAGCAAATGACGAATGTCGAAGCTCGAATGACGAATCAAGCACGAATTCCCCAATAGCGAAGGCGCGCATCTCCAAACACTAACCCGAGGCGCAAGCCGAGGGAATGCGTTTGCAAGCGAAACGCCGGGATCGAATTGCCAAAGATCGCCCGCTCGCATCAACTCGCGATTGACGCACAACGAGAATCAACCGACTGGACCGCAGCCCCCAATTTTTTTTCGTCGCGTAGCACATCTCCCGTAGGGTCCGCTGTGCGGACCGAGGATGCGTCGATTGATTGGGCCAATCGGTTCCCACTTCCCATGGTCCGCACAGCGGACCCTACGGGAGTGGACTCGACCGCGTCCATTTTTTCTTGGGCCGATTGGATCAATCGATACTTCGGATCGTAAAACCGTTTCTCGTCAACGATCTTTTCAATCTCCCCCGCCGCAACCATCCGATCCCACGCCCGGGCGAACTTCGTCCCGTTCATGCCGCAGTTCTCGCGGACTCGCAACTTCGTCGCATGCGCCTCGCCCAGGTCAGTCATCGCCAGGCGAATTCGGGAACGCATCCGCTCGTCCATCGCGGCGTCTTTCCAGCGTTCCGCTTCGTCTTGCAGCGCATCCGCGTCGTGCACGATCGTTTTCCAGCGTCGCCCGGTCGTAGTCGTAGGGCAGGCCGTGCCTGCCGCTCTTCTTGCGAGTCTGTCCATTTCGGCAGGCACGGCCTGCCCTACGTCGGTCAATCTTCCTTCGTCGACATCGACGCCCCATTCGCCACCTTGGCCGGCGTAACCGCCGAGCGTTAGCCAGAGTCGATGCTCTCCGCTGCCTGGCGCATAACTCTGGCGACGATTCACCAACAGCCACTGCTGGGCGAAGTCGAGACTGCCGGCGAGGATCGCAGCGTCGAGTTTGCCAGGCTTCATTTCCTTCCGCGTTTGCACGCAAAGAATCGGCGTGGCGCCGTTGTCGAGACAACACTGCGCG